>JBGVPJ010000096.1:0-5890 GCA_045126955.1 Faecousia sp.
GGTGCTGATGATGGAGAATGTGGAGGAAATTCAGACCTGGGGCCCGCTGATCTACGTAAAGCGGGGCAAGGAAAAGGTATGGATCCCCGACCCGGAGCATTCCGGCGAAACATTCATGGCATTTATCGGTATGCTGACCACCGGCGTACCGGAAGATCACCCGGCATTGGAAGAAGCCTGCCACTATCTGCACATCGGGGCAGATGATCCCAAGCGGCAGAAGCTGATAGACGGCCTGGGCTATCAGGTGGAATACCGGGAGCTGGTGGCAGCCGACTATGGCGCACCGACAACCCGAAAGCGCTTCATGCTCTGCGGCCGGTGCGACGGAAAGAAGATCGCATGGCCCGAAAAGACCCATGCGCCCCGGAACAGCGAAGCGGTGAAGTCCGGCAAGTGTAAGCCCTGGCGGTCTGCTGCCGAGATCATCGATTGGGCACTGCCCAGCTATTCGATCTTCGCTACGAAGGAAGAAATCAGGAAGCAATACGGCGTCAATGCGGTTCGTCCGCTGGCAGACAACACCCTGAAGCGGGTAATCTGCGGCGTGGACAAGCACAGCATTAAGAGTCTGACTCCGTTCATCGTTCAGCAGAAATTCAACAACCCTGCGCAGGATATTTCCAATCCGCTTAGTACGATCACTGCGGTAGGTGCTCACGAACTGGTCAGCCCCGTTGTGGCGCCTTTCGGAGTGGAGTGCAACCACAGCGGCGGCGGTCATATTCACGACATCCAGGAACCGCTGAATACGGTGACAGGTAAACATACCGGCGGCGTGGTCGAGCCGCTGATGGTGCCGTGGACGGTGACCAATACCACAAATTCCGTAGGCGCACCGGTAAGCGCCCCTGTTCATACCGTTACAAGCGCAGGTAATCAGATTTTGGCATCTGCGAGCCTGATGTGCATTGGGCAGACCGGCGGTGGTGATCGCCTGCGGGATGTGCGGGATTCGGTGCCCACGGTGGTATCCAAACAGGAAGCCTGCCTGCTGTCTGCCAACCTCATCCAGTACCACACGGAAACCACAGAGAATGCCCGCACGGCAGACCTCCGCAGCCCTATCAACACCGTGGACGCCGCCAACCGTTACGGCCTGGCCACGGCGCAGCTGGTGGAGTATTACGGCAACGGCCAGGCGGTGGATGTCAATGACCCGCTGCATACTGTTACTTCCCATGACCGAGATGCTTTGGCGTTGGCTCACGTTGTGGAGTTCAAAGGGCAGGATCTTGGGCAGGATCTGCACCGTCCTCTGCGAACGGTCACAGCAAGCGCAGGCGAATTTGCCGTTTGTCATACTGTGCTCGCCAAAGTAGACGGCAGCCGTGACCTGGGCCATTGGCCCGAGATCCGGGAGCTGCTGAACAAGTATTGCGGCTATTCCTTGCAGGCTGACGAGATCATCCTGCTGATCATCCACGGCATTGCCTATTTTATCGCAGATATTCTGCTGCGGATGCTGACACCCAGGGAACTGTACAATGCCATGGGCTTCCCGGCAGATTACATCATCGACCGGGATTACCTGGGCAAGCCCTACCCCAAGAGTAAGCAAGTGGCCCGCTGCGGAAATGCGGTGTGCCCACCCATGGCGGAAGCAATGGTTCGGGCGAACTTCCCGGAATACTGCACCGTCGTAATCAACACCATGGCGCAGCTGAATGCTATGGTGTCCGTTTAGGAGGGATAACATGGCCTATTGCAAACCATATCCAAGCCCTTGCGAGAGATGCACCCGGAAGATGTGCGCTGGCAAAACCTGCGAGGATTGGAAGATCCGGTATCTGTACCGGCAGAAGCAGATCAATGCTTTCGCCAAGAAATGCGGCCTATCGGTCGGAAAAGAAGGGAGCGCTGACAATGGCAACTGAAAAGCGGCTGATTGATGCGGATGCGCTACTTGCAGAATTTGATAAGTTTGCTAATCCCATGCCGAATAAAAGCGGATATGACTTTCTGTGCGGGATAGCTACGGCAATAACGGAAATTGAGGATGCCCCCACCGTGGATGCCGTGGAAGTGGATGCAATCCAAGCATGGCTGTATGAGATTGCCATGAATAACACAGGCGATGTTAGTCGTGTATGTGAGGAACTTATCTCCCGGCTTGATGGGCTGAGAGTGTTTGCGGAAGAAAGGAGAACAAATGAAGGTTGAACTGATCGAGCATCCCTATGAAAGCGACTGGATGGAAGTGAAGCGCAGAGCCTTGGTAACAATCGGGCGAGATGCTATCACGCCACCCAGCGAGGAATGGAAGCGGTCTATCCTGAGAGCAAGGCACAGCCCCATCCGGCGGCTGAACTTCTCTTTCCTAATAGAATGCCCCTATTGGGTATCCGTACACCTGGTTAGACACCATGTGGGCGTTACGCCTTATGTAAAGAGCCAGCGCAATGACCGGCAGAATGACTATGACAGAACCAAAGCACCACAGGATGCCCCGGTGGTTATGATCCTGGACATGAATGCAGAAGCGCTGATCACCATTGCCAACAAGAGGCTGTGCAACCAGACATCCAAGGAAACAAGACACTTGGTGCAGATGATGTGCGATCTTGTGAAGAAGGCTTGCCCGGAGTTCAAGGATGAACTTGTGCCGATGTGCGTTAGAAATGGCGGTGTGTGCCACGAGATGCATAGTTGCAGAAAGGAGAACTGACAATGAGAGAAAAGCTGATTGAGTTGATCGGTAAAGCTACTTCTGCTTGCGTTGGTACTGATTGTTTTGAAGGTTGCAAGTATTATGCGGAGAACGATTGTCGGTACAAACTTATGGCAGATGCGCTTATCGCAAATGGCGTAACTGTGACCGACAATAATGTCGGCGGCAAGTGGATACCTGTGACGGAGCGGTTGCCCGAAGATAGAGCAAGGGTGCTGTGCCACTATAATGGCGTTTGGGAGCAGATTACAAGAATTGCGAGATTTGCCAACTGCCTTGAAGATGTCCATGAATATGATTTGGGAGGGTGTAAACATAGTGGTTTCTACGCTTACGATATCGAATGGGGCTATTACGAAGTAAATGATGTCACCCATTGGATGCCGCTTCCAACGCCGCCGAAAGGAGAATGAGCCATGACTTGCAAAGACTGCAAATTCTACAAAAACGAATGTGAAAGCCACAATCAAATGAGATTGATTGGAAAAGAGCGAGGCATGGGAATTTGTGAGATTTTCTGCAAAGCATACGTTGATTGCCTTGAGTGTATCAACTTCTATAAGTGCCATTATAGCGGACAGCTAACTGGAAGATTAACCAGTTGCCCCGATTACAAGCCAAAGCCCAAGACCAACGCAGAAAGCATTACGGCTACTGACGATGAACTGGCAACCACGCTCCATGCTGTAAGCATGGGCTATAAGCCGTGGTGCGACTACCATTGCGAAAACGAAGGCGAAGATGGTTGCGATAACTGCATTAAGGAATGGCTACAACAGCCAGCGGAAGGAGAATGAGTATGACTTTTACTTACTGGCTTCGCCATGAAGCAAAAGATTGCGGTATCATCAGCCCACCGCTGGATGCACAACTGGCTATTGATTTCTTGCAAAAGTACCTGCTTGGCGAGGATTGGTATGTCATCAATCCAATGAACACGGAGCAAGCTAACACGGAGATTGTGCATGAGATTTTGTATAAGTATTCCAAGCGGTATCGCAAGGAATATAAGCGAGAACGGAAGCGTACAAGGAGGACTAACCATGTGCAATAACACAGAATTGAAGCCGTGTCCGTTTTGCGGTGGCAAGGCAAGGCTATCATTTAAGGATGCCGAATTTGGCGGAAAAAATTATCGTGGTGACAGGAAAGTAAAATACAGATTTCAAGTTATCTGCAATAAGTGCCACAGCAGAGGAAAGCCTGTAAAAACCGATTTTCTTGTAAATCCCAATCCGTGGTCAAGTTTGTGGGCAAGCAGACACAATCCTGCATCTGATGTTGTAATAGAGCGAACGGAGCAGGTTCGTCCTTGGGCAGAACAAGCAATCGAAGCATGGAACTGGAGGGCAACCGATGGCTAAAGCAATACAATTCCCATCATACAATGTGAGTTTGGGCGAAGCGTGGGAGATTGTAAAGTATCGGCTTAACGATGATACTATCGCCTTGCAATCGAAGGTGCTTGCCATCGAGAAAGTGGCACGAATGGAAACGCTCAACAGCATCACAAAGGACGAACTGCAAAAGGCTTTGCGGTGGCTGTTTGACCACTACGATTTTTAGGAGGACTAACCATGTGCAATAACTGTAAGTTCTACGCATATAACCCAAAACAAGTTTTTTGCTCCAAGAAGTGCAACGACAGGGCGCAGCAAAGAAGGTATTATGCAAAAAAGAAGCAACGTGAAGGAGAGATAAATGCCGAAACCCTGGGAGAATAAGTCCGGATGCAAAGACCCTACGGCCTACGAGGCTATCAAAAACCTGGAAGAGGAAAGCAAGCGGGTGAGTGACTTTATCCGTGCGGTCAAAATCTTATCGGGATTATGCGGATTTGAGATCGTTAGCTATATCAAAATTAAGGTTAACAAAACGGGAAGGACGTACTGACGGGAGGCGCTAATGAGTAATCCAAAAGACGACTACAGACCCAACGTTGTGTGGACAATACGCAATTACCCAGCACGAAAGAAAGAGCACGAGGAACTGCACCGGCAGGCCATGGCGTTTCAAATGACCGGGATGCCAGGAGGCTGCGACGTTTCCAGGGCGGTTGAAAACATTGCTCTTCGAGAAATGGCCCCCATGAAGCAACTGGAATATGAAGCGGTAACAAAGGCAATTGCCGTCACAAAGATGTTGCCAAACGGAGATAAGCGCCTGGAGCTTATTGAGCGAAAGTATTGGAAATATGGTAACGTTCAGATGAAATACGTAATCCCGCACATTCATGTGGCTGAGGCGACAGGGTGGAGATGGCACAAGGAATTCATAGACCTGGTTGGCGATTTTTTGGGGTATAAAGCATAAAGATGATAACCCCGAGCCAAAAAAATGTGTTATAGTGCTATCATCAAAATAGAGGGCCGGGAGATCCGACCCTCTATTATTTTTTGAAAAGGACGGTGTACATGAAAGCAATACGATGTGATTTACCCTACGCAGAACAAATAGAGATCCACCCGATGGCTGACCTGCACATCGGCGACGCCATGGCAGATTTTAAACTGATCATGGAGCGAATTGAGCACATTAAGAATACACCAAATGCATACTGCGTCCTGGGCGGTGACTTGATGGACACGGCTATAGCATCCTCTGTGGGAGATACCTACGGCGCCAATTTGAAGCCTATGGACCAGCTGAGTCAGTGTGTGAAGATTTTTGCACCCATAAAGGATAAGATTCTGGCCGTGCTTCCTGGTAACCACGAAAACAGAGTGTACCGATCTGACGGTCTGGATGTTACGGAGCTGATGTGTGCGCAATTAGGAATACCGGAGAAATACTCCAACACAACGGCGCTTTTGTTTGTACGGTTTGGTTCTGAAAAGCATAAAAACCACGGAAGGCCGCACTACTACACAATTTATGTGACGCACGGTGCGGGCGGCGGCAGAAAAGAAGGCGGCAAGGTAAACCGCCTTGCCGATCTTGCATGCGTTGTGGATGCGGATATTTATCTGCACCACCACACACATTTGCCATTGGTGATGAAAAACAGTTTTTTCAGAGTATCCGGCGGCAACTCTTCCGTTGCGCAGGTGGAAAAACTTTTTGTAAACGGTGCGGCCGCTCTCGATTACGGCGGATACGGAGACGCACAAAACTATAAGCCAAGTTCCAAGAGCAACCCTGTAATCTACCTTAGCGGTACAAAGCGGGGCATGTGGGCAAAATTGTAGAATCTTGGGTTCCGGCACAGTAAACGCTGGA
>JBGVPJ010000097.1:0-4206 GCA_045126955.1 Faecousia sp.
CTTTTGCCGGCTCCGTTGGGACCAATCAAGGCAATCATCTCACCGCAATGAACATGCAGGTTTATATCCTTTAAAATGGTGTCAGCACCAATTTTGACCGACAAGTTCTGTACCCGAAGGCAGCAGGAGTGTCCGCAGGCACCGCCGTGTGTTCCGATATTCATCCCAACGCCTCCTTTATGGTATCGATGTTGTGATACATGGCCTCAAAATAACTGTTACCGGTCATAGCCATATCCAAAGTGTAGACTTTTGCGCCGGTTTCGGCAGATATGATTTCTGCGGCAGCAGTGCTGCCGTTGACCTCGGTGAAGATGGCGGGAAGCGCATTCGTTTTCACCAGCCTAATCAGCTCAATCAGCTCTTTGGCGGATGCCTCGCTGCCGGATTCCTCTTCCACAGCCTTGAGAATGTGCAAACCGAAACTTTCTGCAAAGTAACTAAAACCGTCATGGAAGGTAATCAAATTCCGATATTCCAAATCCTTCAAGGATGTTTCTCCGTATGCCTGCAGATCATCCAACCGTCTTATTAGTCCGACCAAATTCTGTTCAAACTGTGTTTTATGCGCCGGATAAATCACGCAAAGCCTATCACATATGGTTTTGCACATCTGTTTGGCGTTTTCAGGGGACAGCCAAATATGGGGATCGTACGCATGCTGGTGTCCTTCATGGTGATGCACATCACCGCAAGATAATTCCAAATCAGCGGATGCATCAATCACATTGCCGGCGTGTTTTAATGCGTCCTCCAAAAACTCTTCTAAACCGGCGCCGTTTAGCACCACAACCTGTGCCGCCTCAACGGTTCGCATTTGTCCTACCTGCACAGTATAGTCATGGAGGCAGGAGACATTTTCTGTCACCAACCGGGAAACGGAAATATCGGTATTTTGACAAAGAAAGACAGTAAATTCGTAGACAGGCAGTGTGGTTGCGGCTATTTGGGCATTGTCCTTTCGATGACAGCCCGTAAGTACAGTAAACAGCAGTATTAGAAATACAACAAATTTTTTCATGTTCTCAACCAGCTTGCGTTTATAAATTTCTACTAAATATCATATCACATCTGTCAAGAAAAGGGGACCGCTTTTGCGGTCCCCACAAGGAAATAACTATAATTTATTGTTATTTACTTAAAATACTTGACAGCTGCCTCAAACATGCGGATATCGTAATTGCCGGGCACATTTCTGTAAAGTCCTGCACCGATACGCTCGCTGTGGCCCATCTTACCCAAGACTCTGCCGTCGGGAGAGGTGATGCCCTCGATAGCAAACAGAGAGCCATTGGGGTTGAAGGAGGTTTCCATAGAGGGAACACCCTCCAAATCCACATACTGGGTAGCAATCTGTCCGTTAGCAGCCAGCTCCATTGCCAGTGCCTCGGATGCGTAGAAACGACCCTCGCCATGGGAAATGGGCACATTCACAATGTCACCCACGTTCATAAGACGCAACCACGGAGATTTGTTGGAAGCAATACGGGTACGCACAATCTTGGACTGGTGACGGGCGATGGTGTTGAAGGTCAAGGTCGGACAATTCTCATCCGTGTCAATGATCTTGCCGTAGGGCACCAAGCCCAGCTTAATCAGCGCCTGGAAGCCGTTGCAAATACCGCACATAAGGCCGTCACGGTCATCAAGCAGACGGGTAACCTGCTCCTTCACCGCAGGATTACGGAAGAAGGCTGTGATGAACTTGGCGGAGCCGTCCGGCTCATCGCCGCCGGAAAAACCGCCGGGGATGAAAATCATTTGGCTCTCCGCAATCTTGGCAGACACAGTTTCCACACTGCGGGCAACATCATCAGCAGTTAAATTGCGGATGACCACGATATCCGCCTCGCCGCCGGCAGCAATCACCGCTCGGGCAGAATCGTACTCACAGTTTGTACCGGGGAAAACAGGAATCAAAACCTTCGGTTTTGCACATTTCACCACCGGAGCCTTCGCTCCGATTCCGTCGAAGCCAAAAGTGGGAATCTCCCCTGCCGCAGCAGGTGCCTGCGTGGGATATACATCCTCCAGAACGCCCTCGTTGATTGCAAGCAATTCTGCAATACTTGCGCTGTCATCATCCAGAACCACAGAAGCCTGGGCCGTGGTTTCACCAATTTTCAGCACACCGGGCAAATCCACATCCTCGGTCAGCTCTGCCACAAGGAAGCCATAGAAATTCTTGTGCCACTCCCCTGCTACGGTTCCGCAAGAACGGAATCCAATACGGTTACCGAAGGACATTTTCATCACTGCCTCGCCAAGGCCATTTTCTACCGCCCAGCCAGCCTTTACCTTTCCGACAAGATGCAGAGTATGGAACTGCTCCCAAGCCTGTTTTTGACTCTCGGGTGTTTCATCGGCAGGCCCAAAGACGTAGACAGGATTTCCTGCCTCCTTAAATTCAGGGGTCAGCACCTGCTCCTTGCAGATGGGTGCAATGGCAAAGGAAATGAGTGTGGGAGGTACATCCATATCCAGGAAGGTGCCGGACATGGAGTCCTTGCCGCCAATGGCAGCGGCACCCAGTTCCAGCTGGGCATCCAATGCGCCTAAAAGGGCCGCAAAGGGCTTACCCCACCGCTTGGGTTCCGTTTTCAGCTTTTCAAAGAATTCCTGCAATGTAAGATATGCCTTTTTATAGTCAGCGCCTGCAGCCACCAGCTTGGCAACGGAAGTATACACCGCTGCTCGGGCGCCGGTATAAGGGTCAATGCTCATATGATCCGGATCCAGTCCCCATGCCATAACACTGGCCTGAGAGGTTTCCTGTCCGGGAAGCACAGGCAGTACCGCTGCCATAGCCTGCGCAGGCGTGCTTTGCGTCTTGCCACCGAAGGGCATCAGCACAGAACCCGCGCCGATACTGCCGTCAAACCGTTCTACAAGACCTCTGCGGCTGGCTGTTTTCAAATCCGCCGCCATCTCTCTTAAAGAGCCGTAAAGCGCATTGCTCAAAGCGGACAAATCCTTTTCAGTGACATCCACCTTGGTGTGCTTGCTGGCACCGTTGGTATCCAAAAATGCACGGGAGAGATTTGCGATGGTTTGGCCCTTCCAGACCATGACCATTCTTTCCGCCTCGGTGACAACAGCCACACGGTAGGCTTCCAGATTCTCCTTTTGCGCTGCAGCAATAAAGGTCTCCGCATCCTTGGCGTCCACCACCACCGCCATCCGTTCTTGAGATTCGGAAATGGCAATTTCCGTGCCGTCAAGACCGTCATACTTTTTGCGCACAGCATCCAAATCAATTTGCAGACCTGCGGCCAACTCACCGATGGCTACGGACACACCGCCTGCACCGAAATCGTTGCACCGCTTAATCAAGCGGGTAACTTCACTGTTGCGGAACAGGCGCTGAATTTTCCGCTCCTCGGGGGCGTTGCCCTTTTGCACCTCGGAGGCCATAGTAGTCAAGGACTTCATATTGTGACTCTTCGAGGAGCCGGTTGCACCGCCAATACCGTCACGGCCGGTGCGGCCGCCTAGCAGAATCACCACATCACCAGGTGCGGGACGTTCGCGACGCACATTGATTGCAGGTGCAGCACCTACTACAGCACCGCATTCCAATCGCTTGGCCGCATATCCATCATGGTAGATTTCAGCCACGTGGCCGGTAGCCAGACCGATTTGGTTGCCGTAGGAGGAGTATCCGGCAGCTGCTGTTTGGCAGATTTTCCGCTGAGGCAGTTTGCCGGGGATGGTTTCATTTAAGGGTTTACGGGGGTCTGCAGCGCCGGTAACACGCATGGCTTGATGGACATAGGCACGACCGGACAGGGGGTCACGGATACAGCCGCCGATACAGGTCGCTGCGCCGCCGAAGGGTTCGATTTCCGTAGGATGGTTATGGGTCTCGTTCTTGAACATCAGTAACCAGTCCTGCTCCTGGCCGTTGACCTTGGCATTCACATGGATGGAGCAGGCATTGATCTCTTCACTCTCATCCAGTTCAGGAAGCAAGCCACGCTTTTTTAGGGTCTTGGCACCAATTGTTGCGATGTCCATAAGGGTTTGAGGCCGTTTTGCAGCCTTTTCCTCACCATAGACCTCTACGCGGGCATCCAAGTACCGCTGATAAGCCGCTGCCACAGCCGCATCGTCAATCTTCACATCGTCGATAATGGTGGAGAAGGTAGTGTGTCGGCAATGGTCGGACCAGTAGGTATCCACCACGCGGATTTCCGTAATGGTGGG
>JBGVPJ010000098.1:0-3141 GCA_045126955.1 Faecousia sp.
CACACGACCGTAGGGGTCGGGGAGCTTGTTGGGCTCGGGATAGGTCTCGCCATGGGTGTCCACGGTGATGGAAGCAATCTTCTGCTCTGCAACAGGACGGTCCTGAGGGCCGGTTTTGGTGGAGGCGATGGCGTCCACAACATCCAGACCGGAGGTTACCTTACCGAAGGCGGCATACTGACCGTCCAGGTGCTTGGCATCCTCATGCATAATGAAAAACTGGGAGCCTGCAGAGTTGGGGGAGGAGGAACGGGCCATAGACAGCACACCACGCTTATGGCGCAGGTCGTTTTTAAAGCCGTTAAAGAAGAACTCACCCTTAATGCAGTAGCCGGGGCCGCCCATGCCGGTTCCGTCGGGGCAACCGCCCTGAATCATAAAACCGGGAATGACACGGTGGAAAATCAGACCGTCATAGTAGTTGTGATTGGCAAGGTCAATGAAATTGTACACACTCTGGGGCGCTTTTTCGGGATACAGCTCACCTTCAATGACACCGCCGTTTGCCATCGTAATCTTAAATGTAGGGTTCATATTAATATCTCTCCTTCATTGCGCGGTCGATTTGACGCTTTGCATCCCGCTCGGCCGCAGATTGTCTTTTGTCGTACAGCTTTTTGCCCTTGCACAGACCTACCTTTACCTTTACCAAACTGCCCTTCAGGTACACAGACAGGGGTATCAGTGCATAGCCATCCTGCTTTACCTTGCCGAACAGACGCATAATCTCGCGCTTGTGCATCAAAAGCCGACGTGGCCGTCTGGGGTCCGGGTTAAAACGGTTGCCCTGCTCATAGGGTGAGATGTGCAGCTGGTTTACGATCAGTTCGCCATCTTTGATACCGCACCAGGCATCCTTCAGGTTCAGTGTGCCTTTGCGGATGGATTTGACTTCCGTACCGCTCAGTGCAATACCGGCTTCCATTTCTTCCTCCACGAAATATTCGTGGTAGGCCTCACGGTTACGGGCCATTACCTTTATGCTATCCTTTTCCAGACTGTACACCTCCTTCTGCCTCAATTCATTTGGTATTATAACACGGTTGTCAAGCTAGTGAAACAAAAATTTCTCGAATTTTTCAATGGAATCAAAGGAAAAATCGCATAGATTTGACATTTCGCTATAAATCTGCGGAAAATCTGCTCGGCCCCAGCCGGCAAAGGCAATCTTGCAGCCGCCGGCACGGGCCATACCGACTGCCGCTTTCATATCATCCACTACCAGCAATTGCTCTGCGGACAGGTGGTATGTATCCATAATTTGCTGCAGCGCCCAGGGATTTGGCTTTCGGTGTTCGGGCTCAAGATCCCACCCGAAAATTGCATCCGGCTGCATACCGAAGTGCGCGGCATAATCCCTCGCAATATTTTCCTGTGAGGATTGAGAAACCACGCACAGAATACCGCCTTCTTCCTTTTGCCTGCGAATGATCCGCTCAATACCGGGATAGGGGACGGGGATATGGCTGCGGATATATTCTTTCCAGCCGTTGTATTCGTGGAGCAATTCTGCATCAGTAAAGGCAAAACGCTCCTTACACATTTCCACATAACCGGGATGAAAACAACCGCTGATGTATTCGTGGAGTGAGATTGTCTGACCGGGACGGTATATCTTCAAGTATTCCACAAAGAAAGGATAATTTACAGTTGCTTCGCTTTGCACCACCGTATCGTCATGGTCTAAGACCAGACAGGGATATCTTAACATATTGTACCCTCAAATTTCGTTGTAATAAAAAACTGCGGTATGATAATGATAATCATACCACAGTTTTAAGAATCTCACAAGTCAGATTCCTCAAAATTGCGCAAGGAACAAGGCGTTTTATGACAATGCAAACTTCATAATTCTTCCTTCATAGGTGGTCAGTGAGTTTTGTCCGTCGGTTTGCTGCTGTTTGGCACAACCAGTAAGCAAGATAACCAATTACGGTTATTACTGCAATACACTTTTTTATGGAGTATCTCCTTTTCCGGAGGTGCCAAAATCTTCGCTATGTTTTTTTGCACCGCTATACTCGCCGTATACCATTACCGGGCCATACACCAATGCGTCAGCAAGCAGCATAAACAACCAATCATAGACGGTAACACCGTACTCGCCACTTACAGAATTGGGGTTATTAAGTAACTCACCTAGCCAGACGGTCGGTCCCGCGATATAAACCGTCGGTGTGAGCAGCAAGGCAAGTACAATTTGTACCGCAAAACTTAATGCGATAAGCTTGATGGCTTTGTTCCTGCTGAACGTATAGGTTCGGCTGTTTCCTCTGTAACCCATCCGCCAACTTCGGATATACAATGTGATTACCGTTCCAATAAAACCAACAATAAAACTTCCAAGGCAAATATTGATGCCGGTAAATCGCAGCGGTATGGTAGAAGCCACGGTAACAGCCAATCCTACACCGATACCTATCGCAAAATTAATAAAATACGGTTCGAGTTCTTTGATTAGTTTTTTTAAGTATTCAATACGGCCATTATCCTGCATCTGTATCCCTCCGAAATATCATTGCATGTTTGCTTGTTGCTTTGCTGTTTCACTCTCATATCTCAGTTTGGCCAGTAATTGCAAAAACCGGACATCCTCAGCGTGCGGCTTCAGTATTTTTGCTTCAGTCAAAAAGGTATGGTACCATTCCAAATTATTTACAATTCCACCGTATTTCATTGTTTCCCGTGAGATTACCAAACCGTCCAGCAGGGGGGAGGTGTACGGTGTTTCCCCCTGCGATATTACGGCTTCAACTGCTTTGTATATATCAATAATCTTTTCGGTTTCCAAATACATATCTTCTAATCTTTGGAGTTTACTATATGCCAATATCAAATTTATACAAATGTTTACCTGTAGACATTGCATATATCCTTCTGTTCCAATGCTGCTTACAATCGCTGTAGCTCGGCTGCACACATCCACAGCAATTTGCGGATCCCCCCAGAATACATGGTGTTTTGCGATGGTAAGCATATCAAACACCAAAACTTCTATTTCATGGTAGATGCATTCCGGTTTGTATCTTGCCTGTTCCTTTGCCGGAACCGTCAGACTGACAAGCCGTTTTTTTGAGTAAGAAAAGTCCGGAAGTAGATTGGTTACTTCTGCAACCTTTTCCTGCTTTCCGCTGCGGGAAT
>JBGVPJ010000099.1:0-2604 GCA_045126955.1 Faecousia sp.
CCCTTAATACCCTTCTTATCCACGGGGCTGGGCATATAGTCAACAACAGCGTCCAGAACCTGCTGAACACCCTTGTTCTTGTAGGACGTACCGCAAACAATAGGAACCATCTCATTGGCGATGGTAGCCTTACGGATAACGGCCTTGATCATGTCAACAGGAACCTCTTCGCCCTCCAGATACATCATAGCGATGTCATCGTCAAGGGTGGAGACAGCATCCATCAGCTTCTCATGGTACTCATTGGCCAAATCCACCATATCCTCGGGAATCGGTTCTTCACGAACATCCTTACCCAGGTCATCATAGAAAACATTTGCCTTCATTTTGACCAGATCGATGTTGCCCTTGAAGAAGGTCTCGGAGCCGATGGGCAGCTGAATAGGTACAGCATTGCACTTCAGACGCTCGTCAATCATTTCCAGGACGCGGTAGAAATCAGCGCCAATGATATCCATCTTATTGACATAAATCATACGGGGGACCTTGTACTCGTCGGCCTGACGCCAAACAGTCTCGGTCTGCGGCTCAACGCCACCCTTTGCACACAGAACGGTGACAGCACCGTCCAAAACACGAAGGCTACGCTCGACTTCCACAGTGAAATCCACGTGGCCCGGGGTGTCAATAATATTCAGGCGGCATCCCTTCCAAAAGCAAGTAGTTGCTGCGGAAGTAATGGTAATACCACGTTCCTGCTCCTGTGCCATCCAGTCCATAGTGGCAGAACCGTCGTGGGTCTCACCCAGCTTGTAGTTCTTACCGGTGTAAAACAGGATACGCTCGGAAGTGGTAGTCTTACCGGCATCAATGTGAGCCATGATGCCAAAGTTTCTGGTGTTTTCCAGGGAATACTCTCTAGGCATGAAAGTGTTACTCCTTTATTACCAACGGAAATGGGCGAAAGCCTTGTTGGCGTCGGCCATTTTGTGGACGTCTTCGCGCTTCTTCACAGATGCACCGGTGTTGTTGGCAGCATCCATAATTTCAGCAGCCAAACGCTCGCGCATAGTGTTCTCACTGCGGGCGCGGCTATAAGTGGTGATCCAGCGCAGACCCAAAGTCTGACGGCGCTCCGGACGCACCTCGATGGGGACCTGGTAAGTGGAACCGCCAACCCGGCGAGCCTTCAACTCAACTGCGGGCATAACGTTTTCCAAAGCCTGCTGGAATACCTCCAGGCCATTCTTGCCGGTCTTGTTCTCTACGATTTCAAATGCACCATACACGACCTTTTGGGATACACCCTTCTTGCCGTCCAGCATGATGCTGTTTACGAGCTTCGTAACCAGAACGGAATTATACTGAGGATCGGGCAGAACCTCTCTCTTGGGAACATTACCTCTTCTGGGCACTTTGCTTCCCTCCTTCATAATATAATGATTTCATCGGTACTCGAAAGTGTGACTTTCGTTGTGCCTGGCCAGAGGTTTATATATCAAAAACCTTCATGGCAAGGCAAAGCCTTGCGAACGGGCTTGGGGAAAATTCAATTTTTGTCTTACAGGCTTAGCAATTACTTCTTGCCGGCCTTGGGACGCTTTGCACCATACTTGGAGCGGGACTGCATACGGCCCTGAACACCCTGAGTATCCAAAGTACCGCGGATGATGTGGTAACGCACACCGGGAAGGTCCTTTACACGACCGCCACGGATCAGCACCACGGAGTGCTCCTGCAGGTTATGGCCGACACCAGGAATATAAGCGGAAACTTCCATACCGTTGGTCAGACGCACACGGGCAATCTTACGCAGAGCGGAGTTAGGCTTCTTGGGGCTGGTGACACGAACAGCAGTGCAAACGCCACGCTTCTGGGGGGAGGGCAAAGTAGTTGCCTTGTTGTCCAGAGTGTTCAGACCTCTCTGCAATGCAGGGGCGGTGGACTTGTACTCGACCTGCTGACGGCCATGTCTAACGAGCTGATTAAAAGTAGGCATTAAATTTCTCCTTTCTGTAATTCTCGCCAAAAGGCGGATATATATTCCACGGAATTCTCCGGTAGAATCAAAAGGGATTCGCAACGGCAGCCGCTGCGGCGCCAACGTCAATTTCGCAAGCTTGGCCCAGGTCAGTCATAGACCGCACCCAGGCAACCTCTACGTTATGAAGTTTGCACAGAGTCATGATCGGTTCCGTAATGGCAGGATCGGCATCTTTTGCCAGGTAGACTCGTCTGGCAGAGCCGGATATAAGGGCTTTGCGGAGCTGTTTGGCTCCAACAATCATCCTCTTGCCGGAAATCGCTTGCACAATTTCCCGAAATGCCATCGGTTTATCGCTAATAATGTCCATACGGATTATTATTATAAGCATTTTTTCGAAAAAGTCAACAAAAATTGGTAAAAAAATTCTATATATCTTCCAAACATTCTCTTCCCTGCCCCACAATTTCTTCATTAAGAATGCGTCAAAGCGTTCCTAACGAAGATATTGCTTCAGCTCTTGACTGTTTCTTCTCAAGAAGAGCATTTGTTTGCGCGACAAATACAATTTGCAAGGGCCGCTGCGTTGGCAGCGGCACTCAGACTGTCAAAAAAGTATTTTTTGACAGTCTGACAGAGGTCAAGAAAGCCCCAAAGACAAGCAAACGGGCGGCGTCGGC
>JBGVPJ010000100.1:0-2522 GCA_045126955.1 Faecousia sp.
CCTCAATCAGTGTGGGAATAAACCGAAGAGCAATGCACATCATCATGGACAGCTCATGCACCGGCAGATGAATCTTTTTCAGTGGACTTAACAGAGATTCCAAACCGTCTGTCAGACTGATAGGAGAGGTAGTATAGGTGAGCAGGAAGGTTGCGGAAATCAGCATTAATATCCGAACCACCATAAAAATCGCCCGCGTGACGCCCTCCAAAGTAATGGTCAGCACCCAAAACTTCACCAAAACTGTCTCACCGGCAGTAAAAAACAGGTTTAAAAGACCCGTAAAAATCAAAATCACCACAAGTGGCTTCATACCTCTGACAATGGCTTTTAGCGGAATTTTAGACAAAGCAACAGATGTTGCAAGGAATGCAAATACGATTCCGTAGGATAGCCAGCTGGCGGCAGAAAACAACGCAACAATATAAGCAATCAATGCAATCAGTTTGGTACGGGGGTCTAGACGGTGAACGACGGAAGTGCCGGGAAAAAACTGACCCAGTGTAATATCCTTAAGCATGGGCATTTTCCTCCTTTATCCGCCGCAACTCCGCAACTGCCTGTTCCATGGTATAAACCGGATTCACAGGAATGCCCATATTCTGTAGCTGCAAAAACAGCTGTGTAACCTCCGGGATATCCAGTCCCATATTCAGCAGCTCCCGCGCATGGGTGAACACCTCCATGGGGGCAGCATCCATAGCAAGCGTTGCATTATTCATCACCAGCAGTCGGTCCCCCAGCCGTGCCACATCGTTCATAGAATGGCTGACCATCATAATGGTGGCATCCTTTGCCCGGCGATAGCTTTCGATATTGCTTAAGATTTCCTCTCTGCCTACAGGATCAAGACCTGCAGTAGGCTCATCTAAAATCAAAACCTCCGGCTCCATGGCAATCACGCCGGCAATGGCCACACGCCGCTTCTGCCCTCCGGACAGATCAAAGGGAGATGCCTCCAGCTGTGCGTCGGAAATACCCACAAAGCCGGCAGCCTCCCGGACACGGCGGTCAATCTCCTCCTGCTTTAAACCCATATTTTTAGGGCCGAAGGCGATATCCTTATACACCGTTTCCTCAAAAAGCTGATACTCCGGGTACTGAAAAACCAGTCCAACCCGGAAACGGCTCTCTCGGGTGAGCTTCTTGTCAGACCAAATATCCTTACCGTCCAGCAAAATCTGACCGGAGGTTGGTTTTAAAAGTCCGTTCAAGTGCTGCATAAAGGTGGACTTACCGGAACCGGTATGTCCAATCACACCGATAAACTCTCCCCGTTCCACAGAAAGAGACACATCCTTCAAGGCAACATGCTCAAAGGGTGTACCGATGCTGTAAGTATGGCATAGGTTTTTAACCTCTAAAATAGGTGTCAATTTTCTAACCTCCTGTGGGTCAGGCCTTTAATACCTCATAAAGTGCCTGCGCACATTCTTCTGCATTCAATCGGTCCAAAGAAAGGGCAAAACCGTTCTCGTTCAAGCTGTAGCACAGTTCCACAGTCTCCGGAGCGGCAAGTCCCATTTCATGGAGCTCATCTACATGGGAGAAAACCTCCCGAGGAGTGCCGTCTAAAGCGACCTTTCCTTTGCGCAGCACCACCACTCGCTGAGCCTGTGCGGCCTCATTCATATGGTGGGTAATCAGCACAACGGTAATTCCTTTTTCACGGTTCAGCCGCTCAACGGTTTCCATCACTTCCCGGCGACCCTTAGGGTCAAGCATAGCAGTTGGCTCATCCAGAACAATGCACTTGGGTTCCATAGCAATCACGCCGGCAATTGCAACTCGTTGCTTCTGTCCACCGGACAGAAGATGCGGTGCATGGCTGCGGTATTCATACATACCTACCTGCTTAAGAGCATTGTCCACCCTTTGGCGGATCACAGGAGAAGCAACTCCCAAATTTTCCGGCCCAAAGGCTACATCCTCCTCTACCACATTGGCAACAATTTGGTTGTCAGGGTTTTGGAACACCATACCCACGGTTCTGCGGACCGCCATCAGCTTTTCCGGGTCAGAGGTATCCATACCGCTAACATAAACCTTACCGCCGCAGGGTAACAATATACTGTTAAAATGTTTGGCAAGTGTGGACTTTCCACAACCGTTGCCACCGATAACAGCCACAAAGGTGCCTTCTTCAATGGCAATGTCCAAGTCCTCAAATACGGCAATGCCGGGCGTGTCATCCACGCCCGGATAAGTGTACGCCAAATGCTGGGCAGAAATTGCTGTACTCAAAATGCAGCACCTCCCAATTACGGTGTCCAGCGGCCTGTTGCGCCGCAGGGTAGCATGAATCCGGTGGATTTTACCGGCAGTCCCAACTCCCCTACCGCGGTGCTTCCCCCATGGGTGGCACCAAATACCACATCGGACGCATAGCCCACCGCAGAGGGCGCCAGACCGGTGGTATAGGAGTTGATGATAACAAACAGGGGGTTATCGGAAAGGAGCTTGCGTACCTCCATAAGGAATGGGTAGAAGCTCGTTTCCATCTTCCAGATTTCACCGCTGGG
>JBGVPJ010000101.1:0-7204 GCA_045126955.1 Faecousia sp.
ATCCATATGATTGAACGCACCGCCCGGGAAGGACACACCGTTGCAATCCACTCCTATTCTCATCGGTACAAGGATATTTATGTCAGCGATGATGCTTTTTTAGCGGATATTGAAGCAATGCAAAAGGTGATTTTTGAACTCACCGGTCAACAGAGCATGCTTATGCGTTTCCCCGGTGGCAGCTCCAATACTGTCAGCAGTGCCTACAACAGAGGCATTATGACCAGGCTGACCAAGAAGCTGCAGGAAATCGGTTACCGCTACTTTGACTGGAATGTGGACAGCTTTGATGCCGGCGGTGCCCGCACAGCGGAGGAAGTGTTTCACCATGTTGTAAGTGGTATCGGCCAGCTAAAGGACTCCGTGGTATTGCAGCACGACATCAAGCCCTACAGCGTGGATGCCGTAGAAAGAATTATCGTATGGGGCCTGTGCAACGGCTATACCTTCAAGCCTCTGTCCTACGACAGCCCCGGCTGTCATCACATTGTGCACAATTGAATAAATACAATGCTTCGCATTGTATTTATTCCCGCTTTTATGCTATAATACACCCAAGGCGGTGATTTAATGAAGTTAAAACAAATCTCTTTATTAACACTTTTGACCGGGGCACTGTTTTCAATTATAGGAGTAATAGTTCCATTTATTACATTACAAAACTATACTTCTCAAAATGGTGCAGTAGGCATAATTGGTGGCGCGGATACGCCTACGTATGAATTTGTCGTTTTTCATATAATGAACGGTTGGCCATTTGTTGCAATCTCATTTGGAATTACATTGATTGTTTCCGCTTTGTTTTGCTTGATGTTCTCCAAAACTGTAAAAAACAACTGCAATATTAAAACTACTGCGCTTTCGTTAGGATTATCGGCTGTTGGTGCAGCAGGACTTGTATGTGCTTTTCTTTGGCTTACAATCGTTACGTTTGGCGAAATGTCAAAATATCCTATTGAATATCCTGTTAGCATTTTACTTGGAATTCTTTGCTTTTTTGCCTTTGCTGTTTTAATTGTTGTATATTTAATACTTAGAATAAATAGTTGGTCATTTAAGGGGCTTTGTATTGATATATTAACCAGTGTTATATATTTGCCAACTTTTTTCTTTGCATTCTCGTATATGTATAATACATTAAGTTAAATAAAAGAAATTCCTCGTTTTTCGACCAGTTTTTTTCGGACACGAGAGACAAAAATTACCCCGGGAACGGCAACCGTTCCCGGGGATAATTGTTTATTCATTGGGGTTTGATTCGCTCGAATAGAAATATTTGTCTAGATATTCTGCGGTGTTGGTACATTCCTGCATTATTTCTAAATATTGGTGACTGTATTTGTTATCGTAGGATTCATCGCCCAAGTAGGCCTCATCCACATACTGAAATCTGATGGAGTAAGCCAGGGATTCCTTGTCATCGTGGAACGCCCAGTGCTGTGCCATCCGACCGGCGGCGCAGTCTGCTTTGATGGCATCCAGCAGGCCGGCAATCGATTTCCCGTCCTTAAAATCCATGGTATAGGAATCGGCTTCTTTTAGGGCGTCTACCGTGGCCGTGGAAGAAGACTTATACAGAATTTCCGGGTCATCCACTTGGAAGATATAGCGAATATCGCTGAAATGCTTTTGTGCCCAGCTCCCCGCCTCGCTGTTGACAGATACCGGATAACGCTTGATAATTTGCTTGCCATTATGCAGGGTGTAGCGGATATACACATCCACTATCTCCCCAACCCCGTCTGCGGGGCCGCGGGATATTTCCTTATGGAAGTTTAGAATCTCCTCAATCTCTCCCCGGTCGGTAACCTCAAAGGGAGTCTGCATACCTTCGCCGTCGTAGATGTATTTCTTTTGCGGTTCGTACACAGCGGCGCTTTTGATGCTGTCTGCATCGGGAATCTGTCTTGCAAGGCCAAGAGGGTCAAGCCAAGTGAGCAGCATACTGCCGGCAAGCACCGCCATCAGCAGAGCAAAGCCCAATAGAGCTTTCTTTCCGAATACCTTTACGGTGCGCCCCAGCAGCATCCTGCCGGTAAAGTAGCCGACCGCAATACCGACCGCAAGGGGTGCATAGGAGAGGTTGCCAAAAAGTTCAAAGAACGCATAAAGTACAATACCCACACCAAACGTGTAAATCACCAAAAATGCCGGAGACAACGGACGCAGAGAGATGAAATCTCCGGCGCTTTCCAAATGCCGGCAGCGGTACACCAGCCAAGCCAGCGCAAAGAACACAAGACCCGCCCCTGCGCAGATACCGAGATAACGCCAATCGTCGGGCAGGAGGCCCTTGCAAAAGACTTTTTCCGTAGTTGGAACATACTCAATGTCCACATAGCTAAACATGGACAGCTCATTCATGGGAAAGAAGTGAAAAAATCTTTTGCTGCTCAGTTGAAAGCCGTAAACCAGAGGCTCATAAAGAAGCGAGATAATTGCATGCGCCAAAAAAGTAATAAAATGGATAATGCCGTAAATGGCCACCGTTGCCAGTCGGTTGCCGGCACAAACGGCACTGAACACTGCCGTACCGAAAAAGAACAGATACAGCAAGGTATTGACTGCCAGCCAAATAAGTGCAATATAGGCATACTCCCACATCAAAATGCATCCCATCAGACTCATGAGCACATTGGGCACCAAGCTGAACAGAATACCGGAGACGGTATTGGTAATCAGCCATCCCTCCCGCCGCAGAGGAAAGGCATGGAGAGCATTGCACAGACGGCTGTTGAACAAATCACCAAACAGATAGATTGCGCAGATGCCGGCATAAAAGAGATTCAGCCATGCCATTGCCCCTAAGTTATCTGCCATCTCCCGGGCAAAAATCCCACGGTTTCCTCTGGCTATACCAAGCAGATACAGTAACAGGAAAACGGTATACAACGCCCACACCGGTGCGAACCGGGTGATGTTTTTCTTGAATACCGTAGTATTAAAGCAGGATGTTCTTGACTTCATAGTTCACACCTCCCAGTTCATAAATGAAAATCTCCTCCAGCGACAGGGGCAGAATGTCAAAATAGGTTGGATTGCAGGCGGCGACCTTTGCATGGACCTGCTCAGAGGTACCGCGGACCACCAATGTTTTCAGCCTTCCGGAAGTGCCGGTATGAAGCACCTCCAGCCCCTCGGGGGCATCGCCCACCAGCTGCAGCTTTACGGTGTTGCCCTGCATAGATTCCAAGCTCCGCTCCAAAAGCATGTGACCTTTATCCATAATGCCCACATGGTCGCAGATGTCCTCCAGCTCCCGCAGATTGTGGGAGGAGATAAGCACAGTCGTTTCCCGCTGTGCAACATCCGACAGAATCAAGCTCCACACCTGCCGCCGCATCACCGGATCCAGTCCGTCCACCGGCTCGTCCAAAATCAGCACATCCGGACGGGTGCAAATGCTCAAATGGAAGGCGGCCTGCTTTTGCATGCCCTTGGAAAAACGGCGGATTTGGGATTTCTTAGGGAGCTGGAATACATCATAGAGCCGTTTGAACAGGTCATCGTCAAAGTCGGGATAAAAACCCTTGTAGAATTTACGCATCTCCTCCATGGTTGCAGAGGGGAAGAAGAAAATCTCGTCGGGAATGTAGCTGATACGGGTCTTTGCTGCCGGATTTTCATATACAGGCTGACCCTCTAAGGTGATGATGCCGCTGTCCGGACGGTACACGCCGGTCAGCAGACGGATGGCTGTGGATTTGCCGGCACCGTTGGGACCGACCAGTCCGTATACCGTACCCTTGGGAACCGTCATGGAGAGATTAGAAAGGGCGGTAAAATCGCCAAAGGTCTTTGTGACATTTTGCATATTAAGCATGGGTATCCCCTCCTTGTTTCAAATGCTGCAGCAGGGCTTGATGGGAAACGCCTGCCTTCAGTAATTTTTCCGCCGCCGCATCCAGCTGTGCCCACAACGGTTCCAAAGTCGCGTCATCACTTTGAACGGTGCCGCAGACGAAGCTGCCCTTTCCGGACACGGAGGCAATCCAGCCCTCCGCTTCCAACTCCCGGTAGGCGCGTTGTATGGTGTTTGGATTGATAGCAAGCTCACTGGCCAGCTCCCGGACACTGGGGAGCTTTTCGCCCTTTTCCAGCACACCGGCACGGATTTGGCTGCGAAAATTATCGGCTATCTGGGCGTAAATCGGCCGCACATCCCGGTAATCCAGATGCACCAAGCACATCCCCTCCTTTTAAGTGTATTAACCGTACTAACTGTACTAGTACAGTTAGTATACAAAACGCTTTTCCATTTGTCAATAGGAATCTTACATAGGCTGTAAATTCATAAAAATCATAACCACCTGCCGAGCCGGTGGTATGCACAGGCCCCCTTAGGGCCTACAACCTGCCGAGCCTATAGGCTCATGGAATTATCTTTCGCTTGCATGTTCCGCCCTACTACCGCAGATGCGGTTGGGTGCGCACTAAGGCCCCCTTGTGTAAAGGGGGCTGGCACCGCACAGCGGTGACTGGGGGATTGTCACTACGAGTACAACCCCTCCGTCACGGCTTACGCCGTGCCACCTCCCCTTACACAGGGGAGGCTTTCCGCTGCGGCGGGACTGGGCATAGCGAAAGCTTTTTGGAACCACCGGCCGTGCAGGTGGTATTCT
Organism: Faecousia sp.; assembly: GCA_045126955.1. GTDB lineage: Bacteria > Bacillota > Clostridia > Oscillospirales > Oscillospiraceae > Faecousia. The sequence continues at coordinate 4,623 of JBGVPJ010000101.1, forward strand.
TATACAATAAAACAAGGGACTGCTTAACAGTCCCTTGTAAATCAATCCATTTTAGGCAGGTAGCTGAAGCCCTTTTGCAGTTCCTCTTCCGTGGGTGCGTAGTCCACCATCTTGCCGTCGTGGAACTTCTCATAAGCCATCATGTCGAAGTAGCCGGTGCCGGTCAGGCCGAAGAGAATGGTCTTCTCCTCCCCTGTTTCCTTACACTTCAGCGCCTCGTCAATGGCCACCTTGATGGCGTGGGAGCTTTCGGGAGCAGGCAGGATACCCTCTACCCGGGCAAATTCCTCCGCAGCCTTGAAGACCTCTGTCTGGGGCACGGAGACGGCTTCCATCAGTCCGTCATCATACAGCTGAGACAATGTGGGATTCATGCCATGGTACCGCAGACCACCGGAGTGGGTGCCGGCAGGAATGAAGCCGCTACCCAGCGTATACATCTTTGCCAGAGGGCAAATCATGCCGGTGTCGCAGTAATCATAGGCATATTTTCCTCTTGTAAAGCTGGGGCAGGTCATAGGCTCTACAGCAATAATCCGGTAATCGGCATTGCCCTTGATTTTCTCACCCATGAAAGGAGCAATCAAACCACCCAAATTGGAACCGCCGCCGGCACAGCCGATGATGATATCCGGCTTGATATCATACTTATCCATAGCCGCTTTTGCTTCCAAGCCAATCACCGTCTGGTGGAGCATAACCTGATTGAGAACACTGCCCAACACATAGCGGTAACCGGGCAGGCTGGTTGCCTTTTCCACAGCCTCGGAAATGGCGCAGCCAAGACTTCCGGTAGTACCGGGATGCTCGGCAAGAATCTTTCTGCCAACCTCGGTTTCCATGGAGGGGCTGGGAATGACGGATGCGCCGTAGGTACGCATAACCTCACGGCGGAAGGGCTTCTGCTCATAAGACACCTTGACCATGTATACCTTGCAGTCCAGTCCCAAATAGGCACAGGCCATGGACAGTGCCGTACCCCACTGGCCGGCACCGGTCTCGGTGGTCACGCCGGTGAGTCCCTGCTGCTTGGCATAGTAGGCCTGCGCAATGGCAGAGTTGAGTTTATGGCTTCCGGAGGTGTTGTTGCCCTCAAATTTATAGTAGATTTTCGCGGGAGTCTGGAGCTTCTGCTCCAAACAGTAGGCTCTAACCAGAGGTGCCGGCCGGTACATCTTGTAGAAGTTGCGGATTTCCTCAGGGATTTCAAAATAAGGCGTGGTATCATCCAACTCCTGAGCAATCAGCGAATCGCAGAACACCGGTGCCAAATCCTCTGCGGTCATAGGCTTGCGGGTCTTGGGATCCAAAAGAGGGGCCGGCTTATTCACCATATCTGCCCGAAGATTGTACCAGTATTTAGGCATCTCACTCTCTTCCAAATAAATTTTGTAAGGAATTTCTTTGTTTGCCATGATATTAGCTCCTTTCAAATTTTCGGGGCAAAAAACAAAAATCCTGCCCCAGTTTTGAGCTGGGACAGGACATAAATCCTGCGGTGCCACCCGGCTTGACGCATTGCGCCCACTTTACGCATACTGTCATATGCTGACCTTTGGTGACGGAGGGTCCGCTCCGGCGCACATACTAAGAGTTTCCTCTGTTCCGCTTGCCCTCGGAAGTCCATTCAGTCTTACACTTTCTGTCGCAATTCCACCGCCTGCGACTCTCTGCAAGAAAGGGTGTAATACCTACTCACTCTTCCTCATCGGTTTGGGTCATTGTAACACGGCCGGTATCATTTGTCAAGCTGTGAAGCACAATTTTCTGACATATAACGTCACCCCGGACAAAAGATCCGGGGTGAAAGTTCAAAATCTTCCGACCGAAAATCTGCTTTTGGCCCTTTACAGTCAGCACACCCGTATCAAAAGCATTGCAATAGAAAACTCCTTCCACTGGTCGGCAAGGGATCCACCCAATGCGCCAATACCCCCTTTAATTAGTCCCATATGTATGTCTCCCTTTAAACATCAGAGAATTCTCCTCTTTTTTCTTGGTTATAACATCTCACATTCCATTTCGCTACTGTTTTAACGAAATATTCACAGTTCATTTTTGATTTGTTCAGCATTGATTTCGATTTCCGAGGTAAAATATTGAAAAAAGCAAAGGAGTTTTGCCTTATGAATGAATCATATGAGCATCAGAGTAATCCTTTTCCCTGGGATGACGAATATAATCACAGCCAGACCCCTCCTAAAAAAACAAAGAAAGGTTGGACCGGCGGCAAAGTCATAGCCATTGCCCTTATCTGCAGTCTGCTGGGCGGTCTGTTCGGTGCCGGCTTGATGCGCCTTGAAAAACAGCCGGCCGAAAAGGTTCCGGATACACAGGCAAATGTTTCCAATCTTTTGGAGGGAAAGCGGGAAAATGCCGTTTTGGACATCACCCGGATTGACACATCCAAGCTAATGACACAGGCTGAGGTGTATGCTACCAATGTAAACTCTACTGTGGGTATTACCACCTCCATCACCACCAATTACTGGGGCTATCAAACCACTGCAGCCGCCTCCGGCTCCGGCTTTATCTTCACTGATGACGGCTATATCCTCACCAATTACCATGTGGTGGAGAAT
>JBGVPJ010000102.1:0-3178 GCA_045126955.1 Faecousia sp.
TAAGCCGCTGGGCATCTCCATGAATCATAAGTCAACAGCAAAGGCCAGGCTGATGATTTGGCAGCTGAATGACGATGATGACGGCAATGACGGTCAAAGGAGGAGCGAGACCCTCGCGTCACTGCGTCAGCAGTATGACGACCCTTCCTCGTTCTCCCAAACATCGTCACAATCGTCATTTGCGTCATGGGCGGCGTTAACCGATCCCGACGATGAGTTGCCTTTCAAATGACAGCCTCTAAGGAAATGGCAACGGCATTTTCTTAGCAAGCATCGCGTTTGGGGCCCCAAAGACGAGCAAGCATCGCCGGTGTATATACACCCAAACACCACTTTAGGGAAAATCCCTAACCCTCTAACCAAAACAACAAGGAGAGATCGAATGGATAATGAAATCAACAAAGTCCCCATCCACTTAAAAGTTGCGCTGACCGCTCGTGAAGCGGCTGAGTATAGCAACATCGGCATCAACAAAATCGACAGTATGCTGCGTACACCAAACTGCCCCTTTGTACTCTACGTTGGAACAAAGAAACTGGTAAAAAGAAAAGAATTTGAGCAGTTTATCAGCCAGCGACTTGTCATTTAGTACTCTATTTCAATTTAAAGCATAAAAGTTTTCAATAATGCCTTGAGAAAAAGAACACTATGTGCTATGATTAGAGTGTAGCAGTATGTGTTCTTTTTCGCCAAGGCGGAAAGGAGTTCATCTTGGGAAAGAATCTCAAAGGAAAAGACTGCGGTAAGGGTATCTACCAAAGAAAGGATGGTCTATACAGCGCAAGGTTTGTAGACAAAACAGGTAAACGACACGAGAAATATTTCCAAACAGTTCCAGAAGCACGCAACTGAATCGAGGAAGCAAAATACGCTGATAAGCACGAAGATGTCTTTGTGGCAACCAGCACCACCGTTGATGAATGGTTTAACTTTTGGATTGAGAATATCGTAGGCGACTTAGCTCCGAACACGCTCCGCAACTACCGTGAGCGCTATATTCAAAATATTCAACCGGTAATGGGCAGAATGCTTATTTCCAATGTAAAGCCGATGCACTGCAAGAAGGTGTTCATCCAAATGGATGCCGATTACGCAGGCTCTACCATCCGTCAAACATACATCACAATGGGTACTATGTTCAAGGCGGCCAAGATGAACGACTTGATTGCAAAACACCCAATGGACGGTGTGCGATTCACAAAGCCTGTCCGGGCGGCAGATGATATTCATTTCCTTACCCGTGAAGATCAGCGCATCTTTTTAGAAACAGCGCGGCGATCTCACAATTACAATCAGTATGCGTTAATTTTGGAAACCGGACTTCGTACCGGCGAAATGATTGGTCTAACATGGGATGCGGTAGATTTTGAAAATCGCACGATAACCATCAATAAGACTTTAGAGTTTCGCTACAGCACACAGACATGGCGTGCCGGGCCACCTAAAACGCAGCAGAGCTATCGTACCATCCCTCTGACAGACAGAGCCTACGAGATCCTCAAAAGCGTCTGGGAGAGCCGTGAAGGGCGTAAAGAATCCCCTGCCCTATCCCAAGTCCTGGAATATATTGATCGACGCACAGGCCTTATCTCAACACTTGTGATGCGTGATCTTGTTTTCATCAACTGGCGCACCGGAGAGCCGGCAAAGAATAGCTCGTATGATACCCATCTGTATAAACTCTGCGATGAAGCAGGAATTGACCGCTTCTGTATGCACGCTCTTCGGCACACTTACGCCACACGAGCCATTGAAAGCGGTATGCAGCCAAAAGTGCTGCAAAAATTGCTGGGTCACGCCAGCATCAAAACAACCATGGATCGGTATGTTCATGTAACTACCGATACACTCGATCAAGCTGTCAAGCAATTCCAGTTAAATGGGGTCTCGGCATAAAACTCAATGATACTCCACACCAAAATGGAGTAGAAATGGCGTAGTGACCAAAACGCCAAATGCCAAAAACCCTTGAAATACAACAACTTTTCAAAGGAGAATGATTATAAATGAAGTTAGGTATCGTGGGACTGCCCAATGTTGGCAAGTCCACTCTTTTCAACGCAATCACCAATGCCGGTGTTCCCGCTGACAACTACGCATTCTGCACCATCGACCCCAACGTGGGCGTGGTCAGTGTTCCCGATGAGCGCATCGACTGGCTGGCAGATCTGCACAAGCCCAAGAAGGTCACCCCCGCTGTGATCGAGTTCGTTGACATCGCAGGTCTGGTAAAGGGCGCTTCCAAGGGCGAAGGTCTGGGCAACAAGTTCCTTAGTAACATCCGCACCACCGATGCCATTGTCCATGTGGTCCGCTGCTTTGAAGACAGCAATGTTACCCATGTGGAAGGTGACACCGATCCTCTGCGTGATATTGAGATCATCAACCTGGAACTGGTGATGGCCGATATGGAAATGGTGGAGCGCCGCATCGATAAGGCACAGAAGGCTATGAAGGGCGGCGACAAGAAGTTTGCCCGCGAGGTAGAAGTATTCTCCGGTCTGCTGGAGCATCTGAACGAGGGTAAGCTGGCCCGCACCTACACCGACGACAAGGAAGATCTGGCGCTCATCGGCACTTCTGATCTGCTGACTCTGAAGAAGACCATTTATGTGGCAAACCTGGCAGAAAACGAGATCAACGAGCCCGAGTCCAACCGCCACTACATGGCTGTGAAAGCCCTGGCGGAGGAAGAAGGCAGCGAACTGCTGCCCATCTGCGCCAAGCTGGAGGCCGATATTGCGGAACTGGATGATCCTGAAGAGAAGGCTATGTTCATGGAAGAGCTGGGTGTTGCCGAGTCCGGCCTGGATCGCCTCATCAAGTCCAGCTACGCACTGCTGGGTCTCATCTCCTTCCTGACCGCAGGCTCCGACGAGTGCCGCGCCTGGACCATTAAGAAGGGCACCAAGGCTCCCCAGGCTGCCGGTAAGATCCACACCGACTTTGAGCGCGGCTTTATCCGTGCAGAAGTCATCGCCTTCGCGGATATGAAGGCGATGGGCACCATGGCTGCCGCCAAGGCAAAGGGTCTGGTTCGCAGCGAAGGCAAGGAATACGTTATGAAGGACGGCGACATCGTCAACTTCCTGTTTAATGTGTAATGTATAAAATAAAAACCCGGCAGATCATTCTGCCGGGTTTTTTTGTCAGATTGTATGGGAAACTCTTCTTTTTT
>JBGVPJ010000103.1:0-2302 GCA_045126955.1 Faecousia sp.
GAGCTTGTCCGTTTCCTGGGGGGTCAGCACAGCGGTAGGTTCATCCAAAATCAGAATATCCGCACCTCGGTAAAGAACTTTAATAATCTCTACCGTCTGCTTTTCTGAAACAGACATATCCGATACTCGTTTATCCGGGTCAATAATAAAACCGTACTTCTGAGTAATCTCAATGACCTTTCGGCGGACATCCGACAGGCGGTAACGCCCTTCATCCTCCACACCCAGCGCAATATTTTCGCAGGCGGTAAATACATCTACCAGCTTAAAATGCTGATGTATCATACCAATCCGGTAGGCAAAGGCATCTTTGGGGGAAGTAATGGATGCTTCCTCACCGTTTACAAAGATACGCCCCTCATCCGGGTAATAAATGCCTGCAACCATATTCATCAAAGTGGTTTTACCAGAGCCATTTTCGCCCAAAATAGCCAAAATTTCCCCGGCATATACCTGCAGGTCACAGTTCTTATTGGCCACTACACGGCCGAAGGTCTTGGTAACACCGCGACACTCCAACGCCACAGCTTTTGCCATAATCATTCCTCCGCAAATTCTGTAATTTGTATCCGATAAAAGCAAATCCTTTTTGCCGCTATCGGATACAAATTGCCAAACCCGGGACAGAGCAGATTAGCTCTGTCCCGGGTAAATAACAGGGATTAGAACTTTTCGTTCAGACGGGTAATGCCGTCAATCTTCAGGTCGAAGTAAGGAGCAGACTGGGTCTTGGACTCCTGGAAAATACCGTTAACTACATTGTCACCGGTTACAGCGGCACCGCCCACGGTAAAGTTTTTGGTATCAAAAACATGGACCTTGCCGGACTTCAGGTCTTCGACAGCGGACTTCAGAGCATCCAAAGTGCCCTTGGCAGCAACATTCTCGTTGATACCAGTGAGTACCACAGAACCTTCAGCAATGCCACCACACCAGTCGGTGTCGATCGTAGCGCCGGTGTTGACACACTTAATGATGTAGGCAAAGTAAGGAGCCCAGTTAATACGGGAGGAGACGATGAAAGTCTCGGGGCAGGAATCGTAGGTAGCACCGTTGTAGGAGACGTTGGGAACACCGGCAGCTTCACAGGCACCGGGGGCACCCATGGAGTCAGCGTGCTGGCTAATGAGAACGCACTTTCTGGCAATCAGAGCTTCGGCGGCATTCTGCTCTTCAATGGCATCATACCAAGAGCCGGTAAACTGCACTTCCATGGTTACGGAAGGACACACAGACTTGGCACCCAGGTAGAAGGAGGAGTAGCCGGAGATAACTTCGGCATAGGTGTAAGCGCCTACGTAACCCATCTTAGCTTCTGCAGCGGTAATCTTGCCGGCTTCAATCATCTCGTTCAGCTTCATACCTGCGGCAATACCGGCCAGGTAACGGCCTTCGTAGATGGAAGCAAAAGCGTTGTGGTAGTTGGAAACACCCTCCAGGTGAGCCTTAAAGCCGGTGGCATGGCAGAACTGCACATTGGGGAAGGCCTTAGCAGCCTTCAGCATGAAGTCTTCGTGACCGAAGGAGTTAGCGAATACAACGTCACAGCCCTGGTCAACCAGGTCAGCGGCAGCTTCGTAGCACTCATTGCCTTCGGGAACGTTGGTTTTGATGATGTACTGGTCCTTGGTCAGACCCAGCGCTTTGATAGCCTCGTCAGCTGCGTCCAGGAAGTTCTTGTCGTAGGTGGACTTCTCGTCATGCAGGCAGATGAAGCCAATCTTGAAGTCGGCCTTGACTTCAAAATCCTTGGTGATTTCCTTTGCGGCCAAAGGAGACTCTGTCATTCCCTTGGTGCTTGCGTTGTTGCCACAGGCTACCATGGAAAATACCATCAGAGCAGCCAACAGCAGTGCAAACAGCTTTTTCATTATGTGTTCCTCCAATTATTTTACATTATTTTTACCGGCTCCGTCAGGTCGCCGATATGTAAAAATGATAAAAGACCCGATAATGAAGTCTGGGAACACCCATTAAACATATCCGGTCAACAAAAAATAGATTGCACAAACTTGCAAATCTGCCAGTACCCCTACAGCTGGGGAAGAACCAGTAGTCGTGACTTACGGCGTCACGGCAGATACTTTTTGGCCCAACGAATCCTCATTGCTCCAAAACTATACTGGCGAAGGAATATACAATCCATGTCCATATTTTAGCACAATCACGGGGATTTTGTCAACAATTTTCCCCCCTATTTTGCTTTTTTGTAGCTTGAATAAAAACCCTAGTAACAGAATCGGCTACCTTGTACAAAATACCGGATTCCCCTTTTTTCCAAATTTTTCGGTTCTATAAAAAG
>JBGVPJ010000104.1:0-3700 GCA_045126955.1 Faecousia sp.
GAACGGAAAGCTGATCCTTAACCTTGGCAATTGTGTCCCAATCCGCCACACCGGAATAAAGCATGCTGCGGGTTCTTCCGTGAACCGTAACCATGCTTGCGCCGGAATCCTGCATGCGCTTGGTAAAGTCCAGAACATTGATGCTGCCCTTATCCCAGCCCAAACGGCACTTAATCGTAACGGGCACATCTACAGCCTTTACAACGGCTTTGACAATCTCCCCCGCCAGTTCCGGTGTTCTCATCAAACCGCAGCCATCGCCGGAATTGGCAATTTTCGGCATGGGGCAACCCATATTGATGTCAATAAAGTCACAACCGGAGATCTCCAGTGCCAGTTGTGCTCCCCTTGCCATAATCTCAGGATCATTGCCAAAAATTTGAGCACCACAGATACCGTGATCTGTCTTACGAAGCAGCGCTGCGCTCTTCTTATCTTTATAGCACAAAGCACGGGAGGACACCATTTCCGTGATGGTCAATTCTGCACCCAGTTCCTGGCAAATATTCCGGAATGCCCAATCTGTCACGCCAGCCATAGGTCCCAACGCAATCGGGGTTTTCACTTGCAGATTACCGATATTCATAGATCCACCTCCCATTTACCGGGAGATTATAACACAAAGCATCTATTTAGTCAAAGAAATATCGTAAAGAGCCAGATAATCGCAGTCAGCAGAGCACCACCGCAAGCCCAAACAGGGCCGGACAGCGCACGTCTTCTCTTGGGGCTGTTAATAATTCTTTTCGCTTCTTTCAGAAGCATTTCGTCCGTAATTCCCCCGGCATCCTCCTTAAGGATAAAAATCGCCTGTTCAAATAATTGTGTGTCCGGAGAATTTACGAAAATTACTTGCCGGGAAATTCCTTTTACCACTTCAGCATCGCCTCCTGAAAGGAAGTATGCCCCATGGTAAAATTTTCATTCCTGGTCCTTTGGACGCTTATATCTTCCCTTCGGTTCCCATTCCGGCAGAGGGAACCGCTGCATCGCGCCGAAAATCCGTTCCTTCAAATCCGGATATGTGGCACTGAGATCATACACCAGCTGTTTGATCTCTTCGCGCTTTGTATATTTGTCCACAGGGCAGCGGTTTGTAATAACCGGCAGTTCATTGCGGGTCACAAAGCTGTCAATGGTCTTCTCATGGATATAAAGCATGGGTCGGATCTGAATAATACCCGTACGATCCAGGTCCGTAACCGGCTGGAAACAGCTGATACGGCCTTCGTAGATCAGACTCATCATAAAGGTCTCCACCGCATCATCATAATGGTGACCCAAGGCCAGTTTGTTCATACCTCTGTCCAAAAGTGCCTGGTTCAGCGCGCCTCTGCGCATTTTGGCACACATGGAACAGGGGTTCTTTTCTTTCCGATGCTCAAAAATAATCGGACCGATCTGCGTCTGTATCAAATTGAATTTTACATCCAGCTTCTCACACCAATCGGCAATTGGGGTGTAGTCCATGCCCAAACCCATGTCGATCGTAATCGCTTCCACATCGAAAGCTTTATCATTATACTTCCGAAGTTCGGCTAAAAAAGCCAGGAGCGCTACGGAATCCTTGCCACCGGACACACCGACACCGATACGGTCTCCTTCTTCAATCATATGGTAATCCTGAACGCACCGGCGAACCAGGCCAATCAGCTTCTGCATATTGGATTTTCCTCCATTTTTACGTAAAATTCGATATTGAGAATTATAGAGCATTTGTGAGTTTTTAAGAGATTTTAAAAGATTAGATATAGTTTCATAAATTTTCTAAAAAAAGCGGTTGACATTTGATTTTTTGTATGGTATAAGAATCAAGCGTTTTGCAGACATTGTACTGCGAATATATGAATTTGTCAAAATAATTTAACCTAATTGGAGGAACGCATAATGTCCACTACTTTAGCTAAGCTCGAGACCGTTGAGCGCAAGTGGTACGTCATCGATGCAGCTGGCAAGCCCCTGGGCCGTACCGCTGTTATCGCTGCTAACCTGCTGCGCGGTAAGCATAAGGTCGACTTCACTCCCAACGTTGACTGCGGTGACTTCGTTATCGTTATCAACACCGACAAGGCTATCCTGACCGGCAAGAAGCTGGACCAGAAGACCTACTATCGTGTAACCGGCTGGGTTGGTAACCTGAAGGAAACCAAGGCTCGCGTTATGATGGAAAACCGCTCCGACTACGCTATGGAGCTGGCTGTTAAGGGCATGCTGCCCAAGAACACCCTGGGCCGTAACTGCATGGGCCGCCTGCACCTGTACAAGGGTGAGGAGCACAAGCACGCTGCTCAGCAGCCCGTCGCATGGACTCTGGACTAATTGGAGGTAACTGATAATGTACGAGAGCAAGAGAAAGTATTTCTACGGCACCGGCCGTCGTAAGTCCTCCGTTGCCCGTGTTCGTGTTTACGAGAACGGCACCGGCGCTATCACCATCAATGGCCGCGACATCGACGATTACTTCGGCCTGGACACCCTGAAGCTGGTTGTCCGTCAGCCCCTGGTCACCACTGACATGCTGGGCAAGGTTGATGTTGTTGTCACCGTCGCAGGCGGCGGCGTTTCCGGCCAGGCCGGCGCTATCCGTCACGGCGTTTCCCGTGCACTGGTCACCCTGAACCCCGAGTTCCGTCCCGCTCTGAAGGCTGCTGGTTTCATGACCCGCGACCCCAGAATGAAGGAGAGAAAGAAGTACGGTCTGAAGGGCGCACGTCGTGCACCTCAGTTCTCCAAGCGCTGATTTCTTATCTTGGATTTTATCCCGGAAGCCATTTGGCTTCCGGGATTTTCTTTTATTCACCAAACATTAACTTTTGTTGATAATTCTTTACTATCAAGGTGCATTATGTTATCATAATTAAGTTAATAATTTAATATTTAAGGAGTAATCACATGCTTGTATCTGTTCTGTTATTTGCTGTGGGCCTTGTTCTGCTGATCAAGGGCGGCGACTGGTTTGTGGATGGCGCTACCGGCATCGCAAAGCGGTTCAACCTCCCCGATATTGTGGTTGGCGCCACCGTCGTCTCCATCGGCACTACTCTGCCCGAGGTCATGGTTTCCACCACCGGTGCACTGGCAGGTTCCGGTGCTATGGCATACGGTAACGCGATCGGCTCTATCATCTGCAACACTGCACTGATTGCAGCTATTTCTATCACTTGCAACCCCGGTCCTGTAAATGTCAAGTCCATGCGCACCCCTGCCATTTTCTTCTTTATGTCTGCAGCTCTGTACTGCTTCGCAGCATATGTTCTGGGCTTCTTCCCCCGCTGGTTGGGTTTTGTCATGCTGACAATTTTTGTCTGCTATATGCTGTTGACCGTCCGCAACGGTCTGAAGAATCCTGATGAAGCAGGCGAAGAAGAGGATGAAGAAGAATCCGCAGGCATGCCCTGGGCAGGTATCGTTCTCATTGGTGTTGTTTCCCTGCTGGTAGCACTGAGCGCCAACTTCTTTGAAACAACTCCCGTATGGTTTGCCGGTGTTATGGCAGCCATTACCATCGGTTTCCTTCTGTTTGGCTCCAAGATTTTCAAAGAGAGCGATGTTACCCGGCAGCTGTGGATGGAACTGATTCTTCTGGTTGCCGGCGCAGGTATCATTGCCGTTGGTGCCGATCTGCTGGTTGAACATGGTCAAGTCATTGCAATCGGCTTAGGTGTTCCCGAAACCGTTGTTGCGCTGCTGTTCGTAGCTC
>JBGVPJ010000105.1:0-10389 GCA_045126955.1 Faecousia sp.
TTGCTCCGGCACGATTTTATTAGGAACGGAAGGGGATGTAAGAAAAACTTAAGATTTTAATCACTTCCTTTTTTGAGAGAAATGATGTATAATGTAAAAAAGAAGGGGGCGATCGCGTGTTAGACATATTAATGGAGATTCTAGCATGGATTTCCAAGCTGTTGGTTGGGTATACGGCGGTTATGAGTATTTTCCTCCTGCTGCCCAGAAAGAAATACCCCGTGACACAACCACAGACAAAATTTGCCATTTTGGTTGCCGCCCGTAACGAAGAAAATGTGATAGAACAGCTGATTAAAAGTCTACAGGCTCAAAACTACCCCGATGAACTGTACGATATTTTGGTTATCCCGAATAACTGCACAGATGATACGGAGGGTGCCGCACGTAGAGCAGGCGCTAAGATTTTTTCTTGTTCAGGTCCGGTCAACGGAAAGGGTGATGTGCTTCATCAAGTATTTGAAAGCCTTATGGGCAAGTATGATGCCTATTGTGTATTTGATGCAGACAATGTTGTAGATGCGCAATTCCTAGCCAGCATGAATGATGCTGTAGTGGCCGGTGCAAAGGTAGCCAAAAGCCGTCAGTGCGCATTGAACCCCTATGATAATTGGGTGTCAGGTGGCTATGATCTGTACTTCCAAAGCATCAATCTCCTTCACAGCCGTGCAAGAGCGACGCTTCATTTAAGCGCAAAGCTGATAGGCACCGGCTTTATGGTGACAGATGACATGCTGCAGCAGTTAGAAGGCTGGAACACCGTAACATTGACAGAGGATATTGAATTTGCAGTTATGTGTGCAATGGCAGGGGAGAAGGTACATTATGTACCTGAGGCCTTGACCTATGACGAAGAACCCCTCTCGTTTTATGTTTCCATGCGTCAGCGCCGGCGTTGGAGTGCAGGTGTGCAGAGTGTTGCCAACCGTTATACAGGTAGGCTTCTTGTTAGAAAGCCAAGCTGGCTGCGTTGGGATTTGGCGATTCATATCAACATGATCTATGCCCAGTTATTGGCGTTGATTCCTGTTATGTATGGACTGTTTTCCATGAATTTAAATAAGATGGTCACAAGTCTTGTTATTTCCATTCTTAGTTTTGTTGTTGGCGGCATAGCCATGGGATTATTTCTGTCATTGACAGCCAAGCGAAACGCAATAAAACAGTGGAAGGCAATTGTACTGTACCCACTCTATTTGGCCTCATGGTATCCGCTGCACATTTGGGCGCTGGTATCTAAACCAAAAGTTTGGAAGCCCATTGCTCACGGTACTACACGGAAGGATCGGGCAGAAGCTGGGAGTATAAAATAAGAAAAAACGTGTTGCAATCTGCAACACGTTTTTTTGATGAATTACCTTGCGGATAAATCCACATTCTTGCGGAGAATGCTCATTGCCGGTACAGGGCAGGGAAGCTGCAGATAAAATTGCATTTGAGGCGTTCTTGGCTCCTCTAATGGCTCACCCTCCAATGTTTGCATTGGGGGAACGGTGAACTGGAAGGGGCGCATATCCGGTCCTACTGCCTCCAAAACATCTCCTTGAGAAAATTTATTTCGCAGACTGCACAAAGCCAAACCGTTTGCGTCACAATTTTCCACAATGGCACAGATTTGCCACTGCCTGATATATCGGGAGTGCTCGGTGTATTGTCCGGGAAAACCGTAATAGAAACCGGTAGAGTAATAGCGGTGGCTCACATGTTCTACCTCGTCACGCCATACAGGGTCAATTGGCCGTCCGGCGGCCACATCATCGATTGCGTGGCGGTAGGCACCTGTGACGACAGCGGCATAGTAGGCGGATTTGGCACGGCCCTCGATTTTAATACAGTCAATACCAGCCTCTATCAAATCATTCAAATGATCGATGGTGCACATATCCCTGGAATTCATAATGTAGGTGCCCTTTTCATCCTCAAAGACCGGGAAATACTCCCCGGGTCGCTTTTCCTCCATCAGTGCGTACTGATAGCGGCAGGGTTGGGCACATGATCCCCGGTTGGAGTCTCGTCCGGTCATGTAGTTACTGAGCAGACATCGACCGGAGTAGCTGACGCACATGGCACCGTGACCAAAGGTTTCGATCTCCAGATCCTTGGAGGTCTTCTCTCGAATGGTGCGGATTTCCTCCAAACTCAGCTCCCGTGCCAATACCACTCGTTGGGCACCCAAATCATACCAGGCCTGAGCGCATTCGTAGTTGGCAATGGATTGCTGGGTGGAGATGTGTCGCTGACACTTGGGAGCATACTTTCCTGCCAGCATAAACGCACCCATATCCGCAACAATTAGTGCATCCACATTTGCGTCCTGTAGTTGCTCTAAATAGAGAGGTAGTGCGGCAATTTCTTCATTGCGGGGCATGGTGTTTACGGTGACATGCGCCTTTACGCCGTGACTGTGGGCAAATTCAACGGCTTTTGGTAGCTCCTCCGGGGTGAAGTTACCGGCAAAGGAGCGCATACCAAATGCAGTGCCTGCCAAATATACGGAATCAGCGCCGTACAGAACGGACATCTTGAGCCGTTCCATGTCGCCGGCAGGGCTGAGTAATTCTAATTTTCTCATTTGCCCTCCGCTAGCGTCACATTGTTCTGATGCTGTTTGTAGGTTTCCGCAAAACGATGGGCGTAGATTTTTTTGTCATATACAAAGTAGTAGTAATTGGTCTCATCCGGCTCCAGAGCGGCATACAGGGAATGTACCCCGAAATTACAGATAGGACCGGGAGGGAAGCCTTTGTTTTTGCGGGTGTTGTAGGGACTGTCAAAGTTCAAATGCTCTTGCGTAAGCTCCTTGACTTCACCAAAGTAGTCACCGATTGCATAGCGTACAGTAGCATCAGAGCCCATGAGCAGATGGTCGGGGTGAGTTAAACGATTGTAGAACACAGAAGCAATGGTGTAGCACTCATTATCGGAGCTGGTTTCCTTCTGTATTACGGATGCAAGCGTGATTACCTGATGAAGTGTCAAGGGGTTGGCTTGGATATACTTGGCGCTAAATCCGTTGGCTTTGAGGTTATCTGCCCACAGCTTCTGCATGGTTACAAAGTTTTCCTTCATGATATCGGTAAAGCGGCTGTTAAACTCATTGAGGAATTTCTCGATAACGCGGCGCGGCTCATCATTGGTGTAGAATTTGTAGGTGTCCGGGGACATATAACCTTCCAAACAGTACTTATTACCACGGGGGACGCCCTCCAGGAACCAGTAGTCCTTCAACTCACCGTTGGCGGCATATTCCTCCAGCTCAGCTACGGTACAAACGTTTTTTTCTTCCAGAAGTTTGAAAATCTGCGCGCAGGTGGCACCGTCCGGGAACATGATATCCACGACTTCACGGGTAGCACCGTGGTAGGCCATGGCGTTGATCATGGCGTTGTAGTCCAATTGAGAATTTAAGGTAAAGGTACCGGTGCTGATATCCTCATCCTTGTCGGTGATGGTGGCAAAGAGCTTAAACAGTCCGGGGTACCGTACCAAATCTGCCTGTGCAAGCTTCTCTGAAATGGTGTCAATAGTATCTTCCTTGGTAATGGTGATGGTTACTTGATTGGGTTCCTTGCCAAAGGCCATTACATCGGCACAGCATACCCACAACACACGACCTAAAGAAACACCGATGGCTACAATCAGCAGCAGCCACATGGCAGTGGCCAAAATGTGCGGTATGCCAAAAAGTCCGTAACCTTTTTTACGCTTGGGACGGATTTTGCGTTCGTTAAATTCTTGCTCATCCATGAGAAGATCCTCATCAATATTGCCGGAATCAACCGGCGTAAAAAACGTAGTTGCGTCCGGTGTATCTGATACCTTGGATTCGCTGTCTTCCGGTGATTTGTGGGCTTCAGATTCTTTGGCTTCCGAATCCTCCGAATCCGGGACTTGAGACCAGTCCTCGGCTAGGATTTTTTCCAACTCGGCATCTTTTATATCCGTCAAACCGGTCAAATGCTCAGTGTGTACATGTGCATCTATTTCGTGAGGAGCCTCTGGTTTATGCAACTGTTCGATAGTCACATCTTTGCTTTCGTCTGCTACGACGCTTTCGTCTGCTACAGCGCTTTCGTCAGTTATGGTGCTTTCCTCGACAACAGGGATTTCGTCTGCTACGGTACTTTCTTCAGTTGCAGTGTTGTTATCTGCCTGGGAATTGACGGCAGATACAACAGCATCCGCATGATCAAGAACAATAGATGCTTCCGGCGTAACTGCGGTTTCTGAATTATCGACTGGTTCTGTTTTTTCTTCAGTTTTAGGCTCGTTCAACATTTCATCCAGCCAATCCAAATTATCTAAGGAAAAATTGTCATTGGAAGCCTCAGAGCTGTTAACTTCCTCTGGGGTTTCGGTGACCTCCGAGTTGTTTAGCAGTTCTTTCAGCCAGTTCATATCTTCGGAAGAAGGTTGTTTTTCAGTGGCGTGTGCCGCGGTGTCGGATGCCGCATCTGCTGCAGGTGCAACCTGCTTTTCTGCTTGCAGTTCTTTGGCGGAACGTGCGTCATCGGTAGGGTGCAGGTTGTCGTTTTTATTCTCCATGTGTATAACCTCCTGTCAGCGAATTACAATCTGTTTTGCAATTGCATTCGCAGTATCGGATCCCTTCAGTGCATCAATCAGTGCCAGCCCGAAGGGGATTGCACAACCGGCAGAGGTGCCGGTAATCAGTTTGCCATCCCGGATGCAGGCAGAATCCGAAACCATGCGTGCGCTACCCATGTTGCTTTCGCAACCGGGGAAGCAAGTGGCCTGTTTTCCGTCGGTAATATGCAGGTCGGCAAGAACCGTGGGGCCGGCACAGATGGCGGCCACATATTTGCCGTTCTCCCATGCGAAGCGCAGGGCGTTGAGAGCACCTTCGCTTGCGCGGGCGGATGCAACACCGCCGAGTCCACCGGGAAGAACAATCATTTCTAAATCGGTCAAATCTATTTCTTCCAGTAAAATGTCCGCTTCAATGCCAATGCCATGACTGCCGTAGACAGTTTTTCCTGTGACACCGACACTGAGCACTTGAATGCCGGCTCGGCGCATAAGGTCAATGGGGGTGATGGCTTCCATTTCTTCAAAGCCGGTGCCAAGCAATACATATACCATATTTTAACCCTCCAAACACTTGGTGACATAGCCGTAAATTTCTTCGTGAATATCCTCTATAGACCGCATGGCACCGTCCTTTACACAGGAAATCACAGTCCAGCCATAGTAAGCGGCGGCGGCACGTCCGGTTTCTCGGCAGGTGGCGAGATAAGCCGTGTCCTTTTCGTGAATATCAGCCTTTGTATTGGTGTCTGCCTCACGGTGGCGCAAAAGTTTTTCCGTAAAGTCGGTGGGTACATCCAAATAGATTACCAAGTCCGGCTTTGGAAGACCCAACTTCGCATACTCAAAATCATACAGCCAGTGCAAGAATGCTTCCCGCTTTTCTACAGGCTCCTTGGAAGCTTGATGCACAGCATTGGAGGTTGTATAACGGTCGGAAAGCACAAGACCGCCGTCATTATACCACTCGCCCCAATCCATCTTAAAGGAGGCATACCGATCCACTGCATAGAAGGAGGAGGCGGCATAGGCATTTACATCTGTGGGCTTATCACCAAACTGTCCGCCCAAATACATGCGAATCAGTGCAGAGCTTTCCTCGGAATACCGGGGAAACACCAGATGTTTGAACGCTATGTTATCCTGTTCCAAATGTTGGGACATCAGCCGAAATTGTGTGGACTTTCCGGAACCGTCTGTTCCTTCAATTACAATTAGTTTGCCCATATTTGCAAATTCCTTTTCTTTTTTTACGCAAATTACCAACATAAAATATAGCATATTTTTTGCCATTTGTCCACTGTTGCACCAAGGAAATCTGAAAAATTACGCCTTATGGGCAAAATGGTTGCAAACAACGGGAAAATCTGTTAAAATAAAAACAGAAATTAATAAAGGATGTATACAATGGAAGCTAATAATATAACCTTTCGGGACTTGGGCTTGTCGGATGCTATGCTGAAAGCACTGGAAAAAAAGGGCTATGGTTATCCGACGACTATTCAAGCACAGGCAATTCCCGAATTTCTACAGTGGAAGGATGTTATTGCCAAGGCACCCACCGGTACCGGCAAGACATTTGCCTTCGGTATTCCTATGATTGAACATGTGGATGTGGACTGCGAAGATGTGCAGGGACTGATTTTGGCACCTACTCGGGAACTGGCCATCCAAATTGGCGACGAGCTCCGGGGACTGCTTACTTATTATCAAGGGATTCGTGTGGCGGTGCTGTACGGCGGTGCCGGCATTGTGGGGCAGGCCAAGCAGTTGGAAAAAAAGCCGCAGATTGTTGTGGCGACGCCCGGACGGTTGATGGACCACTACAACCGCAAAAATATCCGTCTTGATAAAATTCAGACTGTGGTACTGGACGAGGCAGACCGGATGCTTGACATGGGTTTTTTTAAGGATGTGACCAGAATCATTGAAAAAGTGAAGAATCGCAAAAACATGGGTCTGTTTTCCGCAACCATCTCACAGGAGGTTATGACGGTATCCTGGATGTACCAGCGGGATGAGGTGGAGATTACCGTGGAGCCCAAGCGAGAGGACCGCCCGGACATTGCACAGTATTCCATTACGGTCACACCCCTTGAAAAGGCGGAGACCACTCTGCGGTTGATTCGTACGCAAGGGTACGAGCGCGTGATAATTTTCTGCAACACCAAGCACATGTGCCAGCGGCTTACCGATGACTTTCAGCGGGCAGGTGCCGACTGTGAATGCATTCACGGTGATATCCGCCAGAGTCAGCGGGAGAAGACCATGCAACGCTACAGGGACGGAAAACTGGCGATTCTCATAGCCACCGATGTTGCCTCCCGCGGCATTGATGTGGACGATGTGGATTGCGTTATTAACTATGATGTGCCGGAGGAGAATGAATATTACATTCACCGTATCGGCAGAACCGGACGGGCTAAGCGCAAGGGTGTGGCATGGTCTGTTATCGGAAATTTTCCGGAGAAAGCAAAACTGGATGAGATTGCCAAATTCTCCGAATACACCATCCGTCCCATGCTTCTGGGAGCTGACGGCAGCTTGACCGAAGAAGAGGTCAAAGTACCGGTGGTAAAGAAGCGCTTCAAATGAACGCCAAGGAGAGAGGTTTCCTGTTGCTCACCAGTCAGCTGGGAGACCCTGAGCGAAAGCCGTTGACTGTTGCCCAATTCCGCACCCTTGCGAGCCGTGCGACGCAAATGGAAAAACCGACACAGTCGCGGGAACTGGCGGAGGACGACTTGGTGGCGCTGGGTTATGACCGGCATACGGCGCTTCGGATTGTACAGCTTTTGGAGGATGCCGGACAGTTGGACCGGTACCTCTACCGAGGGCAACTGCGGGACTGTTATCCTATCAGCAGGCTAAGTGCTGTATATCCCGCATCCGTACGAAAGCGGCTGGGACTGGATGCACCCGGATGTCTATGGGCAAAAGGGGATTTAAAGCTTCTTGATACCCAGCGCATTTCTCTTGTTGGCAGCCGAGAGCTGGCTGAGCAGAACCGTATTTTTGCGGAAAGGGTCGGCCGCGAGGCGGCACGGCAGGGAATTACTCTGGTTTCGGGAAATGCCCGTGGAGCCGACCGGGTGGCGCAGGATGCGTGCTTGGAAAGTGGCGGTAGAATTATCAGTATTGTGGCGGATGAACTGCAAACGTATCCGTTGCGCAAGAATGTTCTGTATCTGTCGGAGGATAGCTTTGATTTACCCTTCTCTGCGCAAAGGGCATTGAGCCGCAACCGTGTGATTCATGCTTTAGGATACCTGACTTTTATTGCCCAAAGTAATAGTGGCACCGGAGGCACATGGGATGGCACCGCAAAGAATCTGCGTCACGGATGGAGTCCTGTATTCTGTTTCGATGACGGCAGTCCGGCTACGGCAGAGCTTGAGCAGTTGGGGGCGACACGCATTGCACCGGAGCAGCTTGCCGATTTGCCTGCCTTGCGTAGCAATATGGAAACATTTTTATGAGAAAATCCGGAACCCTTTTGGTAGGGCTCCGGATTGTTTATTAACAAGTGCAGTCTTTTGCAACTTCTTTCTTTATAATTGTGTAGGTGGTGCTGTCTGGCACGACACCGTGCATCTAAATAAAGGAATATCATAATCCTAAAAGAGAGTCACCACACTGTTCGGGGAAGCAGTGTGGTGATTTTTTTGTCGGAAACTAAAATTTCATCCCCCAGGGGGGCTTGTACGGCAATTTTCTTGCAATTATAATAAGTAAGAAAGATGTCCCGGGGAGGCTCCCACCACACCGAGGTGTTGCCAACTCTAATCCCAAACAATTAAGCCGGCACAAATATTTTATACTGTTCTGCCGGAAAAAGAAAGGATGAATTTAGAATTGAAGAAGCTTTTTGCCCTGCTTCTGGCAGCCTTGATGGTTGCTTCTATGTTCGTAGGCTGTTCCAAGGAAAATAAGAAGTCTACCCTGGTCTACGGCTCCGGCGACTACGACTCCATTAACCCTATCATGAACGAGCACTGCGAGATCAAGCACCTGCTGTTCGACTCCCTGGTAAAGCTGGACAAGAACGGTGAACCCGTTGCCAGCCTGGCAGAGTCCTGGAGCTATGATGATGCTACCATGACCTACACCTTCAAGCTGCGCTCCGATGTTAAGTGGCACGATGGCGAGAAGTTTACCGCTGACGATGTCAAGTTCACCATCGAAGCTATTATGAATCCCGACAACGGCTCTGAGAACTATCCCAACTACATCGAGATCGGTGAGATCAAGGCTATCTCCGACACCGAGATCGCATTCGTTCTAACCGAGCCCAACTTCGCATTCCTGGACTACATGACCATGTCCATCCTGCCTAAGCATAAGCTGCAGGGTGAGGATATGTGGGAATCCGACTACTTCAAGAACCCCATCGGCACTGGTCCTTACAAGCTGGAAAGCTGGGATGTTGGCCAGGCTATCACCATGGTCAAGAACGCTGACTACTTTGGCGGCGCTGCCAAGATCGACACCATCATCTTCAAGATCGTCACCGACGATAACGCAAAGGCTCTGCAGCTGAAGGAAGGCTCCCTGGATCTGGCACAGGTTACTCCCAAGGACGCACAGAACTTCAAGGATTCCAAGGATCTGACCATCTATGATATGGCTACCGCTGACTACCGTGGTATTCTGTACAACTTCTGGAACGAGTACTGGCAGACCAATGGCGACCTGATCCCCGCAATCAGCTACTGCATCGATCGCCAGGCTATCGTGGACGCTGTCCTGCTGGGTGAAGGCTTTGTTGCCTATTCTCCCATCCAGCTGAACGAGTACAACTACGATGGCGTTGAGAAATATACCTATGACCTTACTAAGGCAGAGGCAGCCTTTATTGCAGCCGGTTGCGAGAAGGGTGCAGAGGGCTTCTGGTGCCGTAATGGCGAGCGTATCTCCTTCACCATCAACGCAACTCCTGGCGATCAGGTTCGTATTGATATGGCTCAGATTGCTGCACAGCAGTTGAAGGCTGCTGGACTGGATGTTAAGGCTAATGTTCCTGCTGACGGCATTGACTGGGGCGGACAGGAATGCTGCATCATCGGCTGGGGTTCTCCCTACGATGCTGACGATCACACCTACAAGGTCTTCGGCACTGACGCAGGCGCTAATTACTCCGGTTACTCCAACGCAGAAGTTGACGAGTGGCTGAAGAAGGCTCGCCAGACGGGCGACCCTGCTGAGCGTGCTGAGTACTACAAGCAGTTCCAAATCGCTATGGCTAAGGCTCCCGCATACACCTACTTCGCTTACATCGATGCAATGTTCATTGCTGACAGCAATATTAAGGGTATTGATGCAGATACCGTTTTGGGTCACCACGGCGTGGGCATCTTCTGGAATGTTACCGAGTGGACCATTGGGTAAATATAAGGGGCTGGTATCCAGCCCCTTATTGCACATTTACTTTGCAGACAGATGGAAAGGAAATTCCTTTTTATCTGTGTGTAAAGTAATCGCTCAGATGATAGAGATAGGAATGATCTGTATGGAAGAATTACTGAAAATCGAAAACTTAACCGTGGGAATCCATTCCCCGTCGGGTAAAGTACAGGCTGTCCGGGATGTAAGCTTTGAATTGCACCCCGGCGAAGTGCTTGCCATCGTCGGTGAATCCGGTTGCGGTAAGAGCATGCTTTGTAAGTCCATTATGAAGCTGCTGCCTAAGTCTGCAAAAATCGAAGGCGGAAAGATCATTGCAAACGGCGTGGACATTACCAAGTATTCCGACCGGGATATGCGAAAGCTTCGGGGTAAACTGTTCTCCTTTGTTTTCCAGGACCCCATGACCGCCTTGAACCCCACCATTCCCATCGGCAA
>JBGVPJ010000106.1:0-2045 GCA_045126955.1 Faecousia sp.
ATTACCATGTGGTGGAGAATTCTGATTCCATCACCGTTTCCATGTACGACGGAAGCTCCCACAAAGCCAAGCTGATTGGCTACGACAAGAGCAACGATGTAGCGGTGCTGAAAATTGAAGTAAAGGATCTTGTGCCCGTGGTGCTGGGTAACTCCGACAACTTGAATGTGGGTGACAGTGTGGTAGCCATCGGCAACCCCTTAGGTGAGCTGACCTTTTCCCTCACCTCCGGCTCTATCAGCGCCAAGGATCGGGAGATTACCATGTCCTCCGGCTCTACCATGCGCCTCATGCAGACGGACTGTGCCATCAACTCCGGCAACTCCGGCGGTGCTTTGTTTAACCTCTACGGCGAGGTCATCGGCATTACAACAGCCAAATATTCCAGCAATTCCTCCCAGGCTTCCATCGATAATATTGGCTTTGCCATTCCCATTAACAAAGCACGCAGCATTGCCGAGAGCATCATTGAAAAAGGCTATGTGTCCAAGCCCTATATCGGTGTATCTGTCGCCACGGTCAGTAAGGAAACCCAAAGCTACGGCCTTCCCCAAGGTGCTTCTGTAAAGGAAGTGGTTGAAAACTCCCCTGCCGCAAAGGCCGGCTTAAAGACAAATGACATCATCACCCATGTTAACGGCAAGGAAATCACCGGCAGCTCCGACTTGATAGGCATTGTTGGCAACGCTGCCGTTGGCGATCAGCTAAAGCTCACCGTTTACCGGCGCGGAAGTACTTTGGAGCTGACCCTCACTGTCGGCGAGCAAATTCAATCCGCTCTCGAACAGAAAATACAATCTTCCCAAAACTCATAGATGTTCGAAAAATAAGCTATACGGCGCATTTTTTTAATGCGCCGTATAATTGTTCTTGATTTTCTCAAAAAAATGAATAGAATAGAGCATATACCCTATTCGGTGAAAGGATGATGCTCCATGAACCAAATTTACATTCCCAAAGGCTACCGCCCTCCACTGGATGCCTATGAAACCCAGCGGGCCATCGCCTATATTAAACAGGCATTTCAAGAAGAATTTTCCGGTGCACTGAATCTAAAGCGGGTATCCGCTCCCCTGTTTGTTACCGATGCTTCCGGTTTGAACGATAACCTGAACGGCTATGAGCGCCCTGTCAGCTTTGACATTCCCGCAGTGGGTATGGACGCAGAAGTGGTACATTCTCTGGCAAAATGGAAACGGTTGGCACTGAAGCGGTACGGCTTTGGTATGGGCCAGGGTCTGTACACGGATATGAACGCCATCCGCCGAGATGAAGAGCTGGATAACATCCACTCCATTTATGTGGATCAGTGGGACTGGGAAAAAATTATTACCGCCCAAAACCGAAATTTGGATTACTTAAAGCTGATTGTTTCTGCTATCGTCCGAGCCATCTGTGACACAAATGACCGGCTCCATGTGCGCTTCCCTCAGCTGCGTACAGAGCTTTCCCGGGAGGTCAGCTTCGTCACCACCCAGGAATTGGAAGACCTGTACCCGGAACTGGACGGAAATGCCCGAGAGACTGCATATGTAAGAGATCACCACACCGCCTGCATCATGCAGATTGGCGGCAAGCTCCGCTCCGGCAAGCCTCATGGCGGCCGCGCCCCGGACTATGCCGACTGGAATCTCAACTGCGACATTTTCTTCTGGGACGAGCCTCTGGAACGGGCGTTGGAAATTTCCTCCATGGGTATCCGTGTGGATGCGGAATCTTTAGATCGGCAGTTAGCTGTTTCCGGCTGTGATGACCGCCGGACACTCCCTTTCCACAGCATGCTTCTCAACAACGAGCTTCCTTTGACCATTGGCGGCGGCATCGGTCAGTCCCGACTTGCCATGCTGATGCTGGGCTGCGCCCACATCGGCGAAGTGCAATCCAGTGTTTGGGATGAGGAAACCATTCAAAAATGTAACAAAGCAGGTATTCCCCTGCTGTAATTGCAAAAAGATTTTTACCCGGTAGGTAAAGCCTACCGGGTATTATTATATGTGTGGGTGAATTATAATATCAAGTGCAACACATGATAGTATAATTCACCC
>JBGVPJ010000107.1:0-6956 GCA_045126955.1 Faecousia sp.
CTCATCTAGGCAACCGCCATGGCGGTATGGTGGTGTATAATCCGGAGACCGGCTTCCAGCGGCAGATTCATCGTATTGAAAATACCCCGTTCCGCACCAAATTTGAGGGTGACCTGGAGAAATTTCAGGGCAACAGCGGCATGGGCTGTATCAGCGATACAGACCCTCAACCGCTGATGGTGCGCTCCCATTTGGGGCTGTATGCAATTTCTGTTGTTGGTATTATCAATAATGCTGAGGAACTGGTGGAGAAATACTTCTCCGACCACGGACACCAGTTTATGGCCATGTCCTCGGGTAGTGTGAACCAGTCTGAGCTGATTGCGGCGCTGATTAACCAGAAGGATAGCTTGGTGGAGGGTATCCGCCATGCGCAGGACTGCGTGGACGGCTCTGCGACTATCTTGCTTTTAACCAAGGATAGCATTATTGTGGCCCGCGATAAGCTGGGAAGACTGCCAGTGCTCATCGGTAAGGACGAGGACGGCTACTGCGTGTCATTCGAGTCCTTTGTGTACCACAAGCTGGGCTATGAGAACCACTATGAGCTGGGTCCCGGCGAAGTTGTCAAGCTGACAGCGGATGGTATGGAGGTTCTCCAGCCGGCAGGCAAGGATATGAAAATCTGCGCATTCCTGTGGACCTATTACGGCTATCCCAACTCCAATTACGAGGGGAAAAACGTGGAGGTTATGCGCTGCCGCAACGGTGAGATTATGGCCCGCGATGAGATAAATCGAGGCACAATGCCTGATGTTGACTATGTGGCCGGCGTGCCGGATACCGGTGTGCCCCATGCCATTGGCTATGCCAACTACAGCCATAAGCCTTTTGCGCGCCCCTTTGTGAAATACACGCCTACCTGGTCCCGTTCCTTCACTCCGTCAAATCAGTCTGTGCGCAGACAAGTGGCTAAAATGAAGCAAATTCCCGTGCCGGAGCTGATCGTTGGAAAGAAGCTTCTACTGGTAGACGATTCCATTGTTCGCGGCACCCAGCTGCGGGAAACCGTGGAATTCCTATATGAAAGCGGCGCCAAGGAAGTGCATATGCGCTCTGCCTGTCCGCCTGTGTTTTATGCTTGCAAGTACCTAAACTTCTCCCGCAGCAATTCCTCCATGGAGCTGATCGCCCGGAAAACCATTCGGGAGCTGGAAGGGGAAGATGCGGATAAGCATATCGAAGAATATGCCGAGTCTACCACAGAGCGTGGACAGTGCCTTGCCAAGGCTATTTGTGAAAAGCTGGGTTTTGACTCACTGGGTTACCAATCCCTTGATGGCTTGCTGGAGGCAATCGGTATCGATAAGGAAAAGATTTGCACCTACTGCTGGAACGGCAAAGGATAAAGATTAAGGAGTTCATACTATGGAAAAGAGTTATTCTGAGAGCTATGCTGCTGCCGGTGTAGACATTACTGCCGGCTATAAGTCTGTGGAGCTGATGAAAAAGCATATCAAGCGCACCAAAAACGAGGGTTGCCTGGATGATGTGGGCGGCTTTGGTGGCTGTTTTGGATTGAATGTGGCCGGTATTGAGGAGCCTGTTCTGGTGTCCGGAACTGATGGCTGCGGCACAAAGGTAAAGCTTGCCATTCTCATGGACAAGCATGATACCATCGGCATTGATGCGGTTGCCATGTGCGTCAACGATATTATTTGCTGTGGTGCAAAACCCTTGTTTTTCTTGGATTATATTGCCTGCGGCAAGAATTACCCGGAAAAAATTGCCACCATTGTGGGCGGTGTTGCAGAAGGCTGTGTCCAGTCCGGTGCAGCACTTATTGGCGGTGAAACTGCCGAGCACCCCGGCCTTATGCCTGTGGATGAGTACGATTTGGCTGGTTTTGCCGTAGGTGTTGTGGATAAGAAAAAAATTATCGACAATACCCGAATGGCAGAAGGAGATGTTGTGATTGCGCTGGCATCTACCGGCATCCATTCCAACGGCTTCTCCCTGTGCCGTAAGGTATTTGATATTGATAACAACAATCCGGACCTGTACATCCCCCGTGAAGAGTTGGGCGGCAAAACTGTTGCCGAGGCGCTTCTGGTACCTACCCGTATTTATGTGAAATCCGTACTTGCCCTTTTGGAGCAGGTAGATGTGAAGGGTATCTCCCACATCACCGGCGGCGGCTTCTACGAAAACATTCCCCGCAGCATCCCCGACGGCTTAGGCGCTGTGATTGAAAGAAGTGCCGTAAAGGTACTGCCCATCTTTGACTTGATTGCCAAGACCGGCAACATTCCTGAGCGTGACATGTTCAATACTTACAATATGGGCGTTGGCATGAGTATTGTGGTAAGGCCGGATGAAGTGGAGAAAGCATTGGAAATTTTGAACAGTCACGGCGAAACTGCCTATGTGATTGGTAAAATTGTTACATCCGACGAGAAGATTACCATTGTATAAGTGAGGAATTGGGATGGAAAAAGTAAGAATCGGAGTGCTGGTGTCCGGAGGCGGTACCAATCTGCAGGCGCTGATTGATGCGCAAAGTAGCGGCATCATTCACAGCGGTGAGCTCTGTTTGGTTATCTCCAATAACCGGGATGCCTATGCACTAACCCGAGCTGCCAATGCTGGTATTGCTTCGGAAGTGGTGCTAAAAAAACAGCTGGGCAGTCAGGAGGCGTTTGAGGACAAAATCAAGGAACTGCTGACCAAACACCGCATTGATGTAATCGTGCTGGCGGGCTTTATGTCTATTTTGAGTGAGTCTTTTACATCCTGCTACCCTAAACGGATTCTCAATGTCCATCCATCCCTAATACCATCTTTCTGTGGCGCAGGTTTTTATGGATTGCGTGTCCATGAGGCTGCACTTTCCTATGGTGTAAAGGTCACCGGTGCCACTGTGCATTTTGTAAACGAAATTCCTGACGGGGGAGAGATTATCCTCCAAAAGGCAGTGGAGATTCAGCCGGGTGACACACCGGAAGTCCTCCAAAGACGTGTCATGGAAGAAGCAGAGTGGAAAATTTTGCCTGCCGCTGTAGAGCAGGTTTGCAGTGCAATGTAAGAAAGGAAGATAAATTATGAATGTTTATGAGATTGGCTCTCTGAAAGAGAAGCTTTCTACCAATATATACCCCGGCCGAGGCATCGTGCTGGGCGTGACCCCCGACGGTACCAAGTCCGTTGCCGCCTATTTCATTATGGGCCGCAGCGTCAACTCCCGTAACCGTGTGTTTGTGCAAGAATCCGACGGTATTCGTACCGAAGCCTACGATCCCAGCTTGATGAAGGACCCACATCTTATCATTTATCACCCCGTCCGGGAGGTCGGTTGTGGCTTAATAGTTACCAACGGCGACCAAACCGATACCGTTTGGGAGTACTTAGCAAGGGGTGAGAGTTGGGAAAGTGCTCTGCGCACCCGTTGCTTTGAGGATGATGGCCCCAACTGGACACCCCGTATCTCTGGCTTACTCTCCGGCGACGGCAGCTATAAGATGTCCATTCTGAAGGCTGCTGACCCTGAGGGCAATGCCTGCGCCCGTTTCTTCTGGGAGTACCCCGCAACGCCCGGTCTGGGCCACTTCCTGCACACTTATGTGTGTGACGGCAATCCCGTGATCCCTACCTTCCAGGGTGAGCCCGAGCGTGTTGCAATGGACAACGATATGGAAAAGTTCTCCAATATCCTTTGGGAGAATTTGAACGAGGATAACAAGATTTCTCTGTTTGTCCGTTTCACCGATATGAAGACCGGCGCATTCAAACAAATTATTTTCAATAAACACAGTAGTGATTGCGAACAGCGGCTTACAAAGATACACGAATAAGGAGATAGAAAAATGAAAGAGTTTGAACTGAAATACGGCTGTAACCCCAACCAAAAGCCCGCCAAGATTTACATGCATGACGGCTCTGAGCTGCCCATCGAGATTCTCAACGGACGCCCCGGTTTTATTAACTTTTTGGATGCTTTCAATTCCTGGCAACTGGTAAAGGAATTGAAAGAGGCCACCGGCATGTGCGCCGTTACCTCCTTTAAGCATGTCTCTCCCACCTCGGCCGCAGTGGGCAAAAAGCTTCCCATCTCCCTGAAGAAGGCTTGCTTTGTGGAAGATATTGATGGTTTAGACGAGAACCCCCTTGCCTGTGCATATGCCCGCGCCCGCGGTGCAGACCGCCTCTGTTCCTTTGGTGACTGGGTTGCTTTGTCTGATGTGTGCGATGCACTGACAGCATCCCTCATTGCCCGTGAGGTATCCGATGGCGTAATTGCTCCCGGCTATACCGATGAGGCGCTTGCTATTTTGAAGACCAAGCGCAATGGTAGCTACAATGTGGTTGCCATTGACCCCAATTTTGTGCCTGCCGAGCAGGAGACCAAGCAGGTCTTCGGCATCACCTTCCAGCAGGGCCGTAATAATTTTAAAATTGGTGAACATCTGCTGGAAAACATTGTTACAGCCAATAAAACCTTTACAGAGGATGCAAAGATTGACCTGATCATCTCTCTAATTACCTTGAAGTATACCCAGAGTAACTCTGTCTGCTTTGCCTACGACGGACAGGCTATCGGTGTGGGTGCAGGCCAGCAGTCCCGTGTCCACTGCACCCGTCTTGCTGCCGGCAAGGCCGACACATGGTTCCTCCGTCAGCATCCCAAGACATTGGCACTGCCATTCCGTGCAGACTTGGGCCGTCCCGGACGTGATAATGCGATTGACGGCTATATCAACGGCAATGAAGAGGATGTTTGCGCCGACGGTATTTGGCAGAATTACTTCACCGCACGCCCCGAGCCTCTTACTGCTGAAGAAAAGAGAGCTTATCTGGATTCTCTCACAGGTGTTGCTCTCGGCTCTGATGCGTTCTTCCCCTTTGCTGACAGCATTAAGCGCGCCAAGGCTTCCGGTGTTTCCTATGTTGCGGAACCCGGTGGCTCGATCCGTGACGATCTGGTCATCGGTGTGTGTGATAAAAACGACATGGTTATGGCCTTCACCGGCATGCGCTTGTTCCACCATTAATTAGCAACTTTTACTGACAGACCGTGCACGGTCAGGGAGAAATATGTTGTTACCCTGACCTGCCCGGTATTGTTCTTTTTACTAAATGTTTAGGAGGCTCTATGAAAATTCTGGTAGTCGGTGGTGGCGGCAGAGAGCATGCCATCATTAAGAAACTGAAAGAAAACACCTCTGTAACAGAGATTTTTGCACTGCCCGGCAACGGCGGCATTGCAGTTGATGCAACCTGTGTTCCCATCGGTGCCAAGGAGATTGACAAAATTGTCGCCTTCGCCGCAGAAAACGCCGTTGACTATGCTGTGGTGGCACCTGATGACCCTTTGGTATTGGGTTGTGTGGATGCGCTGGAGGAGAAGGGTATTCCATGTTTTGGTCCCCGTGCTAATGCCGCCATCATCGAGGGCAGCAAAGTCTTCTCTAAGAATTTGATGAAAAAATACGGGATTCCCACTGCGGAATATGAGGTATTTACGGATATGGATGCCGCTCTTTCCTATTTGGAAACCGCACCGATCCCCACAGTAATTAAGGCCGACGGACTTGCCTTGGGCAAGGGCGTGATTATCGCAGAAACCCGGGAGGATGCCCGAAATGCCGTAAAATCCATGATGTCCGACAAGGTGTTCGGCAAGAGCGGTGACCAGATTGTTATTGAGGAATTTCTCACTGGTCCCGAGGTGTCCGTCCTGTCCTTTACAGACGGCAAAACCGTGGTGCCTATGATTTCCTCTATGGACCATAAACGGGCAGGGGACAACGACACAGGTCTTAATACCGGCGGTATGGGAACAGTGGCACCCAATCCCTATTATACTGAGGATATTGCGGCTGAGTGCATGGAAAAAATCTTCCTCCCCACGGTTGCCGCTATGAATGCCGAAGGCCGTACATTCAAAGGCTGTCTGTATTTTGGCTTGATGCTCACCCCCAACGGCCCCAAGGTTATTGAGTATAACTGCCGATTTGGTGATCCGGAAACACAGGTGGTGCTTCCTCTGCTGGAAAGCGATCTGCTGACTGTGATGCAGGCAACCACCAACGGAACTCTGGCAGATGCGGATGTGAAGTTTGCTCGCAAGAATGCTTGCTGTGTGATTATGGCATCCGCCGGCTACCCCGCTGCTTATGAAAAAGGCTTTGCGCTGACCGTTCCTGATGAAATTTGGGATAAGACATATGTAGCCGGCGCGGCTGTCA
The DNA here is from genome assembly GCA_045126955.1 of Faecousia sp. Classification (GTDB taxonomy): domain Bacteria; phylum Bacillota; class Clostridia; order Oscillospirales; family Oscillospiraceae; genus Faecousia. The sequence continues at coordinate 6,186 of JBGVPJ010000107.1, forward strand.
AAGACGGTGTTTTGGTCACCAACGGTGGCCGTGTTTTGGGTGCAACAGCCGTGGCGGATACATTGGAAAATGCCGTCCGCGATGCCTATGCCTTGGTTGACCGCATCCATTTTGATAATGCATTTTATCGCCATGACATTGGTGCAAAGGCACTGAAAGCCGGGAGGAATTGATTTGGTTTACAGAGTATATGTGGAAAAAAAGGCGGGCCTTGACAATGAAGCAAGAGCCCTGCTGAACGATGCCCGGAATCTGTTGGGCATTTCTGCCTTGGAAAAGGTGCGTCTGCTAAACTGCTATGATGCGGAAAATATTACCAAAGAGCTGTTTGATTATGCCACGCAGACTGTTTTCTCTGAGCCACAGCTGGATATTGCCACCGCTGACTGCAATTTGGATGGTGCAGCTGTGTTTGCTGTGGAGCCTCTGCCCGGTCAGTTCGACCAGAGAGCGGACTCTGCAGCCCAGTGCATTCAGATTATCTCGCAAGGGGAGCGTCCTTTAATTCGTGCGGCCAAGGTTTACGGACTGTACGGAAAGCTCACCGATGCAGAGATTGCCGCCATTAAAAAGCATGTGATTAACCCAGTAGAATGCCGGGAGGCAAGTTTGGAATTGCCCGAAACGCTGAAGGTTGCATATGCTATCCCGCAGTCCGTTGCCACTGTGGAGGGCTTTATCGCCCTGAACGAACAGGGTTTGGCGGAGCTTTTGGAGCAGCTGGGTCTTGCTATGGACTTGGATGACCTGAAGTTTTTGCAGAATTACTTC
>JBGVPJ010000108.1:0-6021 GCA_045126955.1 Faecousia sp.
CCACACTTGACGAAAGTCGGTCATTGGGTTAGTCCTGAGAAGGCTGTGTGGAGCTTAGGATGCGTAAGTCAGAAGAACTGCTTAAATGAGGTAAAAACACTAGGGTCTGCAAGTACGGAACCTGTGGTTTTTTGTTGCGGAAAAACGGCTGCAGCGACTCTGTTTGTAGGGTTGCTGCAGCTTTTTTGCTGTGACCGTCTGCGTGTGGATTCCCCCTTCTGCACGGATTGCCCTGACGGTCACGGCCCGCAAACCAACTGAATATTGCTTATCGATGCGGTATGGTGATCCGGTGAGAAACCGGAACAACCGTCCATTGCTGTATTTGGCATCCCCCTTGCCATAAGTCAGAGAGCCAGCCGTGTCGATTGGGTTTATCACGCTTTGACAGGAGAGTGCAGCCTAATTTATCCGTACTTGAGGATAAATAGGTTGCACTTTTTGTTTTGCGGAAAAACCACAAAAAGGTAAAGGAGGGATGCAAGTGACACCCGAAGAAAAGAAGGCCTGGGCGGAGGACCTTTTGCGACGTAAGTGCCAAGAACTCGGAAGAATGCCCACAAAGAAAGACTTCGATAGTGCAACTTGCGCCCAGATCAAGGCATACCTTGGGCCGTGGCCCCGCGCATTGGAGTCTGCCGGATTAAAACAGCCTAAGGAAAACAAGTAATTCAGAAAGGACGAATCTTGAATGAAAATTACCAAGAAAATTTTGAGTATGATCCTCGCCTTTGTACTGGTGCTGGGTCTGCTGCCTGCAACCGCCTTTGCAACAGGCGTGCAGGAAGATGTTATCTATCTTTCTATCAGCTTTGACGGAAAGTATATTGATGACAAAAACGGAGAATCCATTGTTTACCTCCCTGTACCCATGGAGGCAATCGAAGCAATTGATTTGACCGAATATGGTTTGGACAATATGCTCTACGATGCAGACGGTGACGGTGCCTACGAAACCACCGCACTGCAGCTGCTGATCTATGCCCACGAAGAGCTATACGGTGGCGAGTGGGGCAATGTCAATTTTGATGCCCTGCCTGGCAGTTCCTATTTCCGTGGCGGCATCTTCGGTTTTACCGAAAACCTGGTTTATTTCCACAATGGCGATTTCCCTGTGGATGAGACCCAGCAAAGCGATTATATGACCGTTGGTGCTACCTCTGACCGGATCGTACTGGAAGCCGGAGATTTCCTGGATGTTGCCAGCTTCAGCTGCTTCAATTTTCTGTGGGATCAGGCAGGCGGTTTCCATCTGTTTGCCGACGAAAATGATGGCTATACCCACGATTACACCGCAAATGCCGGTGAAGCACTGTCTGTGAAGCTGAAGCACTCCTTCTGCAACCTGATGATCGGTGAGGCCTGGGTAAAAGATGCAGCTGACTATGAAGTTTACTACGGTTCTACCTTTGGTGAGGCAGAAGGCTCTGTGACCACCGATGAAAACGGCAATGCAGAAATCACCTTCCCCAATGCCGGCACTTATTATGTTTGGTGTGAAGGCGGTATTGGCACAGACGATGGTTTTACCCATACTACCTGCGAACATTATATGGAAACCGGTGAACCTTGTATCGTTTCCGCCCCCGCTTTTGCTAAGGTAACAGTTTCCGGCGCAGCCGCTCCGGAAGCACCCCGCCAGCCCCAGGATATTTCTGCTGTGCTGAACGCTACTTTGGCTATGCAGGCTACCACCGTTGCTGAACCTTCCTTTGGCACCAACTATGGCGAGTGGACCGTGTTTGGTCTGGCCCGTGGTGGCTACTATGCAAACGACAGCCAGTATTTTGCTGACTACTATGACCGTATCGTAGAGTATGTCAACACCACCGCTGCTGAAGTCGATAAGAGCGGCGCATTGGACAGCAACAAATCCACCGACAACTCCCGTTTGATTATGGCGCTTGCTGCTATTGGCAAGGATGCCACTTCTGTAGGCAACTGGGATCTGGTGGAGGCCTACAGCGCAAACGGTATCAACTGGATTCGCAGGCAAGGCATGAACGGCACCATTTGGACGCTGATTGCTCTGGATTGCGGTGGTTACGAAACCAGTGATCCCACTATCCGCCAACAGTGTGTGGATGCTATTTTGACTGCCCAGCACAACGATGGAGGCTGGTCCTTGGTCACTGCCAAGACCCAGCCTTCCAATGTGGACATTACCGGCATGACCCTTACCGCTTTGTACCCCTATCGTGACCAGCCCGCAGTTGCAGAGGCTTGTGCAGAAGCCTTCACCTGGCTGTCTGAAAGCCAGCTGGACAACGGTGGTTTCCCCTATGGTAAGGGTGAGACCTCCGAAAGCTGCGTATGGGCAATCGTTGCTTGCACTACTTGGGGCATCAACCCGGATACCGACCCCCGTTTCATCAAGAACGGCAAATCCGCTATCGACAATCTGCTGACTTACTATCTGGAAGATGAGGCCAAGTTTGAACACGGCAGAGGCGCAGGTGCCAATGCCATGGCTACCGACCAGGCCACCTATGGTTTGGTTGCCTATGACCGTCTGGTGCGCGGCCAAAAGGCCCTGTACGATTATTCCGATGTTACCATTGAAGAAGAAACCGTTGTTGCCGGCAAGCCTACCGCAACCCTGGGCCTGCCTGCCCAGATCACTGACGACATTGGCAAGACCTTCAACGCCGTTATCACCCTGAATCAGTGGGACAACGAAGCCGGCTATAAGCTAATTGACCTGATTGTGAATGTTCCCGAAGGGCTGAGTGTTACCGATGTGGCCGCCAGCAGCCGTTTGAGCGGTGGCGCGGTCAGCTACCATATGGATGAAGAAGGTAAGCTGCGTGTAGTTTATTTCGATGCCAACGAACACAGCGACATTACCGTTGTGGGCAGTGCGGAAGGTAATGCATTCCCCGCACAGTTCTTCACAATTACCTTCCAGGTGGATGCTGCTACAGCAGGTGAGCAGAAGGCAATCAGCATTGGTGGTATGTCTGTAAAGCTCACCTCCGATTCCAGTGATGAAAATGCGATGATAAAGGTGGATAGCACAACTGCTGCAGGCAATATCGCGGTTGTAAAAGGCATTTCCTACAGTGCAATCTGTCTGTACACCGGTGATGATATTGACCTGATTCCCGCCACCAAGAAGGCAGTTGCTGTGTCCGTAGTTGGTATCGAAAGTGCTACAAAGCTGACCTACAACGATGGCACCAATCAGTATGTCTTTAAGTACAGCGCCGAAATCTCTGCAAAGACCGGTATTGCGACCTATGTGGCATTGGTGGATACATCTATCGCTATGGAGCAGTTCGTGAATAAACTGAATTTCACCTTTACTGAGGATGCTGCAACCACCATTATGTTCGGAGATACCAATGGTGACGGTGTTGTGAATGCACAGGATGCTCTGAATGCAGTGGATGCATGGCTGCGTAAGGGCGATGCTCCTACCGATGATCAGATCCTCACCTTGAACGTCAACGGTGACAGCCGTATCAACACCTTCGATGCTCTGGGTATCGTAGAAAAGTTTGTAGATGGCAGCGACCTTGGTGTTGTGACCAAAGCTGCAACCATTACCACCAATCAATAATTATTCTTTGGGTGGGAGATACACTCTCCCACCCAACCTTTGCGAGGGAGTGTTTCTATGAAGCAGTTTATTAAAAAAAGATGGCCCTGGATCATCGGCACCTGTATTCTGATTACAGCAGTTGTACTACTGCTGGTACGGTGCGGCAACGATCCTGTTTCGGGCGAACCTACCTTGATTGTGGAAACACCTCAAAAGCTTTCTGCATCCCAAACGGGCGAGTTCATCTTGGATGTAACGATATCGGATTTGGGAGATGCCCGTTACCCAGCTATGAGTATTAGCCTCGCCTTTGATTCCTCCCGGCTGGAATTTCTGGGAGTGGAAGAAGGCAATATCTTTATTTTGAGTGACAAAAACAGTACCGGTCAGCAACTGCCGGATTGGAGCTGTAATGTACAAAACAGCAACGATACTGGCCGGATCAACATTATGTATTTGGATATGACCGGCGGCAAAAACGCATTTACCAGAGACCTCTTGGCTGATGATTATAATGTGGTGCTGCGGCTAAAATTTAGACTTCGTGGTAGTGTTCGTCCCGGCGATGTCCTTGATTTGATCGTGGAAGATGCCGTATTTGCCGCATCCGACGAAGCCCAAAGTCTTGCTATGACCACTGGTACACTAAAGGTTAAGAACAGCAGACTTGTGATTGGAGAATAATGATCAAGAAAATACTGAGCCTACTATTGGCTTTTACAATAATGGTTTCTTTGTGCGCCTGCCAGGGTAACTTCGGCAGTGTGAACTTGAATGATTCCGTCGACATCCCCGAAAATGGCATTATCAAAGAAAGCCTTATCCAGCAAATTCAGAGTGAAAATGCCATTGGTGTATTTACCGGAAAATCCGGCGATTACAAATATGAATGGACTATCTTCGGCAGCGATGTTACGCAAGCCCAGGAAATCAATCTGGGCGTACAGATTCGTAAGACTACTGAAGGTAATATCCAAGTTGATCTGACTCAGGCAGAAGCCTTTGGCTTTTCCGCTTTACTTTCTATTTACTTGAATGAGCAATGGACTGCCCAAAGCGCAACTGCATATGTTGGTGATAAGGCATTTGCATCGGTGTCCATTACCGGCAGTAAGACCACCATATTAAATTTTACCTTGGATGGCTCTGTAGAAAGTTTTGAGATTCGTCCGGATGCCCTCCCTGAGGACGAGAAGGAAACACAGGCAACGGAAACGACAACACCCAACCAGACACCATCGCTACCTGCAGGCGGACAGGATGACTATCTTTCAACACCAGGACAAAGCGACAATAAGGTCCAAAACGGTGGCAAGGACAAATACAACACCGATCCCGTTCCTCCCGGAAAACCCCAGCCGGTAGAACCGGAGGATCAGGATGTGAACAAAGGAAAAACTTTCACCTGCACCTTCTCCATCGAGTGCGCCACCATTTTAAATAATTTGGAGATGCTTGACCCCGATAAGTTGGAAATGGTTCCCTCCGGTGGCGTCATTCTTTCTAAGACCAATGTAATCTTCTATGAAGGCGAATCTGTCTTTGATGTGCTGCAGCGGGTCTGTAAGGAAAAGGGCATCCATATGGAAGCATCCTGGACGCCCATTTACAACAGCGCCTATGTGGAAGGCATACACAACCTGTATGAATTTGATTGCGGCGCGCTGTCCGGCTGGATGTACAAGGTCAACGGCTGGTATCCCAATTATGGTAGTTCCCGTTATCAACTCCAGAATGGCGATGTGGTCGAGTGGCGCTTCACCTGTGATTTGGGTAACGATATAGGCGGCGGTTACGCAGTAGGAGGATAAACTGTGGATCGTTTTGCAAAGTACCATCCCTTGGTGAATTTCTTGTATTTCACCCTAGTGATCGGTTTTTCTATGGTGCTGACCCATCCGTTGGCGCAAGGCATATCCATTGCTTGTGCGATTATCTATGCGGTGCAGACAGAAGGTAGAAAAGCGGTGTTTTTTACCCTCAAATGGTGTCTGCCCATTATGCTGTTGACGGCTTTTATGAATCCGGCTTTCAGCCATGAGGGCATCACCATTCTGCTGTATTTCCCCACGGGAAATCCATTGACCTTGGAGAGTATTCTCTACGGTTTGTCTGCCGGTGTGATGATCGCCACGGTAATGCTGTGGTTTCTAAACTTCAATCGGGTCATTACCTCCGATAAATTCATCTACCTCTTTGGCCGCATCATTCCGGCTATGTCTTTGGTTCTGAGCATGACACTGCGATTTATCCCCAAGTTCAAAGCACAAATGGGCGCAGTAGTAGATGCCCAGCGGAGTATCGGCAGAGATATTTCGGAAGGCAGCCTTTGGCATCGGACGAAGATCGCCATTACAGTTTTGTCCATTATGGTTACATGGGCATTAGAAAATGCCATTGAGACCGCTGATAGCATGAAAAGCCGGGGTTATGGTCTAAAGGGGCGCACCGCTTTTTCCATCTACCGCTTCGATGAC
>JBGVPJ010000109.1:0-8877 GCA_045126955.1 Faecousia sp.
CAAGGGATTTTGACTTACTGCGCAAACGGGCGGACTACCGTACCTATGTACGCCGACGCCGCCCGTTTGCTTGTCTTTGGGGCTTTCTTGACCTCTGCCAGTCTGTCTTTTGACAGACTGATAAATGCCGGTCATTTGACCGGCATTTTCTTTCAAAACTCACCACAGTTATACATAACAGCAGACAAAGCACACAAAGGCGCTGTTTCACACCGTAGGATGCGTTTTCCCAAGGTGCAGATGTGAAGTCCGGCTTCCTTTGCCATCTCCACTTCCCGTTCCTCCAAGCCGCCCTCGGGGCCTGTGAGAAAGCTGATAGAGGTAAAGGCTTCTTTTTCAATCGCCATGCGTAAGGTTGTTGCCCGCTCGTTTTCATAAAACAGGATTGACTTATCCGCCCTCGCCGCTCGTTCCAGCGCATCTTTATAGCTATTAACTGTAAGCACCTGTGGAATCCGTCCCCTACCGGACTGCTCTGCCGCAGAAGCGGCAATTTTCTGCCACCGCTCCAATTTTTTGGAAAGGCTTTTCTCATCCGGGCGAGACACACAGCGGCTACTGGGGAATGCAACAATTTCATAAGCACCCAGTTCTGTTGCTTTTTGAATCACATGCTCAAACTTATCGCCTTTTGAAAAAGCCATATAAATACTGACCTGTACTTTGGCCTCAGAGGTTGCCGGTTGACGGTTCTTGACAACCAAGCTGAGTTGGTTTGGACTCACATCACTGACAGTGCAGACACATTCATTGCCCATCCCGTCACAAACAATTACCTCTTCTCCGTTTTTAATGCGGAGCACTTTTGCATGTGCAGCATTCTCACCTGATAAAACTAAAAAATTCGGTTGCATCTGTTCCGGTGTTATAAAAAAACGTGTCATAAACCTTCACCTCTAAAAAATATGTAAGAATTATACCATAAGAAGGTCAAAAAGGCAATCAGAACAACTATTCTTTCTAATCCAAAAAGGGATTGACAAATCATAAATAAGGGGTTATAATGCACTAGTGCACTTGCGAGAGTGTTGGAATGGTAGACAAGCACGTTTGAGGTGCGTGTGGTTACGCCGTGTGGGTTCGAGTCCCATCTCTCGCACCAAATGTCTCCAAATCCCGACTGGGGTTTGGAGACATTTTTGTTTGTATTTTTGTATTTGAAGGGTAGTTAAAAGCATACCAGAGTTATTTTCCTCAATTGCATATACAGCAGAATAATACAGTAGAAATTACACGCAAAATATGTTATAATATTAAAAACAACTACGGAGGTATGTCTTAAATGCGATTCATGCTCACTTTATGGATATCCAAATTCATCGCCTTTGCTGTCAATCTCATAGACAAGCAGAGGGGCAGTAATTACTCCGGAAAAATTGCCATCAAGCTTATGCCAAATTTTGTTGCAGGCTTTAAGAAGATTGATTACAACAAGGTATACTTCATCTCCGGCACCAACGGCAAATCCACCACCACCAATCTTGTGTATCATACATTGACATCTGCCGGTAAATCCGTTGCCTGCAATACGGAAGGCGCCAATATGATGGGTGGTGTCGCAACCACGCTTATCAAAAATTCAACATTATTGGGTGCACTCAATAAAGAATACCTTGTACTGGAAATTGACGAGCGGAGCTTTCCCGGCATTCGCAAATTCCTCCCCGGTCTCAACTTGGGGTTGACCAATCTACAGAAGGATCAGGTACAGAGAAACGGCGACCCTGATTTTATTCTGCGAAAATTCCGCAATGCCATTACTGATGACATGACTCTGTATTTGAACAACGAGGAGCCGCGTAGCCGCAGTCTTGAGGATTGTGCAGGTAACACCATATACTTCAGCGTTGCGCCAAACAGCAAAACATATACATGTGACGACTTTTATAATGTCACCCTCCCCTGCCCCAAATGCAGTCACCCCATTGCCTATGACCATTACAATCTTTCAAATATCGGAGCATTTCATTGCACTAAATGCAACTACGCCTCCCACGAATACGCAGATATTTGCATTACTGACGTTGATTTTGAAAGTAACACCTTTGTCTGTTGTGAAGTCCGTTGGACAGTGCCCTATAACAATCCCTTTTACATTTACAACTTTGCGATGTGCATTGCCATTTGCCGCGCAATCGGATTGACCGATGCAGAGATACAAGAGGGCTTTACCAACTTTGCAAATCCCGCCTCCCACGAAGATATCATTCAATACAAGGACAAAGAAATCCATTACCTGCGGGGTAAGCAAGAAAATCCTGAGGCACTCCAATCACAGCTGGACATCATTGCGTCGGACAAGCGCCGCAAGGCAGTATTTGTGGGCATGTACCAAATCACAGATTTCAATCCTTATTACGGCGGCAGTTTCTATCTCTTTGACTGTGATTTTTCCTCTGTAGTAGAAAGCAATGTGGAGCGTTATGTAGCCTTCTCTACCACAGTCGCAAATGACATCGCAAGCCGAATGGTACTGGCCGGTGCTGACGAAAAAAAAGTAACCGTTTTTGATACCAATGATGTCAGCACTATTTTTTCTATTTTGGATAGCATTGAAGCACCTGTCATTTATATTCTGACTAACACAAAGCATTCCCCTGAAATCAAGCAGTATTTTAAGCAAGGAGGCGCAACGAATGCATAAAATCACTGTTGGTTGGATGTACCCCAACTTGTTAAACCTCCACGGTGAACGTGGCAGTATTCAGGCACTTGTCGCCGTTGGTAAACAACTGGATATCGATATTGAAGTACTTCGCATTGAGGATTTTGATGATCCCATACCCTTTGAAAAGTTGGATATGCTCATATTCCTTCCCGGTGAAATTGCAACCTTCTATCATCTGATTCCCGCACTGCAAGCAAGCGAACTTTCTGCCTATTTGGAAAACGGCGGATATCTGCTTGCACTTGGAACATCGGGCCTTATGTTCGGCAAAACCATTTTCCGTGAAGATGGCAGCACACTGAACGGTCTGGGATATCTGGACATGACTGCCAAGGAGCGTAAATTTGTATGGGGCGATGACCTTCATTTCAAAATCAACGACAGTCATCAGGAACTGGCAGGCTCCCAAATTCAAATGGCTGATGTGGATGCAAAGAATCCACTTGGAACCACTGTATACGGCATGGGTAACAACAATACAGGCGCTGAGGGTGCCAGATGGAACAATTTAATCTATACCAATTGCATGGGGCCGTTGTTTGTGAAGAACCCCTGGTTTGCTGAGAGCATTCTTAAAGATATCATGGAGAAAAAAGGCGTTGCGATTCATGAAAATGGCGACTATCCCTTCGCTACCGATTCTTTCCGTTCAACATTAGCTTTTATCCGGTCCAAAAGCAACAAATAATCAATAGACTGCCAATATAAAAAAGCATACCGCAGAGCGAATGTAAGCAAAATATTTCATACAAGGCCATTGTGCATCTATAAAGTATTTGACAAACCGAGGATTCCTTATTATAATGTTTTCCGTTGGAATCAATGGGCCTGTAGCGCAGCTGGGAGCGCATCACATTCGCATTGTGGGGGTCGTCGGTTCGAATCCGATCAGGTCCACCAATAAAACAGCCACCTAATCAGGTGGCTGTTTTGTTATCTTATCTTATTCTGTTCATTGACAATAATGACTATCATCGCATGGCGCATTTCATCGCTCGAAACAGCCATCTGTACCAATTTATTTATTGGATTTTCGCCAATGCTTTGGCCATTGTCTGTGTAACATCAGCACATCGCTTGGCCGCAATAGCTTCAAAAGCGGGGTAATCCATTTCTGCAGAGTCATCCGCCTTGTCAGAGATTGCGCGAATTATAACGAAAGGAATCCCGTTGCGCCAAGCGCCGTGGGCAATGGCGGCGCCCTCCATTTCTGTGCACATAGCACCGGTGTTCTCGATAATTTTCTGTTTTTGCTCCTTCTGGCAGACAAATTGGTCACCACTGGCTACAGTACCAACACAGGCATGACCGGAGCAGATACTGTCAGCAGCGTTATACGCCAAATCCACCAGCATATTGTCTGCCGGGAAGGCCCATACACCAAGGCCCGGTACCTGTCCTACTCGATAATTGGGGTTTAGGGTGTGGCAGTCAAAATCATGGTACACCGCATTGCGGCCGATAACAAAGTCACCAATGTCTAGTTTAGCATCGAGAGAACCGGCAACGCCGGTATTCACCACATGCGTCACCCCGAAGCAATCGCACAGCGCCTGCACGCACAGTGCCGCATTGACCTTGCCAACACCGCACTGAACCACTACAACGGGCAGATTTTCCAAGGTGCCCTCACAGTAGACCGCACCGGCGATCGTTTTTTCTGTTTTATTGGTCATTTTTTCTTTTAATGTAGCTACTTCCACATCCATGGCGCCGATAATACCTAATTTCATACTTTTCTCCTTTATTCCGGATATACCAGTCGCGTTTCATCTGCGTTCATCAGCAATTTGCTGTATTTTTTGCCCCAGTAATTGGCCATGGGCAAATTCATGTCAAGGTAGTTTCCGCAATCCTTTGCACTGGCGCCGGGAACTTCGCCACGAAAATTGGCAATGAATTGAAAGCAATCGGTGACCAATCCCAGCACATCCCGGGACGTGTACTTCCCTGTTAGCAGCAGGTAAAAGCCGGTGCGGCAACCCATCGGTCCAAAATACAGCACCCTCTCTTTCCAATTCGGCTCATTTCGCAAATAGGTCGCAGCCAAGTGCTCAATCGTATGCATCTCTGCGGTATTCATCACAGGCTCCTCATTGGGACTTGTGAGCCGCAAGTCAAAAGTAGTAACCATTTCGCTGCCTACCCTATCGCATCTGGAAACATACAGACCGGGTTGCAGACGGATATGGTCGATAGTAAAGCTTGTAATCTTCTCCATCGTGATTCTCCTTGAATAAAAAACTTAGTTATATGATAACGCAAAATGGCCGTTTTGGCAAGCAAGATATTCCGGATTGCATTTTTAGTATAATTATCGGTTTTTTCCTTGCATTTTACCATACAACCCGATATAATAATATTCAGAATTATGAGAAGGGTGGCAATACACATGGAAGAACAACGCAGTCAAGCCAACCGGCCTGTCAATCCACGGCGCAGAAAGCGTTCAAAAATGCAAGTTTTTAAAGAAGCCTATCTTCCTGTTATTATTGCAGGATTAGCATTGGTGCTGATTATTGTATTTATAATCGGTTCTGTTGTCAGGTCCAACCAAAAGAAAAAAGCTGAGTTGGAAGCAAGTATTGCTGAGTCTTCCTCCATTGCTGCTGAAGAAGCGCGCCTTGAAGCAGAGATTGAAGGCCTTTTTGCTCAAGCAGAGCTGATGACAGCGGATTATGACTACGAAGGCGCTATTGCCGTACTCAACAGTTTTAGTGGTAATATCAGCGAATATCCCGTCTTGAACGATAAGATTTTGGAATACGAAGCTGCTTTGAAGAAAATGGTCGCCTGGGATGATCCCAGCAAGGTTGTGAATCTTTCATTCCAGCTTTTGCTTGCAGATCCTTCACGCGGTTTCTCACATGCTGTGTATGCAACCTCCATTAACCGCAATTTTATCACAACCGAAGAATTCTCAAAGATCATTCAGCAGCTCTATGAAAACGGTTATATTTTGGTAGATATGCATGACATCGTTACCACAGAAACCAAAACGGACGGCACCGTTGTTTATAAGCCTAAGACGTTATACCTTCCAAAAGGCAAAAAACCCATTATGCTGACCCAAACCAATGTGAATTACAATTACTATCTAATTGATGGGAACAGTGATAAGATTCCCGATGCAAAGGGCGGCGGTTTTGCCAGCAAGCTGTTATGGGACGGCAGCAAATTCTCCTGTGAAATGGTGGATGCTTCCGGTCAAACTGTAACCGGCGATTATGACATGGTTCCCATTTTGGAGAATTTCATTGAAAAGCATCCGGACTTCTCTTATAGAGGCGCCCGCGCTATTTTGGCACTTACCGGCTACAACGGTTTGTTCGGCTACCGTACCCATCCAAGCGCAAAAACACTCTTTGGTGAGGCTGCATACAATCAAGCAGTACAGGACGCCACTACAGTTGCCAACGCATTACGGGAAAAAGGTTATACACTTGCCTGTTATACCTACGAAAATATTCCCTATGGCTCATGCAGTACAACAGCGTTTAACCGTGACTTAAACGCCTGGATTGACGAGGTCGTTCCCATTTTGGGAAAAATTGACATTCTGGCATATGCACAGCTTACGGATCTTACAAAGGAAGCAACCTATTCCGGCCAAAAGTATGATGCGCTATATAATGCAGGTTTCCGCTACTATCTTGGATTCTGCAACGATGGGCAGCCATGGGCAACCATTACAAACGACTATGTCCGGCAGGGACGCATCCTGGTAACCGGTTCCGCACTGGCTCATAACCCCGACTGGTTCACCAGCCTATTTGATGCCTCTGTTGTATTGGACTCTACTCGTGGCAACGTTCCTAAATAATTTACAAACCGCACCGGAGACACCGGTGCGGTTATTGTATTGGGATGTTAAACTTTGAAAATATCGGTATTTCAAGGGAAGAGAGTCATGCGCACATCTTTTTTACGATTTTGCACCGCGTAACTCAATGATCTGGTCACGAAGCAACGCAGCATATTCGTACTCCATCATGCGGGCCGCTTCTTTCATCTGCTTTTCCAGCCGAGCAATTTCCTTTTCCTTTTCAGCCTTGGTCATCTTCACACCCGTGCGCCCCTTCCGCTCTGCTGCGGGGGAAGAAATCTCGATCAAATCACGAACGGACTTGACAACGGTCTTGGGAACAATCCCGTTGGCCTTATTGTAGGCGTCCTGTATCTCCCGACGGCGTTTGGTTTCATCCATTGCTATCCGCATGGAAGCGGTGACATGGTCAGCATACATAATCACAAGTCCATCCGCATTTCGGGCAGCACGGCCAATGGTTTGAATAAGACTGGTCTCAGAACGGAGGAACCCCTCTTTGTCTGCATCCAAAATAGCAACTAAGCTCACCTCCGGCAGGTCAAGTCCCTCACGCAGTAAGTTAATACCCACCAGAACATCGAATTTTGCCATTCGTAAGTCGCGGATAATCTCCATGCGTTCCATAGCTCCGATGTCAGAGTGCATATACCGTACCTTAATACCTGCCTTCTGCAGGTACACCGTCAAATCCTCGGCCATCTTTTTGGTCAAGGTTGTCACAAGAACCCGTTCATCTCTGACTGTTCTTTTGTTAATCTCCCCTATCAGGTCATCTATCTGCCCATCAATCGGTCTTACCTCCACCAGTGGGTCTAAAAGTCCTGTCGGGCGAATAACTTGCTCCACTATCTGTCCGGACCTCGTCTGCTCATATTCGGCCGGTGTTGCCGAAACATAAATCACCTGATTCAGTTTTGAATCGAATTCTTGGAAATTCAACGGGCGGTTGTCGTAGGCTGAGGGTAGACGGAAGCCAAAATTCACAAGAGAATCCTTACGACTTCTGTCACCTGCATACATTGCGCGGCACTGGGGCAGTGTCACATGGCTTTCATCCACAAACAGGAGAAAATCCTCCGGGAAATAATCCAAAAGCGTCGTTGGAGGTGTTCCGGGCGCACGGCCCTGTATCACACGGGAGTAGTTCTCGATACCGGTACAAAAGCCAATTTCCGTGAGCATTTCCAAATCGTAGGCTGTTCGCTGCGCAATTCGCTGTGCTTCAAGAAGCTTATTGTTCTCATTGAAATAGATGACCTGTTGGTCGCACTCCTTGCGAATCTCTCCCATCGCCCGCTCCATCTTCTCACGGGATGCAACATAATGGCTGGCAGGATAGATGGCAACATGGTCAACATACCGTTCAGTTAGGCCGGAAACCGCATTGATTTCCGATATGCGGTCCACTTCATCCCCAAAAAACTCCACACGGATGGCTTTGCCTGCCCAGTAGGCCGGATAGACCTCAAGTGTATCACCGCGGACGCGAAATTTATTACGGGAAAAGTCGATATCATTGCGTTCATAACGGATTTCTGTCAGCTTCCGCAGAACCATATCAAGTGGATACTCCTGCCCGACCCGCAGAGAAATGACCATACTCCTGTAATCAATGGGGTCACCCAAGCCGTACAGACAGCTTACAGAGGACACCACTATCACATCCCGTCGCTCAAATAGCGCAGAGGTAGCACTGTGACGCAGGCGGTCAATCTCCTCGTTGATGGCAGAATCCTTCTCAATATAGGTGTCCGTGTGGGCAATATATGCCTCCGGCTGATAGTAGTCGTAATAGGAAATAAAATATTCTACCGCGTTTTCAGGGAAAAATTCGCGAAATTCCGAGCAGAGCTGTGCGGCAAGGGTTTTATTGTGGGCAAGTACCAACGTGGGACGGTTCAGTTTTTCAATAACAGAGGCCATGGTAAAGGTCTTACCGGAGCCTGTGACTCCCATGAGGGTCTGCTCCCGTAATCCCAACTCCACACCCTGCACAAGCTTCTCAATTGCTTCCGGCTGATCGCCGGAGGGTTTAAAGTCAGAAACCAATCGAAATCTGTCCAATATTTACACCTCTTTATCGTAGACCACAATCGCTCTGCGGCCTATAGTACTGAGACTGGACAATGGACACGAAATCATCCCGACAGACCACAATATGGTCTGCCAATACAATGTCCACCGCTTCCAATGCGGCGGCAATTTTATGCGTTGTCTGTACATCGTCCGCAGAGGGGATGGCCAATCCGCTGGGATGATTGTGCGCTAGCACCACGGTAGTAGCATTGGCGCCCAAGGCTATTTCCACTACCCGGCGCACGGGAATATTGGCAGAATTCACGCTGCCCTCCCCCACCATTTTACAACAGAGCACTTTACA
>JBGVPJ010000110.1:0-9333 GCA_045126955.1 Faecousia sp.
AACTTTCTTCGCACTGCGTTTATTTTATTTTCTCTTATACAGCAGCATTTCGTAAGCAATACCGTTTTCTTCCCCGGTTTGGAGCGTCTCTGCCAGATACCAGTTTTCATCCTCATCCAAATTGGGAAAATATGTATCGGATTCCGGTTGGATATGTACTTTGGTTACATAAGCGGTGTCGCAGTAAGGGAGCATTTGCCGATAAATGCTGCCGCCGCCGATGACCATGGCGCGCTGAGCGCTCTTAGCCAATTCTACCGCAGCTGCGGGGCTTGAACAGACCACCACATCCGCAATGGGGGTGTTTTGCCGTGTCAGCACTACATTTACCCGATTGGGCAGAGGTTTGCCACCGGGAAAATCAGCCAATGTTTTTCGACCTACAATGACCATGGCACCTCTGGTGGTTTCCCGAAAGAATTTTCGGTCTGCAGACAGGGCAACCGGCTGGGTGCCGTCTTTGCCGATACCCCAGTCGTCATATACAGCTACAATCAGTTCCATACGGCCACCTCAGATTGCCATGGGAATCTCAAAGTCAAAGGGGTGGAACCGGTAGTCCTCCACGGTGAAGCTGTTTTTGGTGAAGGCGTAAAAGTCTGTAATGGAGCTGTCCAGCGTCACCTTGGGTGCGGGGAAGCCATCGTGCTCCAGCATAGCTTTTACAGCCGGAATGTGCCGGTCATAGATATGGCAGTCGGCAATCACATGCACCAGCTCACCGGCTTCCAGTCCGGAAACTTGTGCCACCATCATCAGTAGCATAGCATACTGGCACACATTCCAGTTGTTGGCGGTGAGCATGTCCTGACTGCGCTGATTGAGAATAGCATTCAAGGTATTGCCGGACACATTGAAAGTCATGGAGTAGGCACAGGGATATAGGTTCATCTCGTGCAGGTCCTGGAAGGTGTAGATGTTGGTAAGAATCCGGCGGGAGGCGGGATTGTGCTTTAAATCGTAGAGCATTCGGTCGACTTGGTCAAACATGCCCTCTTTGTATTGGTGTTTGACGCCCAACTGATAGCCGTAGGCCTTGCCGATGGTGCCGTCCGCACCTGCCCATTCGTCCCATACATGGCTGCCCAAATCCTCAATTCGGTTGGATTTTTTCTGCCAAATCCACAGCAGTTCATCCAGCGCAGACTTCCAGTAGGTTCTGCGCAGGGTCATAATGGGGAACTCCTCCTTTAGATTATAGCGGTTTACCACACCGAATTTCTTCACAGTGTGAGCCGGAGTGCCGTCAGCCCAACGGGGGCGGACCTCCAAATCCGTATCGTAAAAGCCGTTGTTTAGTATATCCAGACAAGTCTGGCGGTATAATTCGTCCGCTTTGCTCATGATATTTCCCTCCATGTGCTGTTTTTCAACATTGTACCACAAGTTTTGTCGGAATACTATATATTTTTATAGAAACTTTTAGCAAATATAAAAAATGTGCTTCCCCAAGGGGACGTCTTATAAACTGAAATTTGCAATTCTTTCGATTTTGTGGTATTGTATGAAGCAAAGGAGTGGATACTTATGCTGTTTGTAGGGTGCCATCTGTCTGCGTCCAACGGCAATGTGGCAATGATACATACTGCCCAAATGCTGGGGGCAAATACCTTTGCTTTCTTTACCCGGAATCCCCGCGGAAGCCATGCCAAGGAACTGGACAGTACCGATTGCGAAAGAGCAATGGAGCTGCTGTCTCAAAATGCCTTCGGCAAGCTGGTTGCCCATGGTTCTTATACAATGAATCTTTGTACCGCCAGAGAGAAAGACCGCGCGTTTGCGGCAGACATTTTAAAGGATGATTTGCACCGGATGGCCAGCCTTCCCGGTAACTTTTACAATTTTCATCCCGGCAGCCATGTGGGGCAGGGAAGGGAGGAAGGCATTCGTCAAATTGTGGAAGCGCTAAAATATGCGCTGGAGCCGGACTACCCTGTGACTGTGCTCCTGGAGACCATGGCCGGAAAAGGTAGCGAGGTGGGTAGCCGTTTTGAGGAACTGAAAGCGATCATTGACGGGGTGGGCAGCGAGAAAATCGGTGTATGTATGGACACCTGTCATGTGTACGATGCAGGCTATGATATTGTGAATGATTTGGACGGGGTGCTCAAGGAATTTGACCGGATTATCGGTCTTGACAGACTCTGCGCCCTGCACTTAAACGATTCCAAGAATCCCTTTGCCAGCCATAAGGATCGCCACGAATGCATCGGCAAGGGCAGCCTGGGTGTGGAGACGTTCCGCAACATTGTGAACCATCCCGTCTTAAAGGATAAGCCTATGATTTTGGAAACGCCCAATGAACTGCCGGAATACGCCCGGGAGATTTCCTTTTTGCGGCAGTTGGAGTTGGCATAACTATGGAAACTATATGAAGGAGGTGACGATATGGAGCAATTCTTAAACATGCTGGCATCCGCCCGGGATACCTATTCCCATGTGTTGGTGGGTGTACTGCGATATGCGGCACCTATTTTGGCATTTATTCTGCTGCTGCGATGCTTAAGACCACTGCTGACTTTTCGGCGGGAGCCGGAAATTTGGGCATGGCTGTGTCTTGGCGACGGAAGCCGCCTGCCCATTACCCACTGGGAGAGTGTGATTGGCCGTAGCAGGCGCAGTGATATCGTCATCAATGCCTCGTCTGTATCCCGAAGTCATGGCGTTTTAACCCGGTACGATGATGGCAGTTGGTCCGTCACCGATGCGGATTCCGCCGGCGGCACATTTGTCAACGGCAAAAGAATTACAATTTGCGCTTTGGAACCGACGGATGTTATCTCCATCGGTGGAGTGGAGATGCGTTTGGAACCAATTTCCCACAAACAGGAATTACGCCTTGCTCAGCTGCGCACAAAGGGCTCCTCGTTCCGCACAAGCCTTTTCAATGTGCTGTTGCTGACGGTGATGCAGGTGCTTATCTGCTTGGCGTTTTTGCTCAACGGCTCCCCGAAAACCGCTCAAACGGTGCTTTTTGGCTTTTTGGGCATGATTGGAATGGAGTGGTTGCTGCTTCTGTTTTATATGTCCATTCGCAGAACCTCCTTTGAGATAGAGACCATTGCCTTTTTTCTGTGCACCATGGGCATGGCGGCGGTGGCGGCGGTGGTCCCAGGGGAGGCTGTCAAGCAGCTGATTGCCATGGGGCTGGGTCTGTTTGCCTTTTTGCTGATTGGCTGGTCTTTGCGAAATTTGGAACGAGTCAAGACCATCCGCTATTTGGCAGGCATTGCCGGCATCGGCTTCCTTATTATCACCCTCCTGTTCGGGCAGGAGTATTACGGTGCCAAAAACTGGCTGACGATTGGCCCCCTTTCCCTGCAGCCCTCAGAGTTGAGCAAGGTCTGCTTTGTGTTTATGGGCGCCTCCACCATGGATAGGCTGATGAAAAAACGGAATCTTTTCCTGTTCATTGCCTACTCGGTGATGATATGCGGTTGCTTGGCACTGATGAATGATTTTGGCACGGCACTGATTTTCTTCTGTGCCTTTTTGGTAATTGCCTATATGCGCTCCGGCAGTGTGGGTACCGTGGCACTGGCAGTGACGGCGCTGGTATTTGCCGGTGTGGTGGCGCTGAAGATTGCACCCCATGCTCTGCGGCGTTTTGCCGCCTGGCGGCATATTTGGGAATCCCCTTTGGGCGCCGGTTATCAACAGACACGGGCGCTGATGTGTATGGCATCCGGTGGCCTTTTGGGTTTGGGCGCAGGCAAGGGCTGGATGAAGTATGTTTTTGCGGCAGATTCCGATATGGTGATGGCTACCCTCTGTGAGGAGTGGGGCCTCATTATGGGGATTCTCCTGCTGCTGGCGGTGATCGGACTGGCGTTTTTTGCGGTACGCTCTACAGCGGTCAGCCGCAGTAGCTTTTATACCATCGGCAGTTGCACTGCTGTCAGCATCATATTGGTGCAGGTGATTTTGAATGTACTGGGAATGGTGGATATATTGCCTTTAACCGGCGTGACATTCCCGTTTGTGTCCAACGGCGGCTCCAGTATGATATGCTCTTGGGGACTCCTGGCCTTTATCAAGGCGGCGGATACCCGACAGAATGCCAGCTTTGCGGTGCGTCTGCATAGGAAAGGAGGCGGGGAAGATGAATAGAATTGCATCTCGAGCAACAGTATTGCTGCTGATTGTCCTGCTGTTGGTGAGCGGCTTCTCCCTGTTTGTGGCGGAGTATTTGGCCAAAGCAGGGGATTGGGTGGTGTTTCCCGGCTCTCCCCATGTGTATAACGGCGGCAATATCGGCTGCGGCGTGGTGGTCGACCGTGACGGTACACTGCTTTTGGATTTGAATGATGGACGCGCTTATTCTGATTTGCTCTCTTTACGCAAAGCATCTGTCCATTGGCTTGGTGACAGATACGGCAGCATCAGTGCGCCCGCACTGCCCCATTATGCCGGTGCCATAGCAGGTTATAACCTACTCAACGGTATTTACCATTACGGGCAAACCGGTGGAGTGGCCGAACTGACCCTGTCTTCTAAAATGCAGATAGCGGCTTTGGAGGCTATGGGGGAGTATAAAGGCACCGTGGCGGTGTACAATTACAAAACAGGCGAGCTTTTGTGCGCTGTTACCACACCCACTTACGACCCGGACAATGTGCCGGAGTTGACAGAGGGTACAGAAGGCGCTTTTGATGGGATTTATGTAAACCGATTTACCCAATCCAGCTATATTCCCGGCTCGATATTCAAAATTGTCACATTAGCAGCTGCTCTGGAAACAATCCCGGATATTACCCAGCAGAGCTTTACCTGTACCGGTAGCTATCAAATCGGTACTGAAAAGATTACCTGTGTTGGCGCCCACTGGAACCAAAATCTAAAATCTGCGTTTTGCAATTCCTGTAATTGCGCCTTTGCCCAAATCGCCCTGCAATTGGGAGGCCAAACCTTGGAAACCTATGTTGAAAAGTTCGGTATCACAAAGTCGGTTACTTTTGACGGTATTACCACCGCAAAGGGCAATTTCCAGGCCGTTGGAGCAGAGAAGCTGAATGTTGGATGGAGCGGTATCGGCCAGTATCTTGACTTGGTGAATCCCTGTGCATTCCTCACCTTTGTGGGTGCTGTTGCCAACGGCGGTGTGGTGACTGCACCGTATTTGGTGGAGGAGATCTCGGTAGACGGGAACAGCACCTACAAGGCAAAGCTACAGTCCGGAGAGCCGATTATGTCGGAGGAAACTGCCGCTGTTTTACAAGAATACATGAAGAACAATGTTAATCTCAAATACGGCGCAGACAATTTCCCCGGCCTTACCGTAGGCGCCAAAACCGGCACCGGTGAGGTGGACGGCGGAAAAAAGCCCAATGCTATGCTGACAGGTTTTGTGAAAAATGCGGAGCTGCCATTGGCGTTTATCGTTTGCGTAGAGGATGCCGGTTACGGAAAAACCATTTGTGTTCCCATTATTTCAAAGGTTTTGGCGGTTGCCGGACAGACCTTGCAATGATACTTTGTGCGGAATGTACAAAAAACAAAAATTAAGTTTAGCAGAATATATTGTATTTTTATCGTTGACAAATGTGCGTCTGTGAGATACAATATGCACATCAATTATAGGAGGTACCATAATGACTGCTATGTGCGCTACTAAGTCTACTCAGTCCGGCTACTGCTCTACAAGTGCAGCGGCAGGTACCTCTATGCTCATTGCCCGAATTTTGGACACTGCTGTATTGGCAGTGTCCGTTTTTCTTATATTGTCTGTAGTCCTATTGGTAGGATAACGGCACACCCAACCGTTGGTATGGAGAGGCGGGTGTGCGAAGGCACAGCCGCTTTTTTATATAGTAACTTACATTTAATTTTTAAAATTGGAGGAACAGAAAATGAAAAAGATTCTCGCACTTGCTTTGGCACTTATGATGGTCATGGCAATGTTTGCCGGCTGCGGCAAGGAAAAGGCTGATCCCAATGTACTGAAAATCGGCTTGTCCGGTCCTCTGACCGGTGGCGCTGCCGTTTACGGTGCCGCTGTGGAAGCCGGCATGAAGATTGCTGTTGAGGAAATCAACGCCAAGGGCGGTTTGCAGATCGCTTTCAAATCTGCTGACGACGAGCACGACGGCGAAAAGGCCCTCAATGCTTACAACAACCTGAAGGACTGGGGTATGCAGATTTTTGCCGGTGCCGTTACCACCAGCCCCTGTCTGGCTATTGCACCTTCAACCGTGGAGGACAAGATGTTTATGCTGACTCCTTCCGGCTCTTCCGATAAGATTCCCCTCACCGGCGAGAATATCTACCAGATGTGCTTCACCGACCCCAACCAAGGCCAGAGTGCAGCAATGCTTGTGTCTGAAAAGAATATGGCAACCAAGATCGGTATCATCTACAACAACTCCGACGACTACTCCAAGGGCCTGATGAAGGGCTTTAAGGACAAGGCTGCAGAGCTGGGCCTGAAGATTGTTTGCGAAACTTCCTTTACGGAAGACAACAAGAGCGATCTGTCCACCCAGGTTACCCAGTGTAAGGATGCCGGCTGTGACTTCGTGTTCCTGCCCTTCTATGCAACAGAGGCAACTCAGGTTCTGACCTATGCCAATAAGATCGGCTATAAGCCCACCTTCTTCGGTTGCGATGGTATGGACGGCGTTCTGACTGTCGACGGCTTTGATGCAAAGCTGGCTGAAGGCCTGGTTCTGATGACTCCCTTTAACCCCGATGCTGAAGCATCCAAGGATTTTGTAGCGAAGTACAAGGCTATGATGAAGGGTGAGGTCCCCAACCAATTTGCTGCGGATGGCTATGATGTAATTTATGCCATTTACAATGCCTGTGTTGCTACCGGTGTTACCGGCACCATGTCCGCTGCTGAAGTGAGTGCCAAGCTGCAAGAGTATTTCAAGACCTACAAGTTCTCCGGCCTGACCGGTACCGATATGACTTGGGATGCTAACCGCATGATTTCCAAGGTTCCTGCTGCTGTGAAGATTGAAAACGGCAAGTACGTAGACATTAAGTAATCAATTAGGATGGGAGGGGCGACCCTCCCATCCTGGCATGTCAAACGGCGGTCTATGGGAGCAGCCGAAATTCAGCTGTTGTCATAGGCTGCTGAAGAAAGAGAGGTTTATTATGGAAATACTCCAATATTTTATAAACGGCATCAGTATTGGTTCTGTTTATGCGATTATTGCTTTGGGTTATACCATGGTCTACGGCATTGCCAAAATGTTGAACTTTGCCCATGGCGATGTGATTATGGTGGGTGCATATATTGCATTCTGTGTTACTAATTACTTAGGGCTGCCTTCTGTAGTGGCTATTTTGGCGGCGGTTGTAGTTTGCACACTTTTGGGTATTTTGATTGAAGGTTTGGCTTACAAGCCTTTGCGTGGCACCCCTAGCTTGGCGGTGCTGATTACTGCCATCGGTGTGAGTTACTTTTTGCAGAATGCAGCCCAGCTTATCTGGGGCACTGCACCCAAAAACTTTGCCAGCGTGGTTACCATGAAACCCATCATGCTCTTTAATGGCCGGCTGGTTATCACCGGCGAGATGATTCTGACTGTTTTGGTTTCTGCGCTTGTGATGGTGGGACTGACTCTTTATACCAGCAAGACCCGCACGGGAAAGGCTATGCGCGCCGTGTCTGAGGACCGGGATGCTGCACAGCTTATGGGTATCAACGTAAACCGTACAATCTCTACCACATTTGCCATCGGTTCTGCACTGGCAGCAGTGGCAGGTATTTTGCTGTGTTCTACCATTCCTACGCTCCAACCCACAACCGGATCTATGCCCGGAATCCGAGCCTTTACTGCAGCTGTTTTAGGTGGCATTGGCTCCATGCCCGGTGCTATGCTGGGCGGTGTACTACTGGGTATTATTGAAACTTTCAGCAAAAAGTATATTTCTACAGACTTTAGCGATGCCATTGTCTTTGGAGTTCTGATTCTGATTCTTCTGGTGAAACCCACGGGTCTGTTGGGTAAGAAGGTTCAGGAGAAGGTGTGAGGTGGCTGCCATGAAAAAAATCTTACAAAACAAGTCCCTGCGGAAAAATCTTTCCATATACCTTCTAGTGACGGTTGCTTTTGTAGTGATGCAGTCGCTCTCCTCAATGGGCATGCTGGGAAGTGCCATGAAGGGTTATTTGGTACCTGTGTGCGTGTACATCGTTTTGGCAGTGTCCCTCAACTTGTTGGTGGGCGTATGCGGTGAGCTGAGTTTGGGTCATGCCGGCTTTATGGGCATCGGTGCCTTCTGTGGTATTCTGGCTTCCGCATTACTCCAGTCTGCCATTCCCGCTCCCGCGCTCCGTTTGGCGGTCGCCATGGTGATTGGCGGCATTATGGCCGGTATTTTCGGCACCATTATCGGCATTCCTGCCCTTCGCCTGCGGGGTGACTACCTTGCCATCGTTACTCTGGCCTGTGGCGAGATTCTCAAGAACATTTTCAGCAACCTCTATGCAGGTGTGGATTCCGAGGGTTTCCACATGGCCTTCCGGGTTGGCGCATTTACCCTTGGCGAAGGCGGTAAAATGATTATCGACGGCCCCGTGGGTGCCACCGGTATCACCAAGCTGGCTACCTTCCCCGCAGGCTTTGTGCTGATTCTGTTTACATTATTTGTGGTCTTGAATTTGGTTAATTCCAAGGAAGGCCGTGCCATCAAGGCTGTCCGTGACAACCGGATTGCCGCTGAATCCGTGGGTATTAATGTGACTGCTTTCCGGATGAAGGCCTTTGTGGTATCTGCATTCCTTGCCGGTATGGCAGGCGCACTGTTCGGCCTGAACTTCTCTTCGCTAACCGCTTCCAAGTTCAATTTCAACACCTCCATCAATATTTTGGTGTTTGTGGTGCTGGGCGGCATGGGCAATATTATGGGCTCTGTCATTTCCGCAACGGTGCTGTACATCCTGCCGGAGGCAATGCGCGGACTGGATGACCTGCGTATGATTCTGTATGCGGTGGTGCTGATTATGGTTATGCTGTGTACCTGGTCGCCCAAGCTGAAGCAACTGCTGGAGGGCTTTAAGGCGGATTTCAAGAAGAAAGTAACCAAGCTGTTTCGCAAGAAGGAGGTGGCTTCCAATGAATGAATATTCCCGTAAAATGGTGGAGGTCACCAGCACCAATCTGCTCCGTGAGCAGGATACGGACAAGCTGCCGGTTTTGGACGTGCACAATTTGGGCATTGACTTTGGCGGCTTGACTGCGGTGGATGGTTTCGATATGACCATCGGACCTACGGAGATTTCCGGACTCATCGGCCCCAATGGTGCCGGTAAAACCACGATTTTCAATCTGTTGACCTCTGTTTACCAGCCTACCCGCGGCTCCATCCTGCTTAACGGCA
>JBGVPJ010000111.1:0-5750 GCA_045126955.1 Faecousia sp.
GTGCAGAGATATACCGCTATGTTGGTAACGATTGCTCCTCTGACGATTATGTTCATATCTGCACAGAAATTCTTTGTGGAATGTATGGACCGTTCCGGCAGCAAGGGTTAAGCGATTCACAAAATGTTTGCATATCAAAAGGGAAGGGGCTGCATTTTGCAGCCTCTTCTTTTTTTACAGAGGCAGCGATAGCATGGCAGGTGCTTTCGCTGCTGAAATTTGAAAATGCGTTACCGTGCCGGAATGGTAATGTTGTAATAATTTCGTAAAACTTATTGTTGAAAACTTACAAAAAAAGAGTCGTACTATTGACTTTTGTATATCTGCTTGCTATAATTCAGTGGTACATATAATTTGTGTATATGGTGAACGCCATAAATTAAAGAAAAGGAGCAAAAATAATGAAAAGACTATTCGCACTACTGTTGGTCGTCATCATGGTTGTAAGCCTTGTTGCTTGCAAGAAGCCTGTTGATCCCACCCCCTCCGGTACCACCGCTGGTAACGGTAATACGTCTTTTGCTGGCAAGACCCTGCAGATCTGGGGCCTTGGCGATGGCAAAACCACCTATACTGACTGGGAAAAGTTCGGTAAGGGCAACTACCTTTGGATGATGAAGGCTGCTATTTTGGATTGGGCTGCCCTCAACGGTGTTACTATCGAGTTTGTAGCTAACTACAACCAGAATCAAATTTTGGCTGCCATGAACTCCGGCTCCAAGCCCGACCTTCTGTATACTTCCAACCAGTTCCCCGCCGCTGCCAACTACGGCATTCTGGCTGAGTACACCAAGGAAGAGTATGATGCTTTGGCCGAGGTGTTTGACCATCGTTATCTGGACCTGATGGAGACCAAAGGCAAGGTCTACGGTTGGGTTGTTCCTTGGGTTGGCGACTACATGGTTTACTACAATAAGTCCATGTTCGAGCGCTACGGTCTGAAGACCCCCGCTGAGCACGTTATGGAAGGCACCTGGACCATTTCTGTTTACAAGCAGATGATGGAAGATTTGACCAAGGACCTTGACGGCGACGGCAAGATGGACACTGTGGGTCACGACACTTACACCGCCGGTATGCCCTATCTTGGCATTAACTTACAATATGCCGAAAACGAAAAGGGCGAACTGACTACTGACTTCATTAACAGCACCTACTGCATGGAGCAGCTTGAGTTCATGTGGGAAATGCAGTACCAGAAGGGCTGTATCGCCACAGGTACCGGTAACATCACATCGAACATTACTTACCCCATGTTCGGTTTGCAGATCTCCGACGCCGAACCCTATAACTTCGAACATTGCTTCCAGACCATCCCCAACGAGGATGTGCTTGAAGTTGTTCCTATTCCCGCATATGACGGCAAGGACACCGACTACGCAGGCAAGGGTGGTATCCGTCGTCTAACCCAGTCCTTTGTTTCTATGCTGAACTCCTGTGACGAGCGTGAGGCTTGCATGGACCTGCAGCTCTATCTGGCAAAGTGCGGCTTGAAGTACCAGTCTGACTTCAGCTTGGGCGCTGTTAAGTGCGATTACCCCGGCATCCAGGGTGCTTCTGAGTACAGTAAGAAGTGGACAGAGAAGTTCAAGGCTGTCTGCGACCAGAGAGCTGAAGACATCAAGAAGTGTGACTTCAATCAGGACCTGGTCGACAAGTACTATGAGTACTTCGAAAAGTGCGAAATTTGGGTCACGGGCAGGAAGTACGCTGACGTAAAGTCCCTCTTCACCCACGCCGACTTTAAGAAGATGGCTCCTGCTTCCGCATTCCCCACCGCATCGGAAGTATTCGAGGCTGATATCCTGAAGTACAACGACCTGTACGTATACTAATTTACGATAGGTTCGTCTAAATTCATAACCCAACTGAGGCGGTTGCCATTGGCAACCGCCTCTTTTTTTTTTTTTTGACATGCAAAAATACCGTCAAGTGCCCGCATCATCTCCTGGTTTGGAATTGCAGAGCTGTTGTTCCCCTCAGTCATTGAAATGTTAAAATTAGTCTAAAAACAATCAAAAAGGCTTGCATTTACAGCAAACCCATGGTACAATTTGACTGCACATATGGGATGTGCAGATCCGGCAAGCGAGGGACTTCAATCCAACCGAACTTCACTATAACTGAAGCGAATATGGTTCTGCTTGGCGGATAAAATTTTGATAAAACAGAGGTTGCGGATGCCTTCTAAATTGTCGGAGGTGTCGGGAAGGAGAAAAAATGGAGGCGTACAAAAACAATATTATCCTTGATGGCCGCATGGACGAGGCAGCGTGGAAAACTGCCAAGGAATACACTGGCTTCACCCACCTTAAGAAAACCGGTGGTGAAGTATCTGAGGTGCAGACCTCCTTTAAGTTGTTGACTTACAAGGATCGTATTTTTATGGGCATTAAGTGCATGGCGCCCAATTTGGAAGAATTAATCAAAATTGATGCTGACCGTTCCGTGTACCATACTGATAGTGTCGAGATTTTTCTGTGTCCTTCGGGTAATGGCTTTGATTGCTACCAGTTTGCGATTACTGTTGGCGGTAGGTCGGTCTGCAACTTCTACTCGGAGTCGGGCGTTACCAAACCGGATCCCTATGCACCCGATTGGAAGTATGCTGTCAATTACGGCGACAAGTTCTGGACTGTGGAGATTGAATGGCCGCTGACTGCTTTCTATATGACACCCCATAGCGAGTGGCAGGAAGAGTGGTTGCTGAATATTTGCCATACCTGTAAAGGCGTCGATCTTAGCTTTACTTCCTGGAGTGCACTGGAGGGTGCATATCTTGAGCCCCGCAATTTTAACCATATGGGTGGTTTCCCTATGCGTCCGGCTTGCGATGATGTACGCATTTGTTCAGTTGTATCAGATATTACTGAAGAAACCGAGAATGGTTATAACGGTACGGTAACAGTAAAAACACAAAACCATGAGGCGGGCGAGTTTGTATTTTCTTCTCCTTATGCGGAATCGGTTACAGTCGCACTGGAGGCAGGCTCAAACGAGTTTAAGGCACCGTGCCATTTTGAAGAACTTGCCCGTTGCAACATGCCTCTCACACTTAAGCGTGTGCAGGATGGGGTGGAATTTTCCCGCCATTATCCGGTGAGGGTCACCTATGAACCGATTGCACTAAAACTTACATTGCCGGAATACAGGAATAATTTCTATCCAGGTCAAGATGCTACAAGAGTTGTAGGACAGGCAATATCTTCCAAAAAGGTTACCCTAAAGCTGGAAGGCCCGGGTATTGAAACACAGGTGATTAGCCCTGATGCTGATGGTAATTTTGTTTTTGAAACACCGAATTTCGAGATTGGAGAGGCCTTCCTGACGGCAACAATTGACGGTTACGAAATTGTCAAAAAGATTCGCCGTCTTGCCCCTTCAGGGAATAGGACGGCTTGGATTTCCGGAGGCAATCTGATTGTGGACGGCGAGCCGGTTCTTCGTCGTAACATGTATGCAACAGGTTACCACGGTGGTACCGCCTTCAAACGTAAGATTTCTGCCGGTAACTATTATACGACAGAGAATGTTGGCGATATTGGCAGTCGGGACATGCAACCGGAGCACTTCCTTCGAAAAGCAGGCTTGCCGACCGGCGAGATGACACGTGATATAGTTCCTAGCAAAGCGGTATTCGATGGGATTGACGCGGTTATTGATGCCCACAAGGGTAAAGATTATGTGTTCTACTATCTTTGCGACGAACCGGAATACCGTTTGATTTCCAATGTTTATCTGAAACATATCTACGATTACATCTGTGAAAAGGACCCCTATCACGTGGTACTGATGGCTAGCACCGGCCCGAGCCAATATGTAGAGTGCTGTGACTGGTTCGAAACACATCCCTACATCACTGTACAAGAGAAGGAAGGAAGAGGCCGTTTCTATACAAGGGAATTTTCCGTGATGGGAAAATATGTGGATGCGATTGCCCTTCTAAACAGGCCCGATAAGTGTATTGGTTTCCTGCCAACTTGTTTTTCATACCGTTGGAGTAATATCTATGCAACTTATCCCAACTTTGATGAGTATATTTGCCATACTTGGGCTGCTATGATTCATGGTGGTAAGACTCTGTGGCCTTACGCCTACCATGATTTAAATGACCGTGCATCGCTGTACGAGGGAACTCGTTACCTTTTCTCCAGCTTTGAGGCGTTGGATAAGCTTGTTTTGTTTGCCAAGCGCACAGTTCTTTATAGAACGGATGAAGCCGAAGCTGTTCTTTATGATAAGGGCGACGAGAAAATGTTTGTGCTGGTGAACTTTACCACGCAGCATCAGCAGGTGAAACTGGATGGTATCAGCGGCGAATGGTATGAATTCCGTCACAATCGCAAAATCTCCGGCAATGTGTTTGCGCTGAAACCACATGAGGTGGTGATCGGTACTAGCGAAGTGAAGGACGCGGGACTGCCTACCTACGAGGAAGTAACCGCTTTGGTTGATAAGCTGGAATACGAGCGTACTCACGGCGGTAGCTTGCTGTTTAATCGTTCTGATGATCTCACATTTATCGCATCCACAGCTAAGCAAGGTCAGACCGGTATATACAAGATGTTTGACGGCGTGCGGGATAACTGGGCATGGGCGCTGGTAGGCGGTTCTGAACGATTCTACGAGTTGAATTTGACCAAGGTAAAACCCAATTTTAGTAAGGTTGTTGTCCACGGTTATCACCTTGACGACATGCAACTTAAGGTCAGGAATAATGGTGAGCTATCTGTTCCCGGCATTACAGAAATTCAAACCGAGGAATTCTCAACAACCTTTATTCTAAAGGAAGCCATCTGCCCGGATTGTCTGCGATTTGAGTTCCCTCTGGATAAAGTCGAACTCTACGAAATTGAGGTATTTTGAGTTTCCGTTGAGAAGCCTTCCAATGAAATAGTCAAGAAACAGCGGTTGTGAATGCAACCGCTGTTTTTTGGCAAAAAGTATAATAATAATGGATTTTTTTGGATTTATGTGGTATAGTTATTAAGTACGAATATGCCAATTGTGGCGAAAAAGGAAAGTGTGAATGAAATGACAAAAATTGATGTATATTCCGGCTTTTTGGGTGCCGGCAAGACCACTCTTATCAAAAAAATGATTTCCGAAAGCTATGCAGGTCAGAAATTAGTACTGATTGAGAACGAATTCGGCGAAATCGGCATTGACGGCGGCTTTTTGCAGGATGCGGGTATCAATATTACCGAGATGAACTCCGGCTGTATCTGCTGCAGCTTGGTGGGCGATTTTGGCAAGGCGCTGACGCAGGTGATTGCTGACTACAACCCCGACCGAATCGTGATTGAGCCCTCCGGTGTAGGTAAGCTCTCCGATGTGGTTGCCGCTGTAGAAAAGGTGACCAATGATGACGTGGTGTTGGACTGCACTGTTGCCGTGGTGGATGCCGGTAAGGTTAAGGTCTATATGAAGAATTTCGGCGAGTTCTATAATAACCAAATTGAAACTGCCGCCACCATTGTCATGTCCCGTACGGATGCAGTCCCCCAGCAGAAGCTGGATGCGGCTGTTGCTTTGCTGCGAGAGCACAATGCCGAGGCTACCATCGTTACAACACCTTGGAATCAGCTCACAGGTGAGCAGTTAATGGAAGCCATGGAGGGCAGGGCAAAGGTTGCCGCGGATTTGGCTGAGATGGAGGAGGAACACCACCATCATCATCATTGCCATGATCACGAGGAAGAGCATCACTGCTGCGGCCATCACCATCATGACGAGCATGGGGAAGAGCA
>JBGVPJ010000112.1:0-5567 GCA_045126955.1 Faecousia sp.
GCCGGTTTGGATAAACACACGATTGATTCCACAGTTGTCCCTTTAGGTAGGGAGTCTACCAGTCTTATTTTTCCACAATTTATGCTAACTTAGCGAAACAATTCTTCTGCAGATTTTACCTGCCAGTTAAACTTTTCTCTAAAATCGTGGAAACACTCTGCACATATCCAATACTTCAAATCTTCCGTACAATAAAATACGCAGGATTTATTCGTCAATGCTTTCTCCCAACAGAATTCGCAATGTTCGTGCCAAAAGTGCTGTATCTTATCTCCTTCAAGATACTCCCCTCCACGATTTGTTTCTGCAACAAACTGTTCTGCGTAACATGCTATCTTTTGATAGAAGGTATTTTTATTTCTGTATGCGGTTTCCCAAAATTCCGGGAATGTGACTTTATAAAGTGTTATATTGGACAAATATTCTTCCTGTCCATTCAGCCGCCAATCAGACATGGGAAACCTCCTTAGCTCTCTCTTGTAACTCTCAAATCCATCGTATGAACGGATATACGAATATAATCGTCGGCCTTTTCCCTACTCAAACAATGCTCTCGACGGTTATCCCTTTAGGTAGGGAGTCTACTAAAGAAATCTGACAATTTGGAAATATTTTCATAATATCAAAATACCGTTGCTATCATTGTACCTGCAACAATCCAGCTTATTATGGACAGCATTGCACAGAGAATAAAAATACCACGGGATTTCTGTCCTTGAATCAACCCTATAACAGATAGAATAATTGCTATAGGATTGAATATCCAAAAATACACAAGCGAATTGCCGAATTGGAAAATACTGTTTGATTCATAAAATGCACCATATAAAATACATCCGGAAGATACGAAACAAAGGCAGCAGTACAATATGGTGACTGCAGCAGTTATGACTGGTAGTTTGTTATTTTTCATCTTCGTTTACCTCCTGGCAGACAGTTTCCTTCCGTTTCAAATCCTTCGTCTGAACCGAAATACGGATATAGTTGTCGGCCTTTTCCCTACTCAAACAAACAACACTCTCCACATGGGCGCAGCGGGGGAACAAGTCCGCTGCTTGGGCGTTTTTGAGAGCGTAGCCCCGTTCTTTCAGGAGCGCCACATCCCGGGCAAGGGTGGCAGGGTCGCAGGACACATACACAATCCGCCGGGGAGACATGCGGTGCAATGCCTCAATCGTATCGGCATTGAGACCCTTTCTCGGCGGATCCACCACCACCACATCCGGACGGATGCCCTGTTTTTCCAGCTCCAGCGCCGCCTTTCCCGCATCGCCGCAGAAAAATTCCGCATTGTGAATACCGTTGCGCTTGGCGTTCTCCCGGGCATCCACCACTGCCTGCTCCACCACCTCCACGCCCATGACCTTGCCGGCAGCTTTGGCCATAGCAAGGGTGATGGTGCCCACGCCGCAGTACAAATCCAGCACCAAATCGTCTTTGGTAATCTCCGCTTGGGCGATGGCGGCCTCATACAGCCGCTGGGCCTGATGGTGATTGATTTGATAAAAGGAGCGAGGAGACAGCCGGAAGGTCAGACCGCAGAGGGTGTCTTCGATGTAGCCGGGGCCGTACAGGGTGATGAATTCCTCACCCAGAATGGTGTTGCCCGGATTGGTGTTCACGGAAAGCACCAGGCTGGTAAAGCCGGGCACGGCCTTGAGCCGGTGAATCAAGTCCTCAACATGGGGCAACTTTCGCCCATTTACCACCAGACACACCAGCACCTGTCCCGATACGGCGCCCCGACGCACATAAATATGGCGCAAAAGACCCTTTTGGGTGGTCTCGTCGTAGGCAGATATTCGATAGTGGTTTACATAATCTATCACAATCTTCCGTACGCGGTCGCTCTCCTCCGGAAGAATCAGGCATTTTTCGTTTTCCACCACCTGATGGGTGCCGGCCTTGAAAAATCCGGCATACACCCGTCCCTTTTGGCTGGCAACCGGATACTGCGCCTTATTTCGGTAGCCGTGGCAGGTGGGGGCGGACAGGATGGGCATTTCCTGCAAAGCCTCGCCGCCGATGCGGTTTAAGGCCTGCCGTACCCGATCGGCCTTGAGGCGGGTTTCCTCCGCATAATCCATGTGCCAAAAATCACAGCCGCCGCAGAGCTTGGCTACGGGACATTCCCGGTTCACCCGATGGGGGGATTTCTCCAAAATCTCCACGATTTTCCCTGCCGCCCAAGTCTTGGCG
Organism: Faecousia sp.; assembly: GCA_045126955.1. GTDB lineage: Bacteria > Bacillota > Clostridia > Oscillospirales > Oscillospiraceae > Faecousia. The sequence continues at coordinate 2,200 of JBGVPJ010000112.1, forward strand.
GCTTTTTCGATGCGGATGAGGTATTTCTCACCGGCAATGGCGTTGGGCAGAAACACCGCACAGCCCTCCACATGGGCAACGCCCTGTCCTTCGGCGGTGTAATCCGTCACATACGCCTCATATTGTTTGTTTTTTTCCAGCATCAGCTGTCCTCCAAAATGGCCTCCATGCCCAGCTTTTGGGGCATAAGACCCAGTGAATCGTAAAATTTTTTAGCATCCCCGTTGCAGCTCCACACATCCAGTGTCACCGCGCGGCATTTTCTCTGCTTGGCATAGCGGCAAACGGCGTCATACAAAGCGGTGCCGATGTGCTGCCGCCGGCGGTGCTCCTCCACACACATGTCGTCAATGTGGCAGACAGTATGGTCCACAAGCAGGGAATCTCGGTAATGGGTTGCAATTTGGCAGAAGCAGCACCCAAGCACATTTTCTGCCTCCACCGCCACAAAAACAGGGGTATCAGACTTATCCAGCCTGGCCAGCACTTGGGACGGACCGTATTTTTGGGCATTGCTTCGGAAAATATCCGGTCTGCCCCGATAGTGAAGCTGTGCCTCCTGCCGCAGCAGCGCCAAAATACCGGGTACATCCTCCGGAACGGCAAAACGAATTTCCATAACCAGTGCCTCCTATCTTTTTTCTTATGATGCCACAAACGCGCCGAGGAGTAAAGAGTAAAATCGCTTAAAAAAAGCATTGCCTTTACCGGTCATAAAAATATGTGTTTAAAGGCCTGCTTTTATACGTTTGCGATAGTGATAAAGAAGATATACCGTTGCCCCTACCCAGGCAGCAATCTCTGCACCGAAAATACCCGTCCGGTAGCCGGTATAGGCGACAATCACAGATACCGCCACACGCAGTCCCAGCTCCACAATGCCGGAAATCATCGGCCGCACCGAATCTCCCAGGCCCTGCATAGCGGAGAGCAGCAGGTAGAGAATATACAAGATGGGCAGGCAGGAAGCCATGACGCACAGATATTGGTAGGCAACATTGCCGGCCTGTATCGTCTCTGCCGGGTTTTCCCCGGAGATAAAGAGCATGGTAATGGGTCTTCCAAACAGAAACATAGTTGCGGAAATCACCAGTGCAGTAATCACCGACAGCACCGCCGCACTTTTTATGCCGGCAGTAATTCGGTCAAACCGAGCCGCACCGTAGTTTTGCCCCACATAGGTGATGACGGCATAGCCATAGGAGAGGGCGGCAATTTCCAGCAGACCATAGAGCTTGTTGGAGGCGGTAACGCCGGCGATAAAAGCCGTACCGAAGGTATTGACCACCGTCATCACCGCCATGCCACCAAGGGCAACCACCAAATTCTTGCAGGCGGCAGGAATGCCGATTCCCATCAAATTCCGCAGGATGTTTCCCTGCGGGGGCAAATTTTGTTTGGTAAACCGCAACTGGGGCGTACAGTAAATTTTGATTACGCAGATGACGCCCGACAGGCATTGGGCAAAAACTGTGGCAATGGCCGCACCGGCAATGCCCCAACGGAGTAAAAACACCGCCACCAAGTCCAGTACGATATTGGTTACAGAGGCAACCGCCATGGCAATAAGGGGCGTTTTGCTGTCGCCCACCGCTCGGAGCATAGCCGAGCAGTAGTTGAAGAAGAACACCGCCGGCAGTCCCCCCATGAGAATTCGGGTGTAGAGAGTTGCCATGGGCACCAGCTCCCCCGGCACCCGGAGAAACCGCAAAAACAGGGGTAATGTCAGCTGACCCAAGGCGGTGCACAGCAATGCCAGTACCGCTGTTGCCACAGCAGACTGCCCCATAAACAGCTGCAGTCCTTTTTTGTCCCCTTCGCCAAACTTTTGGGCGATGCGTACACTGAAGCCTTGTGTAAAGCCCTGGGCAATGCCCAGCATCATCCAGTTCAGCCAGTCCACACTGCCGAGAGCCGCCAACGCATCCATACCCACGCCCTGTCCCACAATGGCAGTGTCCACCACAGTGTAGAGCTGTTGGAATACATTGCCAAACATCAGCGGCAGGGCAAAGCAAATCAGCAGTTTCAAGGGATTCCCTTGGGTCATGTTAATGGTTTTGCTCATAAAATTCTCCGTATCACCGTAAAAATAGGTTCAGCAGTGCCCGATACAGCCGGCTGCTATATGGCTCCAAAGTTATCTCGGTTTTGCATTATCATACCACATCCACGCAAATTTGCAAGGAAAAGCAAAATTATCTGTTGATTTATGGAGAGATTTGCGTATAATGTTAGGAAAACAAAAAAGGAGAAGGTCTATGAATGCTTTCCAGAATTTACACCAGCATACCACCTTCTGCGACGGTCAAAACACCGCTGAAGAAGTGGTATTGACCGCCATTGAAAAGGGTTTTGGCGGAATCGGCTTTTCCGGCCACTGCTATATGCCCTACGCCGCCTATTATTCCATGAGTTTAGAATCCACCAAGCTCTATCGGCAGGAGATTGCTCGGTTAAAAGAAAAATACGGCGACCGCATTGATATTTTCTGCGGTTTGGAATTTGACCTCTGCTGTCCGGAGCGCCCCGAGGGCTATGACTATGTAATTGGCTCCATCCACGGCCTGCGGTTTGACGGGGTAGACTATGAATTTGACGGGGTTTTAGCCCATTTCCAAAAGATGATCGATGATCATTTTGACGGCAACGGCATGGCCTTTGCCAAGGAGTACTACCGCCAGCTGGCCTGGCTGCCGGATTTTGCGGACTGCGATATCATCGGTCACTTTGACCTCATTACCAAGCACCGGGACACGATAAACTTTTTTGATACCGACACAAAGGAATACCGCTTTGCCGCCATCGAGGCCGCGGAAGCATTGGCCGGCAGAGTGCCCTATTTTGAGGTAAATACCGGCGCAATTGCCCGTGGCTACCGCACCACCCCCTATCCGGATCCCTTCCTTATCAAAGAGATGAAGCGACTTGGCTTTGGCGTGGTGATTTCCTCCGATTGCCACCAGGTCCATCTTATGGATTGCTATTTTGCAGAGGCTGCAGAGCTTCTGAAGTCCTGCGGCTACCGAGAAAAGCACATCCTCACCAAAGAGGGCTTTGTTCCGGTTCCCTTATAAGATGCATTGCCAAAAGCAATGCTGACATCATCGAAAGCTATACAGATACATCACGGATGCTCATTTTGCCCTTATGCATAGCCTGCACCGCCGTTAGGCGTTTTTCTGCTTTAAAAAGTTAGAATATTCTTGAAAAAATTGAAAAAACTACTTGCAAAATAGATTGCATTACTATATAATAATTCGGCACGGAAATTTTTCCGTAGTATTTTAATGCCACACACCCGGTGATCGTACCCCCTCGTGTTCGTTAAGAACGGGCAGTGCGAGATGATCGGGGTGGAGGAAAAA
>JBGVPJ010000113.1:0-2712 GCA_045126955.1 Faecousia sp.
CAATAAACCGGATGTTTCGGTCGGGGAAGTAGCTTTCGGTGTAATAACCGCTTTGCAGATAGTCGCGGCCCAAACGGGACATATCCTTGATGATCAAGGTAGACACATACCCGGCATCCATATCCTCCAGCATTTTCAGAAAACCCGGACGATTGAAGTTTGTGCCGGTGTAGCCGTCATCCACATAGAAACGGGTATTGTCAAAACCATGCTCCTTGGCGTATTTGGAAAGCATTCTTTTCTGATTGGAAATGGAATTACTGTCACCATCGGCTCCATCATCACGGGATAGACGGCAATATAGAGCAGTAATACCAATGGGGTTATTCTTCGGTTGCATTTAGTTCTCCTTTCCGGCAACCGAACACACATTTTCTGCCTCTATTGTATCCGTTACCTCAAGCAATGTCAAATTAACTAAATCTCCGGTCAGCAATCGCTCCACTCGATCACGCATAGTTTTTTGCTCCGAATCCGGGAAAGGGGAGAAGTGGGACTCCACGATATAGCGGACTTGTCCCACACGGTACTCCTGCTCCTGGCTAAAAATATTTCTGTAGAATTTAAAGTTCATATTCTCAATCTCCATACATTACCTGCAAAAGTTTGCCTTTTACAGATTCCATTTCTTTGACTACCTTCCAGTAAGCATCGGTGTCGCTTTCTTTCTGTGTCCGCGCATTCAGCGCAATGATCGTCACTTGGGTGTTGACGTTCTGTAAGCCTTGCAGTGTTTCGATCAAGTTCATCGGCACCCGTTCTTTCGGTTGAGTGCCAGCGATGATCGTGCGCAAATAGGCTTGCATGGATAGGTTCGTTTTGGCAACATTAGCCTTTAACTCGTCATATTCTTTCTCCGTCAGCCGGAGGATGATCTGCTTATCTCTAGTTCTCATTATTGACTCCTTTCAGTTTATAAGGGTTTGGGGTTACCCCAAGAAAATGTGGTTGTGGATATCCAACCACGATGCTTGCTAAGAAAATGCCACTGATGCCGTTTACACCGGCACGGCATTTTCAAGGTGGACGTAGCCGGTACTGTTTCTTACATAGGTCAGCTTCACAACTGTCCCGGTAGGGATGTTTTGCATGCCTTTACCCAGCTGCCAAATGAAGATGGGCGTGATGATATTGCGACCATCTTCAAGGTCAAAAAATAGCCGCGGACCTTGTCTGCGAGTTTCAGCTTTCAGCATCAGTGTGCCAATCACTTCTCCAGGCTCGTCCATGAGTTTATATTTCAGAGTGTCGATTCCCAGGCTGCGCATTTCTTCCAAGGTGTAAATTTTGTCTTCCATTACTTACTGCTCCTTCACACTTCTTCTCTCAGCTAAGTAAGTCTAAGTTATATATTTATTTATATATTTATGGGACTTCTCAGCGGAGTCGGGTTAATGCCGATTTGCGCCGTTTGCGAGGTAAGACTCGAAGGGTACTTTTTCTGTAGGAAAAAGGTGCGTATTTTTGATTTTCATTCTCGTGTGCGGCGCGTTTATTTCGGCGGCGGATACTTTCATCACCGCAACCGATCTTCGGAAATTGCGGCGGTTTGGTGCGTTTTTTAGCACCTTTCTTTTCGCTTACTTTCATAGTGGGGACAAGCCACCACGATGACGCGAAAACTTTGCTTGCAAGAGTGGGTGCAGCGGCGGCAAAGCTCGTTGTAGCTGCGCCGTCCGGTGCGTGGATCTAAGAACAGACTCCACTCCCGTTTTGCTCTTTTGGATAAGCGTGGCATGGCATTCTCCTTTCTTTGTGCCGGTTGGATGTTTGAGTGACTGGTCTATAATTGTAACTGGATGACGACAAAAGCACCTTAACCAAACGGTTAAAATTACTGCGTTTACATGACCGTTTGGTTAAAATTTCAAAACACAGTGCAGCATTGCGCTTTTTGATACCATCATCCAGTGGATTTTCACCTCCCATCTGTTTTGAACAAAGGTCTGTTTCACCCCGGTTTTTGGCTAAGAAAAACAAAAAAAGCCACCGACAAGAAAGCCCTCATTTCTGAGCGCTATCTTGCCGGTGGCCTCTCATGTCTGCTTAAAGCAAGTCTGGTTTAACTGAACCGGTTATATCAAAGCAATCTGACCTGGAGATGGAATTACGCAGCCTGTTTAATCTCAACCATTCCGTCGGGACGTCTATTCAATTTTTGAGACAGAACAAATGTTCTAACTTGATTATACACACCTGGAGAAAAATTGCAAGTGTTATTTTTACGATTTCCGTTAAAGTGGTGCTTTTGAGCATCACTTTACCTCTACGAAAAATTGCGTTGAAAACTGGGAAAGAAGGTGGTATAATAAAGAAAAAGTTTTGTTTAGGAGAAAGAGGAAAATGAGTTTATCCTTTTGCTTATCGATGATTCGAAATATCAAAAAGAACTTTTGGCTGTTGTTGTCAGCCATGGCGGCACTGTGTCTGTTTTTATCGCCGTCGCTTGCTTCACTTGTTCTGACAGTCGCTATTTTTACAGCAGTCATTGTAGCTGCTGCGTTTAATGTTGCCAAGCCAGTTACCAACCCTGTGCGAAGCGGAAAAATAGGCAGTATTTTAATTGTTGCGCTGATTGCATATATGGGGTTTGATACTTTCAATACAACCTGGACTCCGTCCAGTAAAGTAGCTGCCTTAGCTGGGGCATTAGGCATGACAACACCTGTACTCTTGATGATTGTCGGTGCAGTGGGCTGCATTGTCGGCTTG
>JBGVPJ010000114.1:0-14936 GCA_045126955.1 Faecousia sp.
ATTTCCGCTTTTCCGACGCTTGCATCTGTGGCAAGCATAGCGCATGGCAGTCCACGCACCATCGGGCAGAAGCCCGAACCCACCATCCGCAGAGAAACAACGCGCAAAAGCCTCCTGGAGGGAGCCTTTCGTAAGTTCCCAACGACAAAAACACCACCAAAGAAATCTCCTTGGTGGTGTTCGTGTTTTCTCCGCTAAGAATGCAGAGCCCTATGTGGGTCATTTTTATTATAAGTTTTTCAGTACTTCCAGCAAGAAGTTCCATGTGCGCTTTGTGGATGCAATTTCGAGTTTTTCCCGGCTTGTGTGGATGTCGTGTATATTGGGACCGATGGATACACAGTCCAAACCCGGTAGTTTTTCACTGAACAGACCGCACTCCAAACCGGCGTGGATGGCAACTACTTCCGGTTCCTTTCCAAACATACCGGAATATATCCGAATCATGGTATCTCTTAAATTGGAATTCTTTTTGTATTCCCATGCGGGATATTCACCACGGACATTGTATTCGGCACCGTGGAATTTGGCAAGCTCCTCCAGCTTTTCTAAAAGCGCAGCTTTCTCTTTATTGACACTGCTGCGCACAGCCCAGGTAAGGCTTAGTTCGCTGTCCAATGTGACGATGCCCAAGTTCAAACTGGTTTGTACCAAACCGACAATGTCCTCGCTCCAGCTTTGAACACCGTTAGGCGCGGCATTTAGCAGAGCAATCACCTTGGCGGAGCACTCGGTTGTCAGAGCATTGCCGCCCAATGCGTCCACATCATCTCCGCGGACAATGGCATCCGGCTCGTCAAACTGCTCCCGAATCTCCTTTTGCAGCTGTGCGGCTACCTCGTTGATGCGCTCTATATACATTCCCAGGGCAACCAGGGTCACCTGGCAGGAACGGGGAATGGCATTGTCCTTGACACCGCCCTGCAGCTTGGTAATACACACGGGCATGAGCTTTTGCACGCGGCTCAAAAATTCGCCCATAACCTTGTTGGCATTGGCACGATTTTTATGAATTTCTATACCGGAGTGACCACCCTGCAGACCCTCCACAGTCAGCCGGACGCATGGCCCATAGACTGCACGGCGCTGTACAGGCAGCGATAGATTTGCCCGTGCTCCGCCGGCACAGGAAACAGTGAAAATGCCCTCCTCCTCGGAGTCGATGTTTAGCATGGTGCGTCCCTTTAAGGATGAGAGCTCAATGCCTGTGGCACCGTCCATTCCGGTTTCCTCATCCACAGTGATGATTACTTCCAAAGGAGGGTGGGGGATAGACTTGTCGGCAAGCAGTGCCATGGCGTAAGCTACCGCAATTCCGTTATCACCACCTAAGGTGGTTCCCTTGGCAAACACGCAGGCACCATCATGGTCAATGTCCAATCCGTCGGTGTCCATATTGATAGGGCAGTCTGCATCCTTCTCACAGACCATGTCCATATGTCCCTGTATAATCACCGGTTCATGGTTTTCGTAACCGCAGGTGCCTTCGCAGAAAATTAGTACATTATTCAGCTTATCCTGCACATAGCGCAGACTATGCTCCTTGGCAAAGGACACGATGTAATCACTGATTTGTTTTGTGTTGCCGGATCCGTGGGGGATGGAACACAGCTTTTCAAAATATCCAAATACCGCCTGAGGTTCCAGACCGGAAAGTTTTTCGGATTTCATTGTAAACACACCTTTTTGTTTTTTGAATATTTTAACATACAGATTTGAAAATGTCCACAGAATAAACAAAAAGGGGTGCGTTTGTACGCACCCCAAGAAGAAGCCTTACTTCCGGCGGAAGGACTTGCAATCGGTACATTGGTCCATAGTGGGGTTGCCCTCGTGGGTGCCAACCAGAATACGGTCCAGAGCGCAGTAGTTTGCGTCGCCACAGTGGTTGGCGCACTGCTGTACGGTGCATTCAATGTGCTTATTTGCTTTGCAATCCATATCGGTTCCTCCTTTTTTATTGATGGTCATAGTATGGCTGTTTTTTTCTGGCTCATACCTGTTGTTTGTAATTGACTTTTTCACCATAAACCATTATAATAGTTCCGAAAAATGCTTATTTAAAGCTTTTAGTAAAGAAAGGAAAAAATTGCCATGATTTATAGTGCAGAAGTACAGCATATGTGCTCCGTGGCCAAGGGTGCTTATCACGGCCCCGCTCCCATTCCCGAAGAGGGTAAGTGGGTTCAGGTCAAGGAAATTAAGGATGTCAGCGGTTTTACCCACGGCATCGGCTGGTGTGCTCCTCAGCAGGGTTGCTGCAAGCTGACCCTGAACGTGAAGGAGGGCATCATTGAAGAGGCTCTGGTTGAGACTCTGGGTTGCTCCGGCATGACCCACTCCGCAGCTATGGCTTCCGAAATTCTCATCGGTAAGACCCTGCTGGAGGCTCTGAACACCGACTTGGTGTGTGACGCCATCAATACCGCAATGCGTGAACTGTTCCTGCAGATCGTTTACGGCCGCAGCCAGTCTGCTTTCTCCGACGACGGTTTGGCAGTTGGCGCTTCTCTGGAAGATTTGGGTAAGGGTCTGCGTAGCCAGGTCGGCACCATGTTTGCCACCAAGGTCAAGGGTCCCCGTTATCTGGAGATGGCTGAGGGTTACGTTACCCGCATCGCTTTGGATGAGGATGATCTGATCACCGGTTACGAGTTCATCAACCTGGGCAAGATGATGGACTTCATCAAGAAGGGCGACGATGCCAACGAGGCGCTGAAGAAGGCTAAGGGCTCCTACGGCCGCTTTGCTGATGCTGCCAAGTACATCGACCCCCGTCACGAATAAGAGGAGGACAAGACTATGGCTCTGTTTGAAGGTTACGAAAGAAAAATCGACAAGATCAATGGTGTCCTCGCTCAGTACGGTCTGGAATCTGTGGAAGCCTGCCGCGAGCTGTGCCAGGCTAAGGGTTTCGATCCTTATGAGATCGTTAAGGGTATTCAGCCCATCGCTTTTGAAGATGCCGCATGGTCTTACTGCGTTGGCGCTGCCATCGCACTGAAGAAGGGCGTTAAGAACGCTGCTGAGGCTGCTGAGGCTATCGGCATCGGCCTGCAGGCATTCTGCATCCCCGGCTCCGTCGCTGAAGACCGCAAGGTCGGTCTGGGTCACGGCAATCTGGGCGCAATGCTCCTGCGTGACGAGACCAAGTGCTTTGCATTCCTGGCCGGTCACGAGTCCTTTGCCGCAGCTGAAGGCGCTATCGGCATTGCTCGCTCCGCTAACAAGGCCCGTAAGGAGCCGCTGCGGGTTATCCTGAACGGTTTGGGTAAGGACGCTGCGCAGATTATCTCCCGTATCAACGGCTTCACCTATGTGAAGACCCAGTTTGATTACTACACCGGCGAGCTGAAGATCGTTGAGCGCATTCCCTATTCCAAGGGCGAGCGCGCTGCCGTTAACTGCTACGGCTGTGACGATGTTCGTGAAGGTGTTGCTGTTATGCGTTACGAGGGTGTTGACGTTTCCATCACCGGTAACTCCACCAACCCCACTCGCTTCCAGCATCCTGTTGCCGGCACCTACAAGAAGGAGTGCATGGAGACCGGTCGTAAGTACTTCTCCGTTGCTTCCGGCGGTGGCACCGGCCGTACTCTGCATCCCGATAACATGGCTGCAGGTCCTGCTTCCTACGGCATGACCGATACCATGGGCCGTATGCATGGTGACGCCCAGTTCGCCGGTTCTTCCTCCGTCCCTGCCCACGTTGAGATGATGGGCTTCCTGGGCGCAGGTAACAACCCCATGGTCGGTATGACCGTTAGCGTTGCTGTCGCTGTTGAGGAAAGCCTTAAGTAAGATCTCTTATAAACCACATAATCCCGGCTCACCCGAGCCGGGATTTTTTTGCTTTGGTATAACCAAAACATTGCCCCCGGAGTGAACCGGGGGCAAAAAATTTATGCATCATCCACCAGTCGGGTTTTCCCTAGGGTTGCCTTGTAATAGTAAATTGCAGTTAGCAGACTACACAACAGCCAGCCAGCGGGGTAACTCATGGCGATGGGAATTACCTCGTTGCAGATACGGGACATGCAAAAAAGATATAACTGCCTAAACAAAACAAAGGATGACAGCATGATAAACATAGGTGTGCGGCTATTACCTGCGCCGCGAAGAGCACTGGCATAAACCTGGTTAAAGCAACACAGCACATAAAAGGGTGTAAGCACACGCAGGAATAAGGAGCCATTGGCAATAACTTCGGTTTTGTCGTTTAAGAAGGCCACGATACCGGGCGCGAATATCAGAACGGGAATCATCATAATGATTGTTGTCGACACGGAGATAGTCACAGCCCATGTGACACCCTTCTTGGCGCGCTCCACTTGGTTCTTGCCAAGATTCTGTCCAACAAAGGTTGTGGTTGCCAAGGATATAGATTGCATGGGCATAAACAGCAGCTGGTCAATCTTCAAGTATGCTGTCCAACCGGACATATAGTCGGGGGACGGTAGATTCTTATCAAAGAAATTAATATAAGACTGAACAAATACATTGGAGAAGGCTGTGACTGCCATTTGCAAGGCGGCAGGAATGCCGACCAACAGGATTTTTTTCAAGATCGGCCAGTGGATGCACAGTTTGCGAATACTAAGCTTTACACAGCTGTTGGTTTTCAGTAATGTAATGATTATGAGTATGGCAGAGACACTCTGCGAGAGAATTGTTGCCAGCGCAACACCCTCTACACCCATATGAAATACCAGAACAAACACCAAATCCAGCACAATGTTTAATATAGCACAGACCACAAGGAAGTAGAACGGCCGCTGGGAATCTCCGATTGCCCTTAGTATACCGGCGCCGATGTTGTAAAACATAAGGCCGATCATGCCGGCAAAGTAAATATTCAGATAGGTTGTAGCATCTGTCACTGCATTTTCATGTAAGTCCATGAAATTCAGCATATAGGGAGTGATAAACAATCCCAATGCTGTAAAAACGACAGTGAGAATCATTGTCATTGTGATGGCGGTGTGAACTGCCTCCTGCACCTTATCGCTACGGCCCGCCCCGTAATATTGGCTGATAACCACACCGGCACCGGAGGAAAGACCCATAAAAGAGCCGATGAGCATATTCACAATGGGGGCAACGGCACCCACAGCGGAGAAAGCCTCGTTGCTGACATAGTTGCCAACAACCCATGTGTCTACTGTGTTGTACAGCTGCTGGAATAAATTACCTGCAAGCAGTGGAATGGAAAAACGGATAATATGCCCTATGATGTTACCTTGTGTCATATCCACGTCCCGTTTTTTGGACAAGCGGATGCTTTGGGAAGACATGGTCATACCCTCTCTCTAACGATAATCAAAATGTAAAGCACTCCCAAGGAAGATTCACAGGAAGTTTTTTTGTAACAATTTCGTCAATGTGCAACAGCAGCGGGAAGTCCTTAGCATCCAACACGCCCTTTGCGATATTCTGGCGAATGACCTTGGCTACACGGCCGGAAACCACAAGAGATTCCAAAGTGACACCGTTAAGCGCCTCTTTGGCGCTGTCAATGTCCATACCACGGCCCAATAAAATACCAATCAGTCGGGTGCGACCGCCGTATACGGTCACATACAGGTCGCCCAAGCCAACACTTAAGTTGTTTAAATCGGGAGCACCCTGGAATTGGAGCAGCTTTGCCATTTCTTTTACGGCTTGTCCAAACACAGCAGCCTGCGAGTTGTAATGCTGTTCGCTGTCTAAGCCAAATTCCTTTTGATTTAATCCGATGGTCAGTGCAATACCCAAAGCGTAGCCGTTTTTCAGCGCCACTGCGCTTTCAATGCCTACAATATCCAGTGATAGGCTGATATGATAGTAATCGGTCTGCATGACCGACTTGATATAACGAAGGTCATCCATATTGCTGCCGCAGAAGGCAACCTCCGTTTGGTCATGCTGTACCAGCTCATAGCTGGTGCAAGGTCCGCCAACGGCATTCATGGAAAGATACTTTCCCAGGCTGTCAAGCTTCTTCTGCCACAGGGCAGGGTAGGTGATGAGTCTTCCGTCCTCTGTGTCCATGAGACCTTTTGTGACGGTGAGTACCTTCATTCCCTCCGGCAGAATGGGAAGAATTTGGTCGGCAAACCACTCTACACCAAAGCTGCTGACACCGCCGATAACGATGTCGGCACCCTCAAGAGCGGTTGCTACATCCTCAATTTGGTAATACTCCACGCCTGCCGGGAAGGGAAGCGGCAGCTTTGGATGCTTTCCCGTTGCCTTGCAGCTTTCTATAATCTCCCGATCCAAGGGAGTACCCACCAGCCGGACGCAGTTTCCGTTTTCTCTTGCAGGAAAGGCCAGTGCTGAGCCCATCATACCGGAGCCGATAATTGTAACAGTTGACATACGTTATGCCTCCATATTTGACATTTGGTAATTTGATTTGTATAATAGCACAACATATAAAATAAATCAACAGGTGTATGGAGGAAACAAAGATGAAGCATTACTTAGGGGCCGACAATTGTGCCTGCGGCAGGGTGCATGCCGTTGCAATTGATGATGTGATAATCGGAAAGGGCGCGGTGAATAGACTGCCCGAATTCCTTCATAAATTCGATGCAAAGAAGCCGTTTCTTCTTGCTGACAGTAATACCTTTACGGCAGCAGGCGAGAAGGTCTGTGACGTGCTGGATGCAGCATCAATTCCTTATTCAAAATATGTTTTCCAGAATAAGAGCTTGGAACCGGATGAGGACTCCGTCGGCTCGGCGGTGATGCATTTTGATAAGACCTGCGACTTGATTATCGGCATCGGTTCCGGTGTAATCAACGATATCGGTAAGATTTTAAGTAACGTAAGCGGCAGAAAGTACATCATTGTGGGTACGGCACCCTCTATGGACGGTTATGCCTCTGCCACATCCTCCATGTCCATGGATGGACTGAAGGTTTCTTTGCCCAGCCGGTGTGCAGATGTAATTATCGGTGACACAGATATTCTGAAAAACGCACCTGTGCATATGCTCAAAGCCGGACTTGGTGATATGCTTGCCAAATATGTGAGCATTGCCGAGTGGCGGATTGCCCACATCATCACGGGGGAGTACTACTGCGAGCAGGTTGCGGAGCTGATTCGCAAGGCACTTAAAAAGTGCGTTGACAATGCGGAGGGACTTCTCAAACGGGACGAGCAGGCCGTCGAGGCTGTGTTTGAAGGGCTGGTAATCGGCGGTGTGGCTATGGCCTATGCCGGTGTTTCCAGACCTGCCTCCGGTGTGGAGCATTATTTCTCCCATGTTTGGGATATGCGTGGACTGGAATTCGGCACACAGGTGGATTTGCACGGCATCCAGTGCGCTATGGGCACGTTGCAGGCCGTAAAGCTTTATGAGGAAGTCAAGAAAATTACACCCAACGAGAAAACCGCCAGGGCATATGTGGACGGTTTTTCCTTTGATGCATGGAAAGAAGAATTGCGGGCATTTTTGGGCAACAGTGCGGAAACCATGATTGCCCAAGAGGCAAAGGAAAAGAAATATGATAAGTCTACCCATCCGGCCCGTTTTGCACGGATTGCCGAAAATTGGGAGGCAATTTTACGGATTCTTAATGAGGAGCTGCCCACCTATAGTGCGCTTTCCGAAATCCTTGATACAATCGGTATTTCCAAGGATTTGCAGACCATCGGCGTGGACAGTCAAACCGCAAAGCTGACCTTTAAAGCCACCAAGGATATTCGGGATAAGTATGTGCTGTCCCGTTTGGCATGGGACTTGGGCATACTGGACGGGCTGTGTGAGTTGCTGTAAGGAGATAGATATGAATCAAGACACACTTTTGCAGAGCATTCGTCTGTACCTTTTCGACATGGACGGCACCCTGTATTTGGGTGAGCGACTGTACGATTTTACGATGGAGTTGCTGGAAACCATCAAGTCCACAGGCAGACGCTATCTGTTCATGACCAATAATTCCTCCAAGAGCGTGGAGGACTATGTTAAAAAGCTTGCGAAGCTGGGAATCACAGCAACCCGTGAGGATTTTATTACTTCCTCACAAGCGACGGCCTATTATTTGAAGCTGCATTATCCGAACCATCGGCTTTATGTCTGCGGAACCCAATCCCTTAAACGGGAATTGGAGCGGGAAGGTTTTGTTGTTACGGAGAATTTGGCGGATGTAGACTGTATTGTTATGGGTTTTGATACGGAACTGACCTTCAAAAAGCTGGAGGACGTGAGCCGGATGCTGTTGACCCGTGAGAATTTGCCCTATATTGCCACCAATCCGGACTATGTGTGCCCCACGGAGTTTGGCAGTGTGCCGGATTGCGGAAGTGTGTGCGACATGATTTTCAACGCCACAGGAAAACGTCCGGTGGTTATCGGCAAGCCCAGTCCCCTGATGCCGGAGCTTGCCATGGCCCGGCACGGCTATACTAAAGAGGAAACGGCCGTAGTGGGTGACCGGATTTACACCGATGTGAAATCCGGGTTAAATGCGGGCATTACAGGAATTTTGGTGCTGAGCGGAGAGACCACTCCGGAAATCCTTGCTAAGTCTGAGGACAAACCCCATTTGGTATTGGAGAATGCATCTGCAATCATAAAAGCACTGAAAGGCTGATGGGCTGAATATGTAAAAAACGGTGTCCAAAGGGCGGCCTCACATAGGGATTTATACGCTCCAAAACGGGTCTTTCACTGTAATACTGCGCAAAAAGGCCATGGTAGGCGTCAGCCTTACCATGGCCTTTTTTCTTGTCTTACCAGCGAAATCTCTCGCTTTGGAGTGCTTCGCAGTTTTGAAGTGAAGATTTTTTCGCAGGTGCGTTTGTAAGGATGAAGGAATACTTGGTGTATTCTGAGGTCGACAGACCGCCTGTGGGGAAAAAGGTTCCTTCAAAACCGTGTAAATCCCTATATGAGTCCGCCCAAAGGACACCGTTTTTTTACGGTAGATGTACAATTGTGGGTGTGTGCTTCAGTGCAGGAATGATTTCTTTTACCAAATCATTGGTTTTGAGTCTTAGGCTGGATGTGTTGATACAGGGATGGAAACCAATGTATTCCCCCTCCAATACAGGTTCATCAATCACCAGCTTCACATGGAAATCCCTGTCATTCATAAGGCCCATAATGCTTAAGGAACCGGGTGTGATATCCAAATATTCCTCCATGGCTTCCGGGGAGGCAAAGGATAACCGGGACACACCCAATTGAGCTGACAGCTCCTTGGTTTGGAATACCTTATCTCCGGGCATCAGCAGCAGATAAAAGTCGGTCTTCTGCCGATTGCACAGCAGTAAATTTTTACAGGTGGTGGCATCTAACACCTTGTCTATTTCCCCGCAGGCCTCCATAGTCATGGCTGCTTCGTGGTCTACACGTTGATAGGAAACACCTAAGCTGTCCAACATATCATAAACTCTTATTTCTTTTGCCAATCTGCCGATCTCATTTTCCGGCCGGCCGTTCACAAGGTGCATACTGTTTTGCCTCTTTTCTAAGTTTTTCCATAGTATATCACATTGTGCTGAAAAATGCTATCTTCAAATAAAATTCCTTGCATTGGGTTGCCGGATTGACTATAATACTGTCATAGAATGGAAATTATGTGATGTTCAAAATGATTACATAACAAGGATGGGATAGCAATGAAAGTAACACTAGAAAATCTGACAAAGAAATTCCCCAGTTTTCATAAGAAACAGCCGGATGTGATTGCGGTCAATAATTTGAGCCTTGAAATCCCCGACGGAAAGCTTATTGGTCTGCTTGGCCCTTCCGGTTGCGGTAAGAGTACGACCTTGAATTTGCTTAGCGGTTTGCAAAAACCTACATCAGGTAAAATTTACTTTGGTGATGACGATGTTACCAATCTGCCTCCTGAGAATAGAGGGGTTGGATTGGTGTTCCAAAATTACGCGCTCTATCCCCATTTAACGGTTATGCAGAATATTATTTTTCCGTTGCATAATTTAAAAGGCAAGGACAGGCTCACAAAAGAACAAATGACGGAAAAGGCAATGACTGTTGCCAAGCTGGTGCAAATTGACGGCCTTATGGACCGCAAACCCAGTGAGCTGTCCGGCGGTCAGCAGCAACGGGTTGCCATTGCACGGGCACTGGTGAAAATGCCCCGTATTCTGCTGCTGGATGAGCCCCTGTCCAATTTGGATGCCCGCCTGCGTCTGCAGACCCGTGAGGAGATTCGCAGAATTCAGCGCAGCACCGGTATTACCACTATTTTTGTTACCCATGACCAGGAAGAGGCTATGAGCATCTCCGATTTGATCGTTGTCATGAAGGATGGCGTGATCCATCAGGTTGGAAAGCCTCAGGAGGTTTACGACGATCCTATTGATCTGTTTGTTGCAAAATTCTTAGGTACACCGCCGGTTAACGTTTTTCGGGGCAGGGTAGAGGGGGAGTGCCTGTACATTGCCGATGAGAAGATTTTGGAGACGCCCGGCATTGCAAACCAGCCTGTGGTTGTCGCTATCCGTCCCGAGGGCTTTGAGTTGTCCGACGCCGGTGCTTTGACTTGTGATTTAAGCAGGGTTGAGGTGATGGGACGGGATGTGAGCGTCGTTTGCAGCCATGCGGACTGCGAAAATGATGATATTCGTGCCATTATCAATGCTGATAACAGGGTCGACACCTCTTGTCATGTGGTGCGATTTGATGTGAAACCCAATAAAGTGTTCATTTTCAACAGCGAAACCCAAGAGCGGCTGTTCTTTGAAGTCCGATAACGGGGGAGTGACATATGGATGACAGAAAGTTAAAAGGCTGGCTGTATCTGTTACCGGCCATCCTGTTTTTGGGTGTGTTTATGGTTTACCCTCTGATTGATGTGTTTATCTACTCATTCCAAGAGGGTTTTCACTCTGCGTCCCAGACCTTTTGGGGTATTGGCGGTTATAATTATGCTTACGTGCTCCATGATCCTTATTTTTTGCAGGCCCTGAAGAATACCATTATATTGGTGGTTATCACAGTGCCTCTGTCCACAGGCATTGCTCTGCTGATTTCAGTGGCGCTTAATTCCATAAAGGCTCTGCGAAATCTGTTCCAAACCGTGTACTTCCTGCCCTATGTGACCAATACTCTGGCAGTTGGCTTGGTGTTTATGATTCTGTTCCAAAAGACGCCCTACACCGACGGCTTTGCCAATTTGGTAATACAGTGGTTTGGTGGAGAATCTGTGGACTTTATTGACGGACCCTATTGGGCAAAGATGTTTGTGCTGTGTTTTTACACGATATGGGTGGTTATGCCCTTTAAAATTCTGATTCTCACAACGGCGTTGGCATCTGTCAATGAAACCTATTACAATGCAGCAAAGGTGGATGGAACTTCTCGTTTGCGGATATTCACGAAGATTACACTGCCTCTCATATCTCCCACAATGTTCTATTTGATTATCACCGGTTTTATCGGCGCTTTTAAGGCTTACAGCGATGCGGTTGCTTTGTTTGGAACAGACTTGAATGCAGCGGAGATGAATACCATTGTTGGCTATGTATATGATATGCTCTACGGCAACAGCGGTGGCTATCCCTCTTATGCATCTGCAGCTGCCATTATTCTGTTTTCTATTGTCCTGACCATTACCTGCATTAATCTGTTGGTCAGTCGGAAACATGTCCATTACTAAGGAGGTGCTGTCGTGGATTACGAAAAAATTGAACGTTCCGCAAAAATCCGTAAAGGATGTACAAAGACAGTGACCTATGTAGGCCTTACCTTTTGGGCGGTTATGGTGCTGTTTCCCTTTTACTGGATGCTGTTGACCTCCATAAAGAGCTACAGTGCCTATAACTCTGAGTATATCCCGAAGCTTTTTACCCTTTCGCCCACATTCCAAAACTATATTGATGCCTTTACGGCGGTTCCTTTGGCACAGTATTTCCTCAACACAATCATTTTTACCGTGGTCACAACCGCAATCATGCTGGTAGTGACAGTGCTTGCGGCCTTCGCTTTTGCTCGACTGAATTTTAGGGGCAAGGATTTGGTGTTTACTCTATTCCTGTCCCTGATGATGATTCCCAACGAACTGGTGGTCATTACAAACTTTGTGACCGTTACCAACATGGATATGCGCAATACCTTTGCCGGCTTGATTCTACCGTCGGTGACATCTGTGTTTTATATCTACCTGCTGAAGGAGAATTTTGCCCAAATTCCCAATGAACTTTATTATGCGGCGAAGATGGACGGTACTACGGATTTCCGCTATCTGCTTCGTGTGATGGTGCCCATCTGCAAGCCCACACTGGTTACAGTCACCATTTTGAAGGTGATTGAATGCTGGAACTCTTATGTATGGCCCCGGCTGATTACAGATCAGGAGAGCCATTTCTTGGTGTCCAACGGCATCCAGTCTATCCGGGAAAACGGATTTGGCCGTGAGAATATCCCCGCAATGATGGCGGCGGTGGTTGTTATTTCTGTGCCGCTGATTGTGCTGTTTTTGCTATTCCGGAAGAGAATTATGGAGGGCGTGTCCCGGGGAGGTACCAAGGGATGAAACGAATACTCTCGTTGCTGTTGCTGGTCAGCATGCTTGTTACCCTGAGTGCCTGTCATGGTAGACGGGTTATCCAGTCCTCCGGTGAGGAGATTGTCTCCAGCTTTCAAATTCCAGAGAACTTTGATACCTCTCGGAATTATGAGATTTCCTTTTGGGCTAAGAACGATACCAATATGACCCAGGTGGCTATCTACAAGCAGGCCATAGCGGATTTCGAAAAGCTCTATCCTAACATCACCGTGAATCTTCGCCTGTATACGGATTATGGCAAGATTTACAACGATGTGATTACCAACATCCCGACCAATACAACCCCCAATGTGTGCATTACCTATCCTGACCATATTGCCACCTATTTGACCGGCAAAGATACGGTTGTGCCACTGGATGATCTGTTTACAGACACTCGGTACGGATTGGCCGGCAGTGAGGTGCTGTTTGATGCGCCCAAGGTAGAGGAGATTGTGCCGCAGTTCTTAGAGGAGTGTGCATTTGACGACCATTATTACGCCGTACCCTATATGCGCTCCACAGAGGCCTGCTATGTGAACAAAACCTATGTAGAAAAGCTTGGATATACCCTTCCGGAAGTCCTGACGTGGGACTTTGTGTGGGAGGTAAGCCGTGCGGCTGCCAAGAAGGATGCAAGCGGCAACTTTGTTGTAAACGGGCAGAAGGTTATGCTTCCCTTCATTTATAAGTCCACCGATAACATGATGATTCAAATGCTCCGTCAGCTTGGCGCTGACTATTCCACAGATGCCGGTGATGTGTTGCTGTTTAATGACACCACGCAGGAGATTTTGGAAACAGTCGCTGAGAATGTGAAAGCGGAAGCCTTTGCTACCTTTAAAATCATCGGTTATCCTGCGAATTATTTGAATGCCGGTCAGTGCATCTTTGCTGTGGATTCCACTGCCGGTGCTACTTGGATGGGTAGCAATGCACCTCTTATTGATATTGCTGAGGACAAGCTGGTGGACTTTGAAACCGTGGTTATGCCTATCCCTCAATTTGACATCCAAAAGCCGCAGATGATTTCACAGGGCCCCTCTATGTGCCTGTTCAATAAGGAGGATCCCCAAGAGGTGTTGGCAAGCTGGTTGTTTGCTCAGTTTATGCTGACCAACCCTGTGCAGATTGCCTATGCACAGACAGAAGGCTATGCGCCTGTGACATTGAAGGCTCAGCAGAGCGCCGAATACAAGGATTATTTGAGCCGCAGGGGAGAGGACAACGAGCTTTACTACGATGTGAAGATTGATGCCACCCGCTTGCTGCTGGAGAACACCCAAAATACCTTTGTGACACCTGTGTTCAACGGCTCGGCCTCCCTGCGAAATGCCGCGGGTCAGCTTATTGAAAATGTTACAAAATCTGTGCGCCGCGGAGAAAATGTTAATCTGTTCTATTATCGGTCGATGTACGACGATGTGATTGCATTGTATCGATTGGATCAAATTGCAACGGATACCAAAGCGAAAGAATTTGGTGCGCTTCCGCAGGCTGCGGTTCTATTGTTGGTGGGATTGTCTGTTTGCTGGCTGGGCATGGGGACATATGTTACTGTTACTACCATCAAAAAGAAAAAGAAGAAAATATAGGAAAAAGATTGATTTTCCTGTAAACTGTTGTATAATGTACCTGTTCATATAAACCCAACAATAAAAAAGGAGTGTTATGAAATGAAAAAGTTTACTGCAATGCTACTGGTTTTGGTCATGGTTTTTGCTTTGGCCGGCTGTAGCGCAACCATGTCCCATGACAAGTATATGGCTGCTGCCATTGATTCTGAGGTAACAGTTGTTACTTATGTGCAGGCAACCCAATCTTGGTGGGAGAACAAGATCACCGTTTATTGCCAGAGCAAGGACGGCGCTTACTTCGCCTATGAGATGGCTTGCACCGAAGAGGATGCTGCCAAGCTGGTTCCCGGTACCAAGATTAAGATCACCGGCACCAAGGGCGAGTGGGAAGGCGAAGTCGAGATCATGGATGGCACCTTTGAGTTTGTCAAGGGCGACACCTTTATCGCTGAGGCTTATGATGCCACTGCTCTGCTGGGTACCGATGACCTCATCAAGCACCAGAATGAGAAGGTTATCTTCAAGGGCATGACCGTTGAGAAGGTCGAATATAAGAACGGCGAGCCCGGCCCCAGCAATGACATTTATCTGACTTTGGGCTACAAGGATGCTTCCTACAGCTTCTGCGTAGAAAGCTATCTGACCGGTCCCGAAACCGATGTGTATAAGGCTGTTGGCGCACTGAAGGCTGGCGATGTTGTGGATGTTGAAGCATTCCTGTATTGGTATCAGGGCGCAAATCCCCATGTCACTGCTGTGACTGTAAAGTAAGCCTGATCAATCGGCTCTTTGTTTTAAGGTTCTATGTCAATGGTTGGGGTAGGACCAAAATAGAACAATTTTCCAATCGTG
>JBGVPJ010000115.1:0-7636 GCA_045126955.1 Faecousia sp.
CATCAAAAATTGGATTTTGACGATTTGGGGGGTTATTGACACTCTGAGCCGGAAAGCGATTCGCTTTCCGGCTCAGCTGTTATAGAGAAAAATCTGTGTCCTTGTATTTTTGTAAATCAAGGGCCTTCATTTTAGGCGGTATCCGCTTGCAGGGCGCATAAGTGAATTTACGGCAACTGTGTTCTGCAGACACGACACCCCGTTTTGCGCAGAGGACCTGGTCATCCTCCATGGCTGTGCCATGCTGACAATAGCTACAGGAACGATTTATTTTCTTACGAAACAGCATGTTGCGGCTCCTTTCGTTTGCCTTTTGTCTGTATTATACAGCATACTTCTCCCAATTGCTACAACTTTTTTTCTGCGAATGGAATATATGCACAAAAAAGTGAGTAAAACAATTATGATTAACACTATAACCGGGATTTTTAGAATTTCTGTCGGTGAGAAAAATATGGGCTGTATCAATATGCTTATACTTAATGAAATCAGTGTCTGCAAAAGTTTTCCCGGGAAATAGTAACCGCTTCTCAGATTTTGTGTAACAGATAAAGTTTGCATACAGACGCACAGTCCTCCAAACGATAGCATTAGACTTGCAAATACAAATCGCTGTCCCTCGGAAGGTAAATCTTGCAGTAATACACAGCCGTTTGACAGCTCCAATAGGCCGGAAATCATCACTTGTACCTCCATTGGAAACCACCATAAAAACCAGCGACCACAAAAGCCAATGACTATTCGGAACACCACTACCCAACCGCATACACCCGCCATGACCTTAATAGCATTTTGCAATGCCTGTGGAATTGTTAGTGATTCTCCGTTTTTTAGGCGACAATTTGCTTCAATATCACCGGGCAGTACCGTTCCAACAATCAAGGCACTGACTATATGAATTCCCCAAAGCACCCAGGGTACGGTAAAATCGGAAAATAGGGGAGAGAGCATGCCAAAAATAAAAGCGGGACCTGCGTTGCTGCAAAAACCGAGCATCCGCCTTGCGGTTAATAGTGAGAGCTTTCCGTCCCGATAGGCCTGTCCAATGAGCTGTGCACCTACCGGGTAGCCTGAAATAGAGCCAAGCAATAACAGGGATTCTGCGCCATTTGGAATCTTGCAGAGCTTTTTCAAAGGACGCAACAACGGGAGAGATCGTCCCAAAACGCTGTTGTTTACCATTCCCGACAGAACAAAAAATGGGAACAGCGACGGAATGACTGTCTGCAAGCAGAGAGACAGTCCCTCCCTTGCGCTGATAAGTGCTGTCTTTGTGTCCAGTATGATAATAAACATGGCACAGGCGGCCAATGCGCCACTGATAGCTCGCTTTTTATTCTTCATGGTATCACCTCATAAGAAACTATGCTCCATCAGTTCAATTCATCCCACTCGATTCATAGACTTTTCAAAAGAGGAGGGATGTACCATGGAAAAACCTCGTATATTTGCCAGGATGCGTGCTACAGCTGAGGAAAAGACAGACATATTATCCAAGGTGCCGTTGGTTGAACTTGCGGGGCAGAGCCGTGTTTTGATTGAAAACCATTTGGGTGTGCTTGCCTATTCGCTGGATGAGATTCAAATTAAGGTCAAATATGGCAAGCTGTCGGTTAAAGGGAGCAAACTGCATTTACTGCAGCTGAGCAGTGAACAGCTGGTTATTAACGGACAAATTGACGCCCTTTTTTTAATAGGGAGGTAAAGTATGAAGCAATGGCAATTTTGGTTATGGCGACTGACCTTGGAAATTACCTGTGCAGACAGTGTTGCGCTGCTAAATACATTAAGTAATTCCAAAATTAGATTGCAGGACGTAACCTATATAGGAGAGCTGACATTTCGCGTAACGGTTGCCCAATGTGACTATCCGCAGCTCTTGCTGATAACCCAGAAACAGGGTGCACAAGTAAAGACGATCGATACCGCGGGAATCTGTTGGAGAGGCATTGCAATTTTGAAAAGGCCCGTTTTGGTTGCTTTTTTCTTTATTATACTGGTATTGGCAAGTTATTTACCCAGCCGCGTTCTGTTTGTTTCTGTTGAGGGGAATACTTCCATTCCTACAAACAAGATATTGGAGGCAGCCGCCGAGTGTGGAATCGGTTTCGGTGCTTCAAGGCGGCAGGTTCGCAGTGAGAAGATGAAAAATGCGCTTCTGCAAAAAATGCCACAGCTACAATGGGCAGGTGTCAATACCTCCGGCTGTACTGCTGTTATTTCAGTTAAAGAAAAGACCACGCATATAATGCCAAAGAGCACGGATAAGCAGGTCTGCAGTATTGTTGCTGCCCGAGATGGCGTAATTCAAAATTACACTGTCTATCAGGGAAATCCGCTTTGCTTTGTGGGGCAGGCGGTTAAGGCAGGACAAACGCTCGTCTCCGGTTATATAGATTTAGGGATTGTTACACGCGCTACCTGCGCAAATGCAGAGATAAAAGCGCTCACATTCCGAGAATTGGAGGTGGTTACGCCGTCTGCTTCTGCCGTCAGAGGGAAATTGGTGGCAAAGAAAACGGGTTATTCCATTCGGCTTGGAAAAAAACTAATAAAATTTACGAAAGATAGTGGAATTTTGGGTGCTACTTGTGCTAAAATATATGTGGAAAAGTATGTGCTTTTACCTGGCGGCTTTTGCCTGCCCGTTGCCATTATCCGTGAAACCCAGCTTGTGTATGAGGATATAGAGGAGACAACGGTAGCTGTCAGTGAAGAGGATTGGCTTCGTGCGTTTGCGCAGGAACATTTGCAAGATGCCATGGTTGCCGGTGAAATTATCTCTGAACAAACGGAAGTTAATTCCACAAACAAAGCCTGTTACCTCTATGGCAAGTACGCCTGCATGGAGATGATTGGGCAGGTAAAATACGAACAGACAATTTTAAAGGATGAAATGAATGACTGAACGAATTGTGAATTCCGAACGTGTGGAAGATTTGATTGCTGTATTCGGTTCCTTTGATGAGAACATTAAACGCATCGAGGAAACGTTGGGTGTTACTATCGTCAACCGCGGAACCGAGTTGAGGGTCTGCGGTGATGCGGAGTCTGCGGATAAGGCTGTCCGCACCCTTGATGGTCTGCTGTCTCTTGCTGCAAAAGGGGAAGTGATTGATGAACAGAGAGTCCGCTATCTCATCTCCCTTGTGCAGGAGGGAAATGACGAATATGTAGAGCAAATGGCTAAGGATGTGGTGTGTATCACCGCAAAGGGTAAGCCCATTAAGGCAAAGACTGTCGGTCAGCAGAAATACATGAAAGCAATCGGTATGAATACCATCACCGTCGGTGTGGGCCCTGCCGGTACAGGCAAAACCTATTTGGCTGTTGCTGCAGCGGTGGCTGCATTTCGAGCTAGAACCGTCAACCGAATCATTCTCACAAGACCTGCCGTTGAAGCTGGAGAACGACTGGGATTTTTACCCGGTGATTTGCAGAACAAGGTTGATCCATATCTTCGGCCCCTCTATGATGCGCTTTATGATATGCTTGGGGCGGAAACCTTTCAAAAATATCAGGAGCGTGGCGCCATTGAGGTGGCACCACTTGCCTACATGCGGGGAAGAACCTTGGATGACAGCTTCATTATTCTGGACGAAGCGCAAAACACCACTCGTGAGCAGATGAAAATGTTTTTAACCCGTCTTGGCTTCGGCTCTAAAATTGTCATTACCGGTGATGTCACCCAAATTGATCTGCCTAATGATAAAACCTCTGGCTTAAAGGATGCCATCCGTGTCTTGGAGGGTGTGAAGGATATTGCAATTTGCAAACTGACCTCCGCAGATGTGGTGCGCCATGCCCTTGTACAGGAGATTATCAGTGCTTATGAGCGGGCAGAAAAGAAAGCGGAACCGCCAAAGCATTTAAAACCGGCTGCCGGCCGTTATCAGAGGAAGCAATGATATGAAAAAACATAAAATTAATTTAACTTTTGAAACATTTACACTCCAACAGCTTGCTGTAACCTCCATCATCCGCAAATGTGTGGAAGCGACCTTGCAGGCTGAAGGGATCACTGTGCCATGCGAAATTAATGTGTTGGTTACAAACGATAAGGGAATTCATGCCATTAACCTTGCCAGCCGTGAGGTTGACCGACCCACGGATGTATTGAGCTTCCCAATGTTCCAATTGGAGGCCGGAAACCCGCCGGACGATTGGGACAGCTACATAGACCCGGAAACCGGTCTTTGCCCATTGGGAGATATGGCAATCTCGTTGGAGCGGACAGTGGCACAGGCTAAGGAGTTTGGTCACAGCATGCGACGGGAAATCGGTTATCTAACCATCCATTCCATGCTTCACCTTTTGGGCTATGACCACTTGGATGAAGGAGCGCAAAAGGCACAAATGCGTGCCCGTGAGGAGGAAATTGCTGCCGGCATTTCCCGTATGCAAAGAGATTAAATTACAAAAGGAGAACCGCCATGGCTACCAAAACCGCTATGATTACCATTGCCGGACGGCCCAATGTGGGCAAGTCCACTCTGACAAATTACCTTGTTGGCGAAAAAATCGCTATCGTATCCAATAAGCCACAGACCACCCGCAATCGAATTTGCGGCATTGTCACAAAGGAAGACACGCAGTATGTGTTTGTGGACACACCGGGCTTTCACAAGCCTAGAACCAAGCTGGGTGACTACATGGTCAATGTAACCCGTGAATCTGTCGCCAATGTGGATATGACCATTTTGCTTGTAGAACCCATTGCCTCTATCGGCCCCCAGGAACAGGCGCTGATTGAACAGCTGCAGGCAAGCAAGTGCCCTGTGGTGCTGGCTATCAACAAAATTGACACCGTAGAGAAGGACAGCCTTTTGGAAGTGATTGCCGTTTATGCGCAGGCTTCCAAATTCTCAGCCATCATTCCTATTTCTGCAAAAAGCGGTGACGGAATAGAGCAACTGCTTGCGGAATGCGAGAAATATGCTGTTGAAAGTCCCTTCCTGTTTCCGGATGACATTACCACTGATCAGCCGGAACGGCAGGTGATGGCTGAAATTATCCGTGAAAAACTACTCTGGTCTTTGGATAGGGAAGTGCCCCACGGAACCGCTGTTGAAATCACCAAATTCTCTGAAAGAGATAACGGAATTATCGATATTGATGCCACTATATACTGCGAAAAAGCAAGCCATAAAGGCATTATTATTGGCAAAAACGGAGAAATGCTGAAGAAAATCTCCTCCATGGCCCGTGGTGACTGTGAACGCTTTATGGGCACAAAGGTTTACCTTACCACATGGGTAAAAGTGAAAGAGAATTGGCGCGACAGCGATTTTTTGGTGCGCAACTTCGGCTATAGAGAATAGTTTCCATGGCTAAATCTCCGCTGACTGCAAATCATAACAGCGGAGGGATGCAGATGAAGTCACAGGATTATTGGCAGATGTTTTTGGAAACCGGGGCACCGGAACTGTATCTGCTATTCAATAACGCACGAAAAATGGAGAACACCCATGTACTTGACAATCCAGGGCCTGGTGCTCAGGGTCACAACCTACAATGATACGGATGCTTTGCTGACACTGCTTACGCCCAATCACGGAAAGCTAACTGTAAAAGCAAGGGGACTACGCAGAAAAAACAGTCCCTTAATTGCCCCCTGTCAGTTGCTCGCTTATGGCGAATTTACACTATTTGAATATCGCTCCATGTATACCATCAATGAAGCGCACTCCATTGAACTGTTTACACCATTGCGCAGGGATTTGCAAAAGCTGTCCCTGGGTACATACTTTGCTCAGGCTGCAGAGCTGCTTTCCCAGGAGGATATGCCAAATCCGGAGCTGCTTTCCTTGGTGCTGAACAGTCTTTATGCACTTTCTAAACTGAATGTGTCAGAAAGTCTCATCAAAGCGGTGTTTGAATTGCGTGGGGCATGTCTTGCCGGTTACGCACCGGATTTGTATGGTTGTCATCGGTGTGGCAATCCCTTTCCGGACAGGTTTGACCTATCTGAGGGGCGACTGGAGTGTGAACACTGCCGTGACCACGATTCTTCCGGTATTCGCATGCCAATAACCGCAGGTATGCTGGAAACTATGCACTATATCACCACCTGCGATGCAAAAAAACTGTTTTCTTTTGAGGCAGGAGAAGCAACATTGGAGCAGCTTGCCTCTGTTACAGAGAGTTATCTTACGACCCAGCTGGAACGTGGATTTTCTACTCTCGACTTTTATAAATCATTGTTGGTTCCTCCCGGTGGGGAACTGTAATACAGGAGAATACCATGTCTGAACTATATGAAAAATCCCGGTTAAAACTGGAGCTAAATCTGGTGCTGGAGCAGTTATCAAACTGTGCCGGGAGCAACGACGGCAAGACTGCCTGCCTGTCACTGGTTCCATCTTCCGATTTGGAGGAGGTTCAAAAATGGTTGGACGAAACCACAGCTGCTGCAGCCTTGTCAACTGGAAAAGGTTACCCCGGTTTTTCCGATGTGCGGGATGTTTCTGCATCTCTTGACCGTGCGGAGCGAGGTGGTACGTTACAACCCAAAGAACTTTTACACATAGCCGGCGTTCTGCGCTGCGCAAGAAATGTAAAGGCTTATGTATCTGAGGATGAGCAGGAAACGGTATTAACCCCGCTGTTTCAAATGCTTGTTCCTAATAAATATTTAGAGGATAGAATTTTTGGCGCTATTTTATCCGAGGAGGAGATTGCAGATACGGCCAGCCCTGCACTTTCTGATATTCGCCGCCATATGCGAATTCAAAGTGCGAAAATTAAGGATGGACTGCAAAAGGTAATATCCTCCCCGGCATATTCCAAATTTCTCCGGGAGCCGATTATCACCATTCGTCAGGGTCGCTATGTGGTTCCGGTGAAAAGTGAATGTAAAAATGAAGTGCCGGGTCTTGTGCACGATGTGTCTGCCACCGGTTCTACTTATTTTGTGGAGCCTATGTCCGCAGTCAATGCCAATAATGCCCTGCGGGAGCTTGAGTTAAAAGAGAAAAAAGAAATTGAACGGATTTTAGCGGAGTTGTCTGCAGAGGCTGCCGGCTACAGGGAGGCAATTACAGACGATTATCATTTGCTGGTGCGTTTAGATGTGATTTTTGCAAAGGCAAAGCTTGCTTTTCACCAACGTGCATGGGCACCGATGATGAACGATCATGGTAAGGTGGAGCTACGCAATGCACGTCATCCTCTTATTGATGCCAAGACTGTTGTCCCCATTTCAATGCGCTTGGGTACGGATTTTGATACCATGATTATTACCGGCCCCAATACCGGCGGTAAAACTGTCACGTTAAAAACGGTTGGATTGCTCACACTCATGGCAGAGTGTGGTCTGCACATTCCTGCCGGTGACGGCAGCTGTCTTTCTACATTTGACGCCATTCTTGCGGATATCGGCGATGAGCAGTCCATTGCCCAAAGCCTGTCCACATTCTCCAGTCATATGCGCACAATTGTTGAAATTGTTGCCCAATGTGACAGCAGAACGCTTGTGCTGTTCGATGAACTTGGTGCCGGTACGGATCCGGCAGAAGGTGCTGCATTGGCAATTGCGTTAATTGAATTTTGCCGAAAGATGGGTAGCCGCGTAGTGGCAACCACCCACTATGCGGAGATGAAGCTCTATGCTATGCGTACGCCCAATGTTATCAAT
>JBGVPJ010000116.1:0-7317 GCA_045126955.1 Faecousia sp.
CAGGGACATATGCACACCTGTAAGGTTATGAACGAACTGGTTAATCGTTGCAAATCCAACAGATGATTCTTGTGGTCCTATTGCTTGCACATCAACAAATTGAATTACTACCGTCCATAACAAAAATGCTACAAGCATGCATATTGCAATGTAAAAGTTTCTTTGGCTTTCTTTTTTCATTTGTTCAACCTACCTTTTAGTATTTGGCTCTTGCCTATACACACTTTAATAGGAGGTATGAACATTCACAAGAAACGGGATGTCACAACGAAGATACGCTTCGTATCATTGCCATTTTACGAGCATTAACACCTTTATTACCAAGAAAATGAACAGAAATGCTGCTGCATACGGTTGCGAACTAATGATAAAAAGGAGTGCTCCAACTGCATTGAATGCTAACGTTATCTTACTTTTATTCTTCACCCAAAATGCTTGATAGCAATTTTGCAGAGCAAGGGTTAAAATTCCAGATACTATAATTCCAATTACAACAACAAAATATGCCGTCCTCAAATACGGTGTAATTTCAGTAAGTGATAAAAGAGACACTTCCTGTATAATCGCATCTGCCTTCTGCCCAAAGAACGGCAGAAAGAAAAACATTGCAATACTACAATCGAGCAATCCAAATACCAAGTCAAAAAAATGCTTTTCCTTTTGCTTAGTATCTTCTTCTGCTATGGTCAGCAATTCATCCCCCGATAGCAGCTCATCAATCGTTACTTCGAAAAACTTGGCTATTACTTTCAAGGAATCTATATTGGGATATCCTCTGCCAGACTCCCATTTTGAAATTGCAGTTCGGGACACAAACAGAACCTCCGCAAGGTCTTCTTGGGTAAGTCCTTTTTTCTTTCGGAGTTCTTGTAATTTTTTATTAAATTCCATAATAATTGTTCTTTCTAAAAAAGCCGATATGCGGCAAATTTAAGTTTAACGAATGGTATGATTTTAGCAAATTTCAATGTGGATTGCAATATAGCAAAATACTGTTTTAGATGACTTGTGTTAATCGGTATTTTGAGAGTCATACCCCCCCGGCCTAGCCGGGGGGTATGACTACACGCTTATTTTACTTCCTGTTGTCAGCAGCTTGTGGATTAACCGGTAGAACCAGTAGGCACCGATCACAAAACTCAGATCCAGGACCGTCACAACCATCACATATAAAATTGCTGTCACAGTACTTCCCAACGACACCTCCACAGAAAGTCGTACTGTTTCCAGAGGTGCAATGTTGCAGACATAGAAATTATTGAAATTAGTCTTGAGTATGTATGCCATCGTCGCAGCAACTACGCAATAGCACAGAATAAACAGAAATATTTTCTTCGGCTCTTTCTTGGACTCCGGTTCGTGCAGATTCAGCGCCGGAATCAACACAAACAGTAACATCGCTACATTGTGGAATGCCACTGTGTGAAAACTGAAAAAGTCCGTGGTGAACTCTTTGACTGCCTGGGCGGAATAAATGAGATCTGGGTAGATCGCTGTTAGAATAAACACCGCTGACAAGACCGCTGTTGTGATGCAACTAATCGTCCTTTCATGCTTTCCCCGGTAAAACGCCATAATTACCGGTAAAAAAATCAGCAAAGAGCAAAAATGGAAAGGCAAGTGATACAGGTCGTACCCTCTGGAAAGCGATAATCCCTGTTTGCCGATTTCCAGCAAAAACAGCACGCAAGAAAAAAATTGAAATGGGATCATTCGGATCTTACGATCCTTTTTACCAATGGTCAGCCGCAAAACCACTGCGATCACCAGCATCATAATAATTGCCGGCAGCAATGTTTGCAAATGGGTAGGCGTCCAAAGTGTCATACATATCCTTCTTTCTCTTTTTTACAGGTAATTAAGTACCTGTTATATCTGCCGTTATTTTTCTTTTTGCCATTATACCCAAAATCATCCACGAAAACAATTCTCTGTTTCAAACTTCGCCAATCGTTCGGTATGCGAATATTTATTGTTTAATTCAGTTAAACAAATTTTGATTTATTATTGCGTTTATTATAGCAACCAGACATGTTGTTTTCAATAGTTAGAAAAATTAAAATAATTTGCTTTAATTTTGCGTCAAATCGGTATTTTGAGAAAACAGAAAACCCAGAAACCGTTGCGGTTTCTGGGTTTTTGATGTTCTTGAAAGATAATAGATTATCTCTTGGAGAACTGAGGTGCGCGACGTGCGGCCTTCAAGCCGTACTTCTTTCTTTCCTTCATTCTGGGGTCGCGAGTCATGAAACCGGCAGCCTTCAGAGTGGGGCGGTACTCGGGGTTCAGAGTAACCAGAGCACGGGAAATGCCGTGACGGATAGCGCCGGCCTGGCCGGAAACGCCGCCGCCTGCGACGGAAACAACGACATCAACCTTGCCAACCAGGTCAGTAGCAACCAGGGGCTGACGAACAACCAACTTCAGGGTGTCCAGGCCAAAGTAATCGTCAATGTCGCGGCCATTGATGATGATGGAACCGGTGCCGTTTTCGTAAACGCGAACACGGGCAACGGAGGACTTACGACGGCCAGTGCCGTAGTTATACTTCTTCTTGCTTTCGTACATAGTCAGTTACCTCCAATTAGTCCAAAGTCCATGCTTCCGGCTTCTGAGCGGCGTGGTTGTGCTCAGCGCCCTTGCACAGATGCAGACGACCCATGCAGTTGCGACCTAGGGTGTTCTTGGGCAGCATGCCCTTGACGGCCAGCTCCATTGCGTAGTCGGAGCGGTTGTTCATCATCACGCGAGCCTTGGTTTCCTTCAGACCGCCGATCCAACCGGATACACGGTAGTAGGACTTCTGGTCCAGCTTGTTGCCGGTCAGAACAGCCTTATCGGTGTTGATGATGATGACATAGTCACCGCAGTCAACGTTGGGAGTGAAAGTGACCTTATGCTTGCCACGCAGCAGATTAGCAGCGATCACAGCGGTACGGCCCAGAGGCTTGCCGGCTGCATCGATGACGTACCACTTGCGCTCAACGGTCTCCAGTTTAGCTAAAGTAGTGGACATTATGCGTTCCTCCAATAGGTTAATTTATTTTGACAAATTCATGTATAGGCAGTACAATGACTGCAAAACGCTTGATTATTAAAGCACATCAACCCTAAATTGTCAACCGCTTTTTTAAATATTTTTATAAAACACCATATAAACTCTTAAATGCTCTTAAATTCGCCTAAATACTCTTAAATGCTAACATCCTATTTTTAATTATTTGGAGGAGAATTATGCAAAAACTGATTGGTCTGGTGCGCCGATGCGTAGAGGACTATAATATGATAGAGACCGGGGATAAAATTGGTGTGGGCGTGTCAGGGGGTAAGGACTCACTGGCACTGCTGGTTTTCCTTGCAGAGCTGAGAAAGTATAACCACAAGCCGTTTTCCTTGGAGGCCATTACCGTCGACATGGGACTGGGTATGGACTTCTCCGGTATTGAGAAGCTCTGCAAGGAATTGGACGTGCCGTTTCACCTGGTGAAGACGGAGATTGGCCCCATCATTTTTGACTACCGGAAAGAGAAGAATCCCTGCTCCATGTGCTCCAAAATGCGCCGTGGCGCATTAAACCAGGCACTTTTGGACAGGGGACTGAACAAACTGGCATTGGGTCACCACTATGACGATGCGGTGGAGACTTTTATGATGAGTTTAATTTATGAGGGACGCATCAGCTGCTTCCAACCTGTGACGGATTTGGATAGAACGGGCATCATTCAGATTCGCCCTATGCTCTATATCCACGAGCGAACAATTGACAGCTTCGTCACCCGACAGAATTTGCCTGTACTCCATAATCGCTGCCCTGTGGACAAGCATACCAAGCGGGAGGAGATTAAGGAGCTGGTGTACGATTTGAGCGCTACTTACCCGGATTTGAAGGAACGAATCTTCGGCGCTATGCAGCGCCTGCCCCTGCCGGAATGGGGGCCACAGGGCCGCTATAAGCGTCCTACAGACCAAGAATAAACGAAAACTGCCGCCCGTAACTGCGGGCGGCATAAAAATTTAAAAAACCGCTTAACCGACGTCCCTCACGAAAGTACCAAAAGAGAAATGGTGAATTATGTGTCATGGCGCAGTATGAAAATTTTTCCACAGGGTATACTGCCTAAAAAAGGAGGCGGTTATTTATGGTAAAAGGTATTTCCCGACAGGTGATTGTGGTACATGCGCCGGACCAAAAGCTCTTTGACCAGGCGATTTTTATACTGAAGGACGAGGCGGTGGGCAGAGAGGGGATAACCGACGAAATGCTCCTCAAGACTGCGGACAAACTTCTCCACAGCTCCGGTAAAGAAAAAAAGCAGAACCTTGCGCTCTACGGCTCCGTATGGGCCTGCGCCGGTGCGTTGACCACAGGATTGGTATGGCTGTTGACCATTCTCATTTAGCTTGCAAAATTATCGGTTTTATGCTATAATCTCCCGGTATTCGGGAGGTGAGCGGTATGAAAATCGGCAGTTTACAAGTGAATAACCCAATAGCATTAGGGCCAATGGCCGGTGTGACTGACTGGGCATTCCGTACCGTTTGTGCGGAATTGGGTGCTAATATCACCGTCACGGAGATGGTTTCCTCCCGGGCACTGGTGTATAAGGACAAAAAGAGCGCGGCACTCCTGCGAAAAAATGCGGGGAGCCTATGCGGCGCGCAGATTTTTGGCAATGACCCTCAGATTATGGCAGAGGGTGCTCGGCTTGCCCTTGAAATCTCAGGCTGTGACTTTTTGGATATCAATATGGGCTGCCCCATGCCGAAAATTGCGGGCAGCGGTGACGGCTGCGGACTGATGCGCACTCCGGAGCTGGCAGGGGAGATCGTGAAAGCGGTTGTGAATGCTGTTGATGTTCCGGTAACGGTCAAGTGCCGTCTTGGCTGGGACAAGGGCAGTATAAATGTGCTGGATTTTTCCAAACGGATGGAAGACTGCGGCGCTGCTATGCTCACCGTCCATGGCAGAACTCGGAGCATGCTCTATTCCGGTGTTGCTGACTGGGACATGATTGCAAAGGTAAAGGCACAGTTATCGATACCTGTTCTTGCCAATGGGGACATTGTGGATGGGCAGACAGCGGTAAAATGCCTGAAATGGACCAAGGCTGACGGCATTATGATTGGCAGAGCCTCCTTCGGCAACCCTTGGGTATTTGCCGATGCGGCAAATGCACTGTCGGGCGAGGATGAGTATCAGCGCCCCGTACTTTCAAAACGCGTGGATGTTGCCGTACGGCAGTTTGAACTTGCGCTTGAAGATAAGGGCGAGCACATTGCATGCTTAGAGGCGAGAAAGCACTTTGCCTGGTATCTCAGAGGTGTTGCTTACGCCAATTATTATAAAGAGCAGATTTCGTCCATCAAAACCATGGAGGACATATATCGTATAGCCGATGGCATCCGCAGGGACTTGAAATAATTGTAAGGTATGTTTTTTCTGCCGTTTCACAAACTACCATACGAGGTGGTTTTGTGAAACGGTGGATTCTTTTTCTCTTAATACTAGCCTTACTTCCCGGTCTTCCTGCACAGGCTGAGACGATTAAATGGGTGGATTTTTCCGTGCCCTACGAATCTCTTCATTATGCCATGGATGTGGATATTGAAACAGCAGAGAAGGAAAAGCACATCAGTTGGATCGATGTGTTAGCGTTGGCGGCTTGCCGTACCGGCGGTAAATGTGGCTTGACATCCGTAAAAAAAGCGGTGAAGGATTTACAAGGAAATAAATCCCCACAGGAGCTGTTGGGAGACCTATACAAATACTATGACTACTATCATGCGTCTTTTACTGCGGTGCTGGGCGGCATTTTGGGTAACTATGCCATCCAAATCAATGGTCAGTGGAAGCCGGTCTATGGCTTAAAAGCCTTCAGCCCCATTGCGGCCGGTTACGGCTACAGCCATTGCTCGGATTTCGGCAACAGCCGTTCCTTTGGCTTTGCCCGAAAGCACTTGGGCAATGACCTGATGGGCGGCTTGGGAACACCAATTATTGCGGTAGAAGGGGGTATTGTGGAAGCTATGGGTTGGAACCGCTACGGCGGTTGGCGCATCGGTATCCGTTCCTTTGACTCCAAGCGGTACTACTATTATGCCCATCTGCAGAAGAACACACCCTTTGCCAAGGATATGACTGTGGGAAAAATCGTTCAACCGGGAGATATCATCGGTTTTATGGGCCGAACCGGCTATTCCGACCAGGAGAATATCAATAATATCGAAACCGTTCACTTGCATTTTGGGATGCAACTGGTGTTCGACGAGAGTCAAAAGGAGTGCAATTCCGAGATCTGGATTGATGTGTATAACATTGTGCGCTTGCTCAGTGAGCATCGCAGCACCCTGAAGAAAACAGACGGCGTCTGGCACCGTGCATATCCCTTTGTGGATTTGGACACACAGACCCTTTTTGAACACCAATAATTTGTGTAGTTTTTTGACTCAAATTTAGCCTTCCGGATTTGACAAAGTCTGCGCTCTGTGATATACTTGCATAGACAATGCATGATGGGAGGTTATGGAAATGATGAAGCTGAAAGCGGTTGGTTTCTGCAATGGTGATATTGTTTCCGGTTGTGCTCCTTTGATGGATGGATTGTCCCTTGATGACGTTTCTGAATATGCTGTTTTTCCCGGCTTTTGTGATGTGCATGTGCATTTCCGTGAGCCGGGATTTTCTTATAAAGAGACGATCGAAAGCGGCACAAAAGCATCTGCAAGAGGCGGCTATACAGCGGTATGCACTATGCCCAATTTAAAGCCGGTACCGGACAGCGTGGAACATTTGGGTGAGCAGTTAAAGTTAATTGAAGAACAGGCGATGATTCACGTCTATCCCTACGGAGCAATTACTGTGGGAGAAAAGGGTGAAGTGCTTGCTGATTTGGAGGGAATGGCGCCCAATTGCATTGGCTTTTCCGATGACGGACGGGGCGTGCAGAGCGATGACTTGATGCGGCAGGCTATGAAACGGGCAAAGGCGCTTGGTAAAATGATTGTTGCCCATTGTGAGGTGAACAGCCTTTTAAACGGCGGTTATATCCATGACGGACAGTACGCCGCAGACCATAACCATAAGGGAATCTGCAGTGCCAGTGAATACTTGCAGATTGCCCGGGATTTGCGCTTGGTAGAAGAAATCGGCTGCGCTTATCATGTGTGCCATATCTCCACTAAGGAGAGTGTGGAGCTGATTCGGCAGGCCAAAGCGAGAGGCGTGAATGTGACCTGCGAAACCGGTCCCCACTATTTAACAATGGATGACAGTGACCTGCAGGAGGATGGCAGATTTAAGATGAATCCGCCGCTGCG
>JBGVPJ010000117.1:0-4521 GCA_045126955.1 Faecousia sp.
TATCCGAGTGCTGGATGATAACGGTGTCATCAATAGCTACGGCGGTAAGTATGAGGGTATGGACCGTTATGATGCCAGAAAGGCCATCGTTGCCGATCTGGATGCGCAAGGTTATTTGGTCAAGGTGGAGGATTACTCCCACAATGTGGGCACCTGCTATCGCTGTCACAATGATGTCGAACCTATTATCTCTGCACAGTGGTTCGTTAAAATGAAGCCTTTGGCAGAAGAAGCGCTTCGGGTGGTGAAGGAAGGGGAGACCAAGTTTGTCCCCGATCGCTTCAGCAAAACCTATATAAACTGGATGGAAAACGTCCGTGACTGGTGTATCTCCCGTCAGCTGTGGTGGGGTCACCAGATTCCGGCATGGACCTGTGCTGAATGTGGTCATATCACCGTTTCAAGGACGGATGCTTGTAAGTGTGAGAAGTGTGGAAGCACCAACATTGAGCGTGACCCCGATGTCCTTGATACCTGGTTCAGCTCTGCTCTGTGGCCCTTCGAAACTCTGGGTTGGCCTGAAAAGACAGAGGATTTGGATTATTTCTATCCTACAGATGTTCTTGTCACCGGTTATGATATCATCTTCTTCTGGGTTGCCAGAATGATTTTCTCCGGCTGTGAGCAGACCGGAAAGACACCTTTCCACACAGTGTTGATTCACGGCCTCGTTCGTGATGATAAGGGCCGTAAGATGTCCAAATCTCTTGGCAACGGCATTGATCCTCTGGAAATGATTGATAAGTACGGCTGTGATGCTCTGCGTATGAACATGGTCACCGGCAATGCACCCGGCAATGATATGCGCTTTTATGTGGAGCGATGCGAAGCAATGCGGAACTTTGCCAATAAGCTGTGGAACGCCAGCCGCTATGTGCTGATGAACCTTGGCGAGGACGCAAAAAATCAGCTGCCTGCAACAGATAAGCTTACCATTGCCGATAAGTGGGTGCTGTCCAAGCTGAACACGCTGATTGCCGAGGTTACTGAAAATCTTGAGAAATACGAGCTGGGCGTTGCGGTGCAGAAGGTGTACGACTTCCTGTGGGACACCTACTGTGACTGGTATATTGAACTGACAAAGGCAAGACTGTACAGTGAGGATGCCGCTCAGAAGCAGACCGCTCTGCAAGTGCTTGTGTATGTGCTTGACCAAACACTGCGCCTTTTGCATCCCTTCATGCCCTTTATCACAGAAGAAATTTGGCAGAGCCTGCCCCATGAGGGTGATGCACTGATTGTTGCTCAGTGGCCTATGTTCCGAGAAGATTTGCAGTTTAAGGTAGAGGAAGATCAGATGGAATCCGTTATGGAGGCCATCCGTGCCATCCGTAACCGCCGTGCTGAGATGAATGTTCCTCCCTCTAAGAAGGCTGCTCTGTATGTGCTGACCTCCAAGCCTCAGATTTTTGTTGAGGGTGAGGGCTTTATGCAGCGGCTTGCCTATGCCGATTCCATTACCATGCTGGATAAGGAGCCGGAGAATTTGGATGGTATGGTATGCTGTGCCACCAATGTGGCCAAGCTCTATATTCCTATGGGACAGCTGGTGGATGTGGCCAAGGAGTTGGAGCGCATTGCCAAGGAGCTGGAAAAGGCGCAGAAGAACCTGCAGAGCCTGGAAGGCAAGCTGAGCAACGAGAACTTCACCTCCCGTGCACCGGAAGCGGTGGTTGCTGATATTCGGGATAAGGCTACGAAGGCGAGAGATTTGATTGCTCAGTTGGAGCAAAGTGAAGCAGCAATGAAGAAATTATAAGCATATAAAACATGTAAACGATTTTTTATAGGCTCAATATGTAGAAAAAGTCCAGTTTAACTGGACTTTTTCTGTTTTTTGAAATTAAATCCGATTTCCTTTTGTGCATATTTTTGGTGTCGCTGCATCCATGGATAACAGGAACGGTCTTATCAACGTGCATCGGTTCTTTTTAGAACATTCGTTGCCGGGTTGTCTAATATCTCACCGGTTTCTGAAAAACGGGAGCCGTGGCAGGCACAGTCCCAGGAGTGCTCCTGTGCATTCCATTTTAGGGCACAGCCCATGTGGGAACAGCGGGGTGTGCGGAAGCTTAAGAGGTTTTTCGTAGTTTCCAATCCGTTTACTGCCAGCTGCGGGCGCAGAATGGTTCTGGAAGGCGAGAATAGCTTGGCATAGGGATTGTCCTTGTCTGTTATCAAGTCCTTTAGAATGTTGGCTGCTGCCATAGCGGTGGTCATGCCCCATTTCTGGAAACCTGTTGCCACATACAAATTGGGTGTATTCTTGGAATATCGGCCGACGTAAGGCAGACCATCGAGTGTTACGCAGTCCTGCGTTGCCCAGCGATACTCGCATTTGGATTTTGGATAGTAGCGGTGTGCCCAATGGGTAAGCTCGCTCCAGCCTCCACCATTTTTTCCCGTTCTGTGACCGCAGCCGCCCAGTAAAAGTGTGCCTTCATAATTTCGAAAGGAGAGGTTTGGATATTCTGCTCCGATATACATACCGTCTACATTTTCGGCATGGTTTAGTCCCATCACATAAGAGCGCTGTTGGTAAAGCTTCAAAAAATAACTGCCGTGTCTGTTTAGAAACGGAAAATGAGTGGCAACAACAATGGCTTTGGCACGGATGTCACCGCGATTTGTTCGAACCGTCCCGCCGCTTATCTCTTCTGCTTTGGTGTTTTCGTAAATTTGCAGGTCCTTTGCGATTGCTGACAGGAATTTAATTGGATGAAATTGTGCCTGTCCGGGGAACCGAATAGCGCCTAACGTAGGGAAGGGAAGTGCTGTTGTTTCCACAAATTCGGCAGGGTAGCCGATGATATCCAGTGCTTTTAGTTCATTCTCAAGACTTTGGCGTTTGCTGACAGAGTATACAAAGGCATCCTGCTCCTGAAAATCACAGTCAATATGGCCACATAGGTTACGATAATGTGCCAAAGCCTCTTGATTGCATTTTAGATAGAGTCCGGCTTTTTCTGCGCCGAATCTATGCAAAAGTGTGTCATAAATCAGACCATGCTGAGATGTGATTTTAGCGGTTGTTTTCCCTGTAACACCGCTACAAAGTCGTTTTGCCTCCACAAGTGTCACATCTACACCGGAAAGTTTAAGCATATAGGCACAAAGAATCCCGGCAATACCACCGCCGATTACCAAAACATCAGTATTGATGTTTTGGGCTAATGTTGGAAATTCCGGCATTTTAGGACCGTTTAACCATATAGAATCCATTTTATCACCTCGTATGCAGTAGTATGCACAGGAATTGAATGGATTATTTATTAACGGTTGAAAGGTAAGCATCCTGAAAAATTCAATAAAAAACAGGCCGTATATCGGCCTGTTTTTTATTTTACGTATCCATCAAAAAGATATGGGTGAATTCCAAGCTGTGTACAAATTTCGTCATACTCGGATTTGAGCTGTTCAATTCGGCTTGCAGAGATATTATTCCGCTTAATACCGCGAATCAACACGTTTTTCGGTGTTTCCTCCGGGTCGATCAGCTCCAAGGCGGTTACATCATACCCGTGAATCTGAAGCACCTTGCAACGAAGGGCGTCGGTAGCTGCGTCGGCAAGCTTTTGCTTTAAAATGGAATGCTCCAAAAGAAAATCCGTATAGTTACCTTGTGGTTTTAATTGATGCATCATTTCGTGGTGGCAACAGGGTGTGGACAGGATTACCCGAGAGCCGGAGTCAATTCCTTTGGCTAGCACAATATCTGTGGCAATATCGCAGGCGTGCAGAGAAACGGTTAAATCCGGTGTTCTTTGAATCGGGAAGCTACGGATATCACCGGCTATAAAGTGCAGACCGGTATAATTCAGCTTTTCTGCCAAACCGGAACAAAGTGCAATAACATCCTTCTTTAGGTCCACACAGTCCATGGTTACATTGTAGCCACGGACTGTGGTAAAATAGTAGTACAAGGCAAAGCTCAGATAGCTTTTTCCACAGCACAAATCCAAGATGTACAAATCCTTATCTGTGACAATGCTGCTTTCCACATCCGCAACAATCTCAAGAAAACGGTTGATTTGACGGAATTTTGAGCGTTTTTTATCGTATATAAACCCCTGCGGGTCCTGCACACCCAGAGCAATCAGAAAGTCAACCGGTGTATTGGCGGGGATAATATACTGCTTTTTCCGATTGTGTTCTAAATTCACCGTTTCTGCTGAATTTCGTTTGATGTGGTCGAGAATGGTAACCTTATCCTTTTTGGAAACCTTGACCTCACAGTTTCCTCCGGAAGTCACAATATTCATCTGCTTATATTCATTGGGCAGCATATGTGCAATCGCATCCGGTGCTTGGTCGGCCGGAATGTTCTTTTGCATGGCTTTGCCGTTGCTGTAAAAGCTTTCCAGCGCAAGGAACAGACTGCCCTTTATCTCAATCAGTCTGCCGGTGGTGCGGAGAATATCCTTGTCTGCACACTTACTCAATGTCAGCTTCTGCAGAATCCTGTTTTCAATTACATAAGTCAGTATTTCTTTCATAGTCGATTCCTTTGTGCGATTTTTG
>JBGVPJ010000118.1:0-14537 GCA_045126955.1 Faecousia sp.
CGGTATCATTCTGCTGTTTATTATCGGCTGTGAATTTTTCCTGCAATACCGTATCGTGCTGAGCAAAAACAGAAAGGAGAATGTATAATGATAGCCTTTCTTATTAGTGCAATCCGATTGGGCATGTCCTTTCTGCTGGGCTCTACCGGTGAGACCATTGCAGAAAAGGCAGGTCACCTAAATCTTGGTATTCCCGGCGTTATGTGCGTGAGTGCTGCCTGCGGTTGCTATGCAGAGTATATCTATTTTACCGCAGTGGGCGTAAATGTAGTGCCTATACTGGCAGTGCTGATTCCGCTATTGGCAGCACTGCTTGGCGGTGCATTGATGGGTCTTCTGTTCAGCTTTTTCACCGTCACCCTCCGTGCCAATCAGAATGTGACCGGTTTGGCCATCACTACCCTGGGTGTGGGTATGTCCGAGTATATTATCAGCGAGGCCACCGTCATTTTTACAAAGGGAAGCAAATATTTTACCGCATCGCTTTCCTTTGCTGACAGCATGGGTTCCTTTGGTAAGTTGGTTTTCGGTTACGGTATATTCGTATATCTAGCCCTGGCCATTGCATTGGTTACAACCTATATCCTCAATAAAACCCGTGTGGGACTGCACCTGCGGGCGGTGGGCGAAAGCCCTGCTACCGCCGATGCTGCCGGTATCAATGTACCCCTGTATCGGTACGTTGCCACGAGTATCGGTTGTGCTATATCAGGTCTAGGCGGACTGTCTTTCATCATGGACTATCTGAACGGAAACTGGGAGTACTGTGTGGACGCCATTGGCTGGCTGGTCATTGCATTGGTAATTTTCACCGTATGGAAACCCAATTGGGCAATTTTGGGCTCTATAGTATTTGGCGCTTTATATGTAGCCAGTAGCTACATTCCCGGTGTTAGTTTTGCCGGTAAGGAGCTGTTTAAGATGCTCCCCTATATTGTCACCATACTGGTGCTGATTATCACCAGTATGCGGAAAAAGCGTGAGCACCAACCTCCCCAGAGCTTGGGTCTTTCCTATTTCCGCGAAGAACGATAACATGTAGGTAGTAAACTGCCCCAGTTTGTGCAGACAGCACAAACTGGGGCAGTCTATATTGCCGTATCATTTTTTACATGTTTCGCTACGAGTGCCTCAAGAAAACCGAAGTGGATTCGAGGCTTTTGAAAGTATATAGTGTATATCCCTGCACAATTGTAATAAAGAATACTGGGAAAGCGGATAAACTATGGGGATCCCGTTAGGATATTCGCTTGGCAACTACCACTAGCCGTCCGTCGCGGATCGTATGATCGCAGGTGGAGAGGGTAATCAGCTTGTCGCCGTATACCGCATCTATACCGGTGTCATACAGGGACAAATCCTTGCATTTTTTTACAAACGTTGCGAAGGACGTTTCATTACCGTCCACAAAGGTGTGGTAGGGAAAATTATAATTAACAGTGGTGGAAATTTTAAATACAGATATGATTTGATAGGTGTGATGCTCGTTGAGGGTATCAAAGGTAATATAAGGGTGGCTTTCGTAGAATTTCTTCTTCTTGTAGTCCTGTAAAGCTGCAAACATGGAGCCGTCCTTCATCTTATGTCCGTAGATAGTAATATTGTCGGAGGGGGCATTGATGTCTGCGGCTTCTGCAGCATAGATACAGCCGTACACACTGTCCTTACCATAGAAATCCCGGTCCAGGTAATAATTGGGCCGGTCCGGGGTCTGCATGACCGGATAATTGATCTTGGTGCCGTCAATTTTTATCCAGCCGACCAAATCGGGATTCATTGCATAAATCATTGCATACTCCCGCAGAACCGTTACGTTTTGCCCAGTCACCGGGTTCTTTACGATCATGTGTGTGGGGGCCTGAAGCACCGGTCCTGTGATACTGGGAGGGCCGGTGGGTTCCGGAGACGGTGTGCCATCCGTAGTTTCTGTAGTTTCCGTAGTCTCGCCGGTCGTTGTATCATTGGAATCGTTTGGTTTGTTGTTTGTTATGGGGGGTGTGGGTATCAGTCCCTGTTGGGCCTGTTCCACCATATTGGACAGTTCATCAAACTGCTTCTGCTGCTTTTTAGACTGGATAACGGCATTTACAACAAAACCGGAACTGATAAGGAATACTGCAGAAAATACAATCAACAGCACTCTGTAAAGCTGTTTTGGCACGCGTGGTACCTCCTTTGGGTAGTTTCCTTTATTATACAGAGTTTTTGCGGAAAAGTAAAGAACAGATTTCTTGCAGATTAGGATATGAGATGAGACGATAGCGTATTCGGATGCGCTAAAAACTGCTTGATATCAATGGGCGGGTTGCAATTTAAACTGCAATCCGCCCGGTTTTTATGCGGCTTTCGAGAAGAATTTTTTTATATAGAGCAGTACGATTATACCCAAAATGGGAATCATTGCGGCGGCAAACATGCCCACCTTTATGCCGATTTGCTCGGCAGAGAGGGAGAGCTGTTCTCCCAGTTGATTTGCCCAATCGCTGGCAGTAACCGTATCCACCACGATTCCCAGTCCCTGAGGTGCCACCGAGGCACCAAAGTCTCCGCCGGCGGCCATGAGGGCATAGGCAGCTATACCGGGATTGGGGAATTTCTCCTCCATGAGGATTAAGGTACCCGGCCACAGCATCGAGGTGCATACACCGGTGAACATACAGGCAATGATTGCCACAACTG
Organism: Faecousia sp.; assembly: GCA_045126955.1. Taxonomy (GTDB): domain Bacteria; phylum Bacillota; class Clostridia; order Oscillospirales; family Oscillospiraceae; genus Faecousia. The sequence continues at coordinate 2,680 of JBGVPJ010000118.1, forward strand.
CGTTAGAGGAGATGCCTGCCACCATATAACAAACGCTGGCGCTTGCCATGCTGCACAGTAGGATATTGTAGATGTTTTTGCCATACTTGGCATACAGGGTTCTTGTAAGCGCCAGCAGCAGAGAGAAGGAGACCGGACCAAAGATGTCGCCCAGCATTTTCGGCATCTGAAGTGCATTTTCCATAAATACGGAAATCCAGTTGGTCATGGTGTTTTCTGCGGCACTTCCCAGAAAAATGCACACCATGCACAGAATCAGCCCCTTGCTCTTTCGCTTTGCAGCAGCGGCAGAGGTGTCTTGGTTCATGGTAATTTCCGGCAGGGGAGAGGTGCAGAAAAGATAGAAGGTAATCAAAGGGAGAATGGCCAAAAGCAGGGTCAAATACACCCAGTTTTCTGTACCGAACACCCATAAAAACAGGGTACTGAGCAGAGCAACGGCGGCAGAGCCGTAGCCGAATAGGGAGTGCAGTGCACTCATGTCCCGTTCCGGATTGTCCGAGGGCATAGCCGCAACAGTTGGGCTGATTAACACCTCGGAAAGACCGGCAGCAACGGAAAAAACAAAGGTGCCAATCACAAGACCGATATAGGCATGCTGGGGAAACAGGGTGGGAATCAGTGCGTAAATCAGCAAGCCCAATGCGTGTAGCAGCGGCATGGTTCGCAGAGCCTTGTGCAGATTGAAATGTTTGGAGAAGAAGGTAAACAGAAGGTCAACGCCCAGCTGGGTACAGAAGTTCACCAAAACAAGGGTGCCAAGCAGAGTATAGGAGATGCCGTACATCTGCCGGAAGGTATAGAACAAAATAGGCGGCAGAATAAATGCGGGAGCGATGGCAGGAAAGTTGAAGAAACAGGTAAATTTTGTTCGCTTATAATTGACAGTACTCATAGGTGCATGTTCCTCCGAAAGCATTGCAATTATTTGCCGAACAGAGGTCTGGCTACCCTTTTGTACAGCAGAAGTGTCAGTACGGAAATTGCAGTTCCCTTGATGAGATTCAGAGGTGCCACCGCCAACAGCACAAAGCTTTGCAGGGACTGAATGCTGTTGTTGATTTTGCTGCCCATGGCGATAATGCTGTCCAAGGGCAGGCCGTAAAGCTGGGAGAATCTGGGCAGCAGGTAAACGGCATTGAAAAAGCTGCCAAAGGTGGTCAGGACGACGGTGCCCAGTACCAAGCCCCACAGGGCGCTGGCGCGGCTTTTTTTGGTGTGATACACAATAGCCGCCGGAAGCACCAGGCTGCAGCCCACTACGAAATTGGCAAAGTCACCCACAAAGGCGGTGCTGGTGCCCTTCAACAACAGCTTCAAAAGAATTTTTACAGCCTCGCAGGCTACGGCGGCAGAGGGTCCCAAATAAAAGCCACACAGCATCACCGGCAGCTCGGAGAAGTCCAGCTTATAGAATTCCGGAGCCAGAAACGGCAGGGGAAAGTCCAACATGTGGAGCACCGCCGCAATGGCAGAGCAGATGGCAACGGTGCACAGACGCCGCGCCTTGGTGGTACGCCGCGTTGCAGGCAGAAACCGCTCCGCCACATGTGCCAGTATGGCAAGCAGGGCAATAATCCCCATGCAACATATTAAAAATAAGAGATTGTCCTGTATCTGTTTCCATAATTCCGCCATAATACCACCCCGTACATAAAAATAGACCCTGGGCATAAAACACCCAGGGCGCAAAAATTCCGATAAAAATATCTTCTTCCATCCTGACTGTACAGTCGGTATCGGAATTACACCGATTCAGCACAAAAGCGCTCGCGGACTTTTACCGCCGGTCGGGGATTTCACCCTGCCCTGAAGATCGTTTATGAAGTTGCCATCAGCATAGCATATTCTCCACTGCTTGTCAAGGCGGGGATTGTGTGATACAATAAAAAAACTATTCCGCATCCCGATGGCTCAACTTGGTCAGTGCCTGCATAGTGCCGTTTGCGGCGGTATTGGTGATGTCACCGCCGATGACTTGGTTCTTGTAAATCAGCAGCGTGGCATATACCGGTGCGGTGGCATCGGGGTAATTGCTGACCTTGTATACGTAGCGCATGACGGTTTTTCCGGCGAACTGACTTAGGTCGTATCCGGCGCTTTTTTGCAAATCGTTATAGCGGCTGAAGACTTGCTTTTGCTCCTGGGGAATTCGCACCTGTCCGGACTCTACCGGCGAAGCACTCACCTCCCAGCCTAAGCTGTTTAAGAATTGCACCCTGCCGTCGTTGCCGGCCAGTGATGGGGCGGCGGTGGGGGCGGAAGAATTTCCTCCTCCCAGCAGCAAAATCAAAGCGATGATGACACCGACGACGGCTGCTAGCGCAGCAATGACTTTTTTGATATCGACCTTGGCGGTCATTACCATCATAATAAATCCCTCCTGTTCCAGATTCACACTACAAGCGTATTCCGGTTACAGGAACGGTAGAACGGAGAAGTATGGAACGGTTGGACAAATTCCTGTGCGATTGCGGCGTAGGTACCCGCAGTCAGGTAAAGACAATCATTAAGGCCGGCAGAGTATCGATTGACGGCAAGCCGGAGCGTGACAGCGGCTATAAGCTGGATCCCAATACGCAGATGATTACACTGGACGGCGAAACCCTAAATCGACAGGGCAGGGTAGTGGTTATGCTTAACAAGCCGGCAGGTTATGTGACTGCAACGGAAGACAAAACCGACAGAACGGTTATGGAGCTGTTGCCTGCGGCTTATAAGCACTTGGATTTAAAGCCGGTGGGCCGGTTAGACAAAGCTACCGAGGGGCTGTTGCTGTTTACCAATGACGGAGAATTGCTCCACCGGCTTATTTCTCCTAAAAAAGAGGTGCCCAAGCGCTACTATGCCCGCCATGAGGGAACAGCCGGACCGGAGGATGTGGCGGCTTTTGCGGACGGACTCATACTGGGGGATGGAACTCGGTGCCTGGCTGCGGTTTTGGAGCCTGTGGGCCCGGGAGAGAGCTTTGTGACTGTCTGTGAGGGCAAATACCATCAAGTGCGTCGAATGCTGGCTTCCCGAAATATGCCGGTCATATATCTGGAACGCCGGCAAGAGGGGACACTTACGCTTGGGAATTTGCCCAGAGGACAGGTGCGTGAGCTGACGGAGGAAGAGATTTCTAAACTCTTTTAGAAATGGCAAAATGACGAAGGGAAAGGGCCTGCTTGTGTTATTTTCCCGTCTCTTTAAATCAGCTTGTATTGGAAATACTGGTATAATACCTAAAAAACCGATGGATTTTGCAATAAAATGTCAAATGGCACTTGCAAAATGTGCAAATTGAATGTATAATAATAGGGCAATTTTGTGAAATGCGTATTTGTGCAACTTTCTATGGGAGGCCTGGGAAATGGCAAACAATGTTTTTCAAAGTGTAATTCAGCAATTAAAAGATGTATCCGACCGTGTATTTGGAGTCGTTGACAGTGAAGGCTGTGTTGTTTCCTGTACAGATGCGTTTATGTTAGGTGAGCGTTGGCCGGATGCTGTGGTAAAAATCACCGGTAGCGGAGAGCAGACCGTTACCTTCGCCCAAAAGACCTTCCGCGCGATTATGAACAATGCCAATTATTTGGAGTATGCCGCATTTTGTTCCGGTGATGACGAGCAGGCGAAGGTGTTCTGCAACATAGCCTATATTGCATTAAATGATGCAAAAGCCTACTATGAGGAAAAGCACGACCGGGGAACATTTGTAAAGAATATTATTATGGACAATATTCTACCCGGCGATATCTATATCCGTGCCAAGGAACTGCATTTTGCCACCGATGCGCCCAGAGCGGTGTTTTTAGTACGCCAGATTGGCCGCAGCGATGTGACAACAGTAGATGTGCTGTCCGGTCTGTTCCCGGATAAAATGCAGGACTTTGTGTTGAGCATCAACGAAACGGACATTGCAATTGTTAAGCAACTGGCTGCTTCCACCACCAACGAGGATTTGGAGAAGATTGCCCGCAGTGTGGAAGACACATTGAAAAATGAACTCTTTATCAAGTCCGTCATTGGTATCGGTACTGTGGCAGAGCACCTGCGTGAGCTGGCGGATGCCTACAAGGAAGCACAGACAGCCATTGATGTGGGTAAAGTTTTTGACACCGAAAAGAGTATCATCAACTATGAGAATTTGGGTATCGGCCGATTGATTTATCAGCTGCCTACCACTCTGTGCGAGATTTTCCTGTCTGAAGTGTTTAAGAAGAGTTCTATTGATGCGCTTGACCAGGAAACCCTGTTTACCATCAACAAGTTCTTCGAGAATAACCTCAACGTGTCCGAAACCTCTCGGAAACTCTTTGTCCACCGGAACACTTTGGTGTACCGCTTGGAGAAAATTAAGAAACTCACCGGCTTGGATTTGCGGCAGTTTGACCATGCTATCGTCTTTAAGGTGGCGCTGATGGTTCGCAAATACTTGTCCTCTCGGGATACTAGATAAAGGTATATTTCTTTGAGCCGCACATGAGGTGCGGCTCAAAGTCGTGTAAAAATCCGGTTTTTTTGGAGAATTTACGGATTCTTAATAGATTTCCAGTAATTTTCAGCCCCTCTTCATTGACAATACGTTTACAATGTGTTACAATTTGGTTACATTGCTATCTTGGAGAAACAACTATGATTGAGTTTTCAAAAGTGATAAAGTCTTATAGTGTAGGGGCCCACGCTCTGCGTGGTATTTCTATGCAGATTGAAGACGGTGAGTTTGCGTTCTTGGTGGGTCCGTCCGGTTCCGGCAAGTCCACGATTATAAAGCTGATTACCGGAGAACTGAAGCCCACCTCCGGCACTGTGCATGTGAACGGATATTCTTTAGAGAGAATTCGCAAGCGGGAAATTCCTTATATGCGTCGTACGGTCCGCGTTGTTTTTCAGGATTTCGGCCTGATTGACACCAAGTCCGTGTCTGAGAATGTGGCCTTTGCCATGCGCGCTATCGGTGCACGGGAACGGGAAATCCGGGAACGGGTGCCTTATATTTTGGAATTGGTTGGACTGGGCAGTAAGAGACACCGTCACCCTACGGAGTTGTCCGGCGGTGAGCAGCAGCGCTTGGCGATTGCCAGAGCCTTGGTCAATAACCCCTCTACCATCATTGCCGACGAGCCTACCGGTAACCTGGACCCTGCCATGTCTTTGGAAATTATGAGCCTGCTGCAGGAGATTAACAATTTGGGCACCACGATGCTGGTGGTCACCCACGAGCGGGATTTGGTGGAAAGATTCGGCAAGCGTGTCATCGCTATTAATGAGGGTCTTGTGGTCCACGACGGAATGGATGGATATTACAGATTATGAAGATAACAAATCTTAGATATTTGATACGAGAGGGTATTCGTGGGATTTTTCTCCACGGGTTTATGTCCTTCGCGGCTGTGATTGTCACAGTGGCCTGCCTGTTGATTGTGGGCAGCTTTTCCAGCTTGGTATACAATGTAAATATCATGGTGGAGAATTTGAATAAGACCAATGAAATTGTGGCCTATGTGAATAGCGACCTGACGGACGCTGAGGCCAGAAGTATTGGCACAAAAATCAACCAGCTAGAAAATGTACATAGAGCAATTTTTAAGACCCGGGAAGAGGCCTTGAACGATTTCATCGCTGATCATGAGGGAGATAAGGCCTTTGGCGGTCTTGTCCCTTCCGACTTGCGTCATCGGTATGTGGTGGTGCTGGAGGACAATGAACTGATGGCGGAAACCGTGGCGCAATTGGAGGGCATTGCCGGTATCGTAAAGGTAAATGCTGCGTTTGAATTGGCAGAAGGCTTCTCCACATTGCAGAATATTCTGCGTATTGCTTCTGTTGCCGTCGTTGGTGTACTGCTGATTGTGAGTTTGCTCATTATCTCCAATACAGTCAAGCTTGCTATGTACGATCGAAAAGAAGAGATTTCAATCATGAAGATGGTGGGCGCTACCAACGGCTTTATTCGCCTTCCCTTTGTGGTGGAGGGCTTTGTATTGGGCATGCTGGGCGCAACAATTGCCTTCTTCCTTGAGTGGGCCATGTATAATTTCTTGGTAAATCGGCTTATGGAGGCGGATACGTTGAAGTTGTTCAGCTTTGTACCTTTTACCCAGCTTTTGCAGCCTATGGTGGCAACCTTTGCCGCTGCTGGTCTGTTTGTGGGTGTTGTGGGCAGTTGGACGTCTATCCGCAAGTTTATGGATGTATAATAGTATAAAAAACGGACTGCGAAGGCGGTTTGGCTACAGTTATCCTAAGGAGGATATAATGAATCAAAGAAAATTTTGGGTAAGTCTTTTGGCGGGCCTTTTAGCGGCACTGATGATTTTCGGTATTATTGCAGGCATTCTGCCTACGTATGTCAGTGCGGCAAAATCTTCCAGCGAAATAAAAAAAGAAATCGACGCGCTGAAAACACAAAAAAAAGAAATACAGGCGCAGCTTGCCCAGTTGGAGGGAAAGCTTTCCGACAATATGGACAAGATGGAAGATATTGTTGCCCAAAAAAATGTGATTGACCAGCAGATAGCACTACTGCATCAGCAGGTGCAAAACATCAACACACAGATTATCTCTTACGGCGAACTGATTGCAGATAAGCAGGCAGAATTGGAAGCGGCTACTGCTCGCTACGAGAAGCTGAATGCTGCGTATAAAGAGCGTATCCGTGTTATGGAAGAAGACGGACAGATTTCCTATTGGCTTGTTTTGTTTAAGGCCAACAGCTTCTCGGATTTGCTGGACCGTCTGAGTATGATTGAAGAGATTGCCGCATCCGACCAGCGCCGTCTGCAAGAATTGAATCAAGCGGCTGAGTCAGTCAAGCAGGCAAAAGCCGATTTAGAGGCCGAAAAGACCGCTCTGGAGGAGAGTAAAAAAGAGCTGGAGGATTCTTCAGCGCAGTTAGACAGCGCTCGTGCTGAAACGGATGCGCTGCTGAAGCAGTTGATTGAAACCGGTGAAGAATTTAAAGAGCTGATTGAAAAGGTTGAGGAAAAAGAAAGCCAGACCAACGGCAAGTTGGATAAATTGGAAGATGATTATGATGCAGCCAAGGACAAAGAGTATCAGGACTGGCTGGCTTCCCAGAAACCTGTGTACAACACCGGGTACAGCATGGTGGTAGACGGTGTGACTTGGTTGCTTCCTATGAAATACGACTATTTTTCCAGTCCCTTCGGTTATCGCTGGCATCCCATCCACGGTGACTGGCGGTTCCACTACGGCGTAGACTTATCCGCCCCTACAGGAAGACCTATTGTGGCTGCCCGTAGCGGCGTGATAACCAGAGCTGCTTATGAGGCAGGCGGCGCAGGCTACTATGTAAATATCGATCATAAAGACGGCTTCGTTACCCGTTATATGCATATGACCCACTTTATTGTAAAAACCGGTCAATATGTGCGAGCAGGCGAGATTATCGGCTACTGCGGATCCACCGGCGGATCTACCGGCCCCCACCTGCATTACGGCGTTTATTATAATGGCACAGCGGTGAATCCCGCAAAGTACATTCCTGTTTATTAATGCAATTTACAGCCCGAGTTGCGGTTGTGAGAATAATTCTTGAGGTGACATATATGAAACTAAAATCCGATTGGCAGAGGCTGATACGGAAAAGCGTAACCTATGTTCTGATAGCAATTGTCGCATCGGCAATTACTGTTGCGGCACTGGGAGAGCAGGATATCAAAATGACAGAGCTTCAGAACATCATTGACTGGAAGTTTGCAGGACAGGCCAGTATGGAGCGGACCAGAGAAGAGCTGGAGGCTGAGAAGCTGGCGCTGGAGGAAGCCGCCGCACAGTTGGAAGCGGTCAAGGCGGAAACAGAAGCGTTGTTGAATCAGCTTCTCGCCACCAACAAGAATACAGAGGAACTGTTGGAGGAAGCCAAGCGAGAAGAGGGAATCGTGGACGACAAAATCGATGAGTTGCTGGGTGCTTACGAAGATGCCGCTGAGAAGGACCGTCAGAAATGGGTTATGCCCATTAATTATACCCGTTGCACCAGTGACTTTGGCTACCGCGTGCATCCTATTGAAGGAGAAAACAAGTTCCATTACGGTGTAGACCTTTCTGCCCCCTACGGCACTCCCATTGTGGCCAGCCGCAGCGGAACGGTAACCAAAGCCGCCTATGAGGCTGATGGCGCAGGCAACTATGTGAATATCGACCACTTGGATGGCTATACTACTCGATACATGCATATGTCCCGTTACATAGTAAAAGAGGGTCAGTTTGTTATGGCCGGTCAGATTATCGGCTACTGCGGTTCTACCGGTGCCTCTACCGGTCCTCACCTGCACTTCGGTGTCTATTATAACGGTAGCGCAGTGGATCCCGCCAAGTTCCTGGATATTACCTAAACATACCATATTACTCCCACAGCCGATGTTCGGCTGTGGGAAATTTCCTTATTTTTGAGAGGGTCAATTATGAATCAAAAGTTTGATTGGAAGAAATTTTTGCTAAAAAGCATGTCCTATCTTTTGGTGGCGGTGTTGGCGTCTGCTATGACACTTGTGTTGTGGGGCGGCCGCAGCACCAAGCTGACTGAACTGGAGAAGATTATCGATTTGAAATTCATTGGTGAAATGAATCTGGAGGAAGTCAGAGATGCGGCAGCCGGGGCTATGGTAGATGCTTTGGGTGACCGGTGGAGCTACTATATTTCCGCCAAAGACTATGCGGCATACCAGGAAAGTAAAGACAATGCCTATGTGGGCATTGGTGTTACTATTGCGGGGCGTGAAGACGGTACCGGCTTTGATATCAAAGAAGTTACGCCCGGCGGTTCTGCACAGGAGGGCGGCATTCTTCCCGGTGACGTCTTGATAGAGGCGGAGGGAAAATCTGCGACAGAATTGGATATGAATAGTGTGAAAGACATTATTCGTGGCGAAGTCGGCACGAAAGTGACGGTGGCGGTGCTCCGCAACGGGGAGAAAAAGACCTTTATATTGGAACGACGAGAGGTGAAAGTGCCGGTTGCAACCGGTCAAATGCTTCCCGGGAATATTGGGTTGGTGCGAATTGTCAATTTTAATACAGGTTGTTCAAAAGAGACAATAGCCGCAGTGGAAGAATTGCGGAAGCAGGGTGCAACGGCACTGATTTTTGATGTACGCAACAATCCCGGCGGCTATGTGAATGAGATGGTTAAGGTGTTGGACTATCTGTTGCCTGAGGGGATCTTGTTTAGGGAATTGAATTATCGGGGTAATACCGGAGAGCGACATTCCAATGCCGCTTGTGTAGAGCTTCCCATGGCGGTGCTGGTGAACGGAAGCAGCTACTCTGCCGCGGAGTTTTTTGCCGCCGCCTTGGAGGAATACGACTGGGCAACCGTTGTAGGTGAGCCTACCACCGGCAAGGGGTATTATCAAAATACCATCAAACTCTCCGACGGTTCTGCGGTAAATCTGTCCACCGGCAAATACTTCACCCCGAAAGGTATTAATTTGACCGATGTGGGTGGCTTGAAACCAAAAATTGAGGTCAAAGTGGATAAGGAAATCGCTGCCCTCATTTATGCCCAGCTGCTTCCTGTGGCAGAAGACCCTCAAATTCAGGCTGCAGTGAAGTATTTGCAAGAAAACTGGGGATAATATTCTAAAAAAGCGGGAAAAAATCTTGACTTGAGCAGGTTTTTTTTCTATAATGTTTTGAGCTATGGAAAGATTTAAGCAGGAAAGGACTTTTTATTTATGGCAAAGGAATTTAAGATTACCAGTCTGCGTCTGGCGGACTTGGAAAAGGAACTGAACTATTTAAAGACCACCCGTGAGCGTGAGATTGCCGCAATGATCGCGGAGGCTCGCTCCTACGGTGACCTGTCCGAAAACTCTGAGTATGATGCTGCAAAAAATGAGCAGGCAAAGCTCTACGGCCGCATTGCGGAGATAGAGGACATTTTGTCCCATGCGGTCATCATTGAGGATGAAAATGAGGCCTCCGGCCTTGTGGGCTTAGGCTGTAACGTTACTGTGGAGAACGAAAACGGTCAGCGCATCACCTACAAAATTACCGGTTCGCAGGAAGCCAATCCTATGGAATTTAAACTATCTGACGACTCTCCCTTCGGCCGTGCCATCGTGGGCAAGGCTGTGGGCGATAAGTTTACCGTGAATGCACCTTCCGGCTCCTACAGCATGAAGGTAATTGACATTGTTCGAGAGGGCTAAGCTATGGCAAAGTTTGAACCGCAGGCTGAATTGCCGATTTCCGAGCAGGCTGCTATTCGCCGTGAGAAGCTGGCCGCCCTGCAGGCTGAGGGCCGTGACCCTTTTGTGCAGACTAAGTACGATTTCAATGCTGATTCCGCTGCCATTAAGGGCGATTACGATGCCTATGAGGGCAAGACCGTTAAGGTTGCCGGCCGTCTGATGAGTAAGCGGGGTCAGGGCAAGGTCATGTTCTGTGACCTGCAGGACTGTACCGGCCGCATCCAGCTGTTTGTGAAGATTGACGAGCTGGGCGAGGAGGAGTATGCCCGCTTCAAGAAAAATGACATCGGCGATATTGTCGGTGTTGAGGGCGAAGTCTTCAAGACTAAGACCGAGGAGATCTCCGTCCGGGCAAAGACCGTTACCTTGCTTTCCAAGTCCCTGCTGCCTCTGCCTGAGAAGTACCACGGTCTTACCGATAAGGAAATGCGCTTTCGTCAGCGCTATGTAGACCTGATGGTCAACCCCGAAGTGAAGCAGAACTTTGTGATCCGTTCCAAGTTCATTAAGTACATGCGTAACTATCTGGATAACATGAATTACATCGAGGTAGAAACACCGGTGCTGAACACCATCGCCGGCGGTGCCTCTGCCCGTCCTTTTGTGACCCACCATAATACATTGGACATTGATATGTATATGCGTATTGCCACAGAGCTGCCCTTGAAGCGGCTGATTATCGGTGGCATGGACCGGGTGTACGAGATTGGCCGTATCTTCCGCAACGAAGGTATGGACCCCAAGCACAATCCGGAGTTCACCACCGTGGAGCTGTACCAGGCCTATGCCGACTTCCACGACATGATGGATATTGCCGAGGGCATCATCTCCGGTGCGGCCAAGGAAATTTTGGGCACCTATGAGGTGGATTGGATGGGCGAGCACATCGACTTGACCCCCAGCTGGCGTCGCATGACCATGATTGAGGCTGTCAAGGAGTATGTAGGTATTGACTTCGGTGCAATTTCCGATGATGCCGAGGCTGTCGCAGCCGCCAACGCCAAGGGCGTGGAGCTTGCCGATGCGGCTGAGAAGACTTGGGGCAATGCCCTGTATGCCTGCTTCGATCAAAAGGTGGAAGACCATCTGATTCAGCCTACCTTTATCACCATGTACCCCGTGGAGGTTTCTCCGCTGACCAAGCGCAGTCCAGCCGATCCCCGGCTCACCGAGCGCTTTGAACTGTTCATTTGCCACTCCGAGATTGCCAACGCCTACTCCGAGCTGAATGACCCCATCGACCAGAGAGGCCGTTTCATGAAGCAGGTAGAGCAGCGTGAGCGTGGCGATGACGAAACCGAGATGCTGGACGAGGACTTCCTCACCGCCATGGAGTATGGCATGCCTCCCACGGGCGGCATGGGCATCGGCATCGACCGTACTGTAATGCTCCTCACCGGCAACGATACCATCCGGGAAGTCATTCTGTTCCCCACAATGAAGCCTCTGGACTAAATAACAAGTTATAAGAACTTATAAGAAGATATAAGAACTTTCCAAAATCTTCTTACCACAGATTTGCAACAAACCGGACTATGGAAATTCCATAGTCCGGTTTACTTATTTGCTTATTGCGCTTTTAAATTCACTTGATTTGGCGAATTTTTGTGCTTCGTATGCTCTTACTGCTAATAGGGGATGGGTACTGTTTTT
>JBGVPJ010000119.1:0-3405 GCA_045126955.1 Faecousia sp.
TAATACGATTAACGCTTGGAGAACTGGGGTGCACGTCTTGCAGCCTTCAGACCGTACTGCGCTCGTTTTTGAGCCGTTTTTCCTTGGTATTTCGGGCTTTTCCGGACTTTTCGCTGTTCAGTTATCCTATGTGGTAACCACGGAAAATGGCTGTTTTTCAATCAGCAGCGTTCTGATGAAAAGCACCGTTTACTACACTGAACAACTCCTCTGGCTTATTATACTTGACCTTAGCATAGATGTCCATAGTTGTTTTGCTGTTTTCATGTCCTGCAAGATACTGAACCGTCTTGGGATCAACTCCGGCATAAAGCAGGTTCGTGATGTATGTGTGCCGGAGCTGGTGTGGGGTCACATCAAAATCCAGCGTATATTTGATTTTGGGTTGATTCCTCTGTGTCATGCCCAGCGTTGGTGTAACCGTGTACTTGATGCTCTGCCCATTCACATACTTATAGTAGTTGCGCGGCTTGGTAGACCGAACAACTACATACTGCCATACCCTTTGAAATTGCGATGCAGCTAACGGCTGTCCTTCGCTATCCGAAATCACATAGTCCGACTTTGATGCTGTTTTGGCTTCACGCAGGCAGTCCACCAAGCACTTGGGAATCGGAATATCCCTTTTAGCCGCCTTGGTCTTTAGAACAGTGGAAATCACGGGTCTGTTATGTTCCGTGCGCCATGCTCGCCTTACCGAGATATAGGGAGTAGACTCGTCCAGGAATACACAGTCCCATTGCAGCGCAAGGATTTCTTCCCGGCGCAGACCGGAATATAACCCAAGCATAATGAACAAGTAGGGAGGAAGCTCCCTGACCGTATCCAGAAGCACTTCTACCTGCTGATCTGTCAATGCCTCCCTCTTTTTCGCTGGCTTTCCGCCCTTTCCCGATATTCCTACACAGGGGTTATGCTCAAGTATCTGGCTGCGCTCTGCCGAGTAGAAAATACACTTGAGAAGCATATTTACTGTGCTGTATAACCCCTCCGATTTTTTTGACAGCGGTACAAGCGCCAGCCGAATATCATCTGCGGTCACTTCTTCCATATACATCTCACCCAAAGGCTTAATGATATAGTTCTTCATGTCAGCAGTATATCCTCTCAATGTAGAAGCAGATACCTTTGCCGACTGCATCAGCAGCCACTTCTGACAATACTCGGCCACTGTCGGATGCTGCCGACGAAAGATGATCTCCTCCACCTGTCGCCGCGCTTCTAATTGCTTCTCATATAATTCTTCGCAAGTAGCAGCATACAAACTCACCTGCTTGCCATCTGCGTCCATGATCCGGGTTCTGTAATACTGGATTCCTTTTTGCATAATGGTTCCGTACTGCGGAACCTCTGTTTTCATTTTCGCCATCTTTGACCTTCCTTTCCTGATAACGTGCAGTTTCCGTATCTACACTCTCTTTTTATCAGAAAGTACAGACTTAATCAAAGATACGGCCTATGTAAAGCAAAGAGCGAGACATCCTTGCCTCGCTCCTGCTTCGTTTTCGCGTTTGTTATTTTATGCTCACACTGAATCCCATTGCGAAAATGCGTTACCCATCGTTCTGACCAGCTCATCCGGCCTGTTGTATTTGACCTTTGCGTAAATGTCCATGGTAATTTTGCTGCTTTCATGGCCTGCCAGGTATTGCACCGTTTTGGGGTCTACCGACGAATGAATCAGATTCGTGATGTAGGTGTGTCGCAACTGATGCGGTGTTACTTCAAAGTCCAGGCTGTAAACAACATTACCGTTATGCGCCGCCTTTTCTCCAAGAACAGGTGTGACCGTATGCTTTACCCGCTTTCCATCCTCATATCGGTAGTAGGACCGTTCCTTGACTGTTCTGGTGACAACATACTGCCACAGCCGCTTAAACTGCGTATAGGACAGCGGATTGCCGTCCCGGTTCGGCACCACATACTCCGAAGTCGAATTTTCCTTTGTCTCTTTCAGGCACTCAGCCAAACAGGTCGGCAGTGGAATATTTCGCTCGGCAGCCTTCGTTTTTAATTCTTCCAGAATCACCGGCCTGTTGTTTTCTGTATGCCATGCTCTCCGCACTGTTAAATAAGGAAAGTTTCCATCAAGATAGACCGAATCCCATTTCAGGGCGAGGATTTCTTCCCGCCGCAAGCCTGCGTACAATCCAAGCATCACAAACACATAGGTTGGCAGTCCTTCCACCGCATCCAATAAGCGCTCGACCTGCTCGTCTGTCAGCGCCGCTTTATCTTTCTGCGGAACGCCGCCACCCTTTGTCGTTAGATAGATCGTCGGGTTATTATCTATAATCCGGCTTTCCTTTGCTGCACGGAAAATAGATTTATACAGGATCACGACCGACTTATATACCGATGCAGATTTTTTTGAAACAGAGACAAGTGCAAGCTGAATATCATCCAGGCTGACCTCTCCCATCCGCTTATCACCTAATTCCGCAATGATATGACGCCGTACCTTTGAGGTATAGTCCGTCAAAGTCGTGGTACGAACATGAACAGACTGCATCAACAGCCATTTCTCACAATACTCTGCAACCGTGGGTGTTTTTCGATGAAATGTGGCGTTCTCAATCTGCTCCAACGCAATCGTTTCCTTATTATAAAGTTCTTCGGGCGTTCTTGCATAAAGGGCAACGAGTTTTCCATCTGCATCTTTGATTCTTGTTCTGTAATACAGGACACCTTTTTTTATAACCGTTCCATATTCAGGAATTATCATTTTCCTTTTTGCCAATTCCGTCACCTCCTAAAATAATCTCCAGCGCTGTATCTTTGTTTTATCAGAGATCTTCAGTTCCAGCAAGGATACGGATTGGCTCATGCTCCGGCGTTCCGGGTCTTGCGGTAAGTCGCATTCTTTTCCATCGGTTTTGCCCGGTGGGTGCATTTTGCGATATACTCCTGAAGGCCCATATCAGTAAAATATACACAACCGTTCTGCACATACTGAACATAAGAAATCAAGCCGTTGTTACGGGCCGCATCCAAGGTCGCAATGCTGATTCCCAGGATTCTGGCAGCTTCTTTTCGTGTAATCAGTTTTTCCATAAATCATATTCCCTCCATTCTGTCAAGGTTGTCATCGTGCTTTCAAAATCACATGAATGCACTGGCAGCCGAAACTGCCAGTGCATGGTATCTAACTTTGAAAAGAAAACTGCATCTGGATGATGACCTGTTGTTGCTTACGGTAACCGGACGCAGCTCTCTTGAATTTGAAGTTCGCTTTCGCCACATTTGCCACGCATCCCTGACGATGGGGACATTCCCGGTCTCCGCTGGCGCGGATGTCATAACTCCGCAGCGTCGTTTTACTCGTGCGCCGCAGGGTTCCGCCTCAAGTCCGTGGGCGGGTGTGAACAAGTATCTTTAAGCCCCCATGGAGTCCTCGCGCTCGAA
>JBGVPJ010000120.1:0-3611 GCA_045126955.1 Faecousia sp.
GAAGATTCTACAAAATGCGGAGAAGCTCAGTGAAGGTATGAATACCGCCGTTGCGTGCCTGTACGGCGGTGAGGACGCAGACGGTGCGGCATCCTTGCTGACGGAAGCGGAACGGGAGCTTGCACGCCTTTCCCGCTTTACCGACGCCTTTACGGCTCTCCATGAAAAGGTTGCAGATTTGATGTACCAGGTGCAGGACGTGGCAGAGGAGGTTCGGGATGCCCGGGACGATTTAAGCTATTCTGCCGATGAACTGGAACAGATTGAAGCAAGGCTGGATATTATCCACCGTCTTCGCAGGAAATACGGCACAACCTGCCAGGAGATACTGGACTACTTAGACAGCGCCAAAACAGAGCTTGACGAGATTGAATTTGCCGATGATACCATTGATCGGCTGAAAAAGAAGCTCTCCAAAGCAGAAAAAGAGGCAATGGACAGCGCTTTGCACCTTAGAGAGAACCGCAAAGCGGCGGCAATGCGCTTATCGGAGCGAATCCTGTCAGAGCTTGCTCAGTTAGATATGCCAAAGGTACAGTTTGTGTGCCAATTTGAGGAAACAGAGCTGACACCCATCGGTGTAGATACTGTGGCATTTTATATGTCTGCCAATGCAGGTGAGGCTTTGAAACCCCTTAGCAAGGTGGCCTCCGGGGGTGAGCTTGCCCGGATTATGCTGGCAATGAAGAACGTGCTTGCCGAACAGGACCTGGTGGCGACTTTGATTTTTGATGAGGTGGACACCGGTGTATCCGGCCGTGCTGCACAAAAGGTCGCTGAAAAGCTCCGCAGTGTAGCAAAAAGTAAGCAAGTACTTTGCGTGACCCATCTGCCCCAACTGGCAGCATTGGCAAGTACGCATTTGCTGATTGCCAAGGAGGAACGTGCAGGCCGCACTTATACCACCGTAACGCCTCTGGATTTGGACGGAAGAAAGCGGGAACTTGCCCGGATTATCGGCGGTGCCAACATCACAGAAACCACATTAAAGAGTGCGGAAGAAATGTTGGGCGGTTAACTCTTGACAATTTCTACAATTTCTGTTAGGATATCTGTAATTTTGAACACAATGATGGGATGAAGTAAGCATTTTCTGACCGAAAGAGAGCTGCCGGATGGTGTGAGGCAGTGGTAGATTTGCCCAAGTTACCTCCCGGAGTGGCTTTTCTGAAACAGCAGTAGGAAAAGACGGGCCTGCCCGATACAGCTTTGGCGTTTGTAACGCCATGAGAGTACAGCCGTGAGACTGTTCTAAACCAGAGGTGGTACCGCGTATTTAACGCCCTCTGTCCTAAAGGGACAGAGGGTTTATTTTATAATTACTTTTGGAGGAATTTCAAAATGAAAGTATATGACGAACTGGTGGCCCGTGGTCTTATCGCCCAGGTAACCAATGAAGAAGAAATTCGTGAGATGATTGACAATGGCAAGGCCACCTTCTACATCGGCTTTGACCCCACTGCCGATTCTCTCCATGTTGGTCACTTTATGGCTTTGTGTTTGATGAAACGTCTGCAAATGGCAGGTAACAAGCCTATCGCCCTCATTGGTGGCGGTACAGCCATGATCGGCGACCCCTCCGGCAGAACCGATATGCGTTCTATGATGACAGAGGAGACCATCCAGCATAACTGTGAGTGTTTCAAAAAGCAGATGGCCCGGTTTATCGAGTTCGGTGAGGACAAGGCGATGATGGTCAATAATGCAGACTGGCTGCTGAAGCTGAACTACGTGGACTTCATCCGGGAAATCGGTGGCTGTTTCTCTGTGAACAACATGCTCCGTGCCGAGTGCTTTAAACAGAGAATGGAAAAGGGCCTATCTTTCCTAGAGTTCAACTACATGCCCATGCAGTCCTATGACTTCTACTATCTGTACCAGCACTACGGCTGCAACATGCAGTTCGGCGGAAACGACCAGTGGAGCAATATGCTGGGCGGCACCGAGCTGATTCGCCGGAAGCTGGGCAAGGATGCCCACGCCATGACGATTACTCTGCTTCTTAACTCAGAGGGCAAGAAGATGGGCAAGACCGCTAAGGGTGCTGTTTGGCTGGATCCCAACAAGACATCTCCCTTTGATTTTTATCAGTACTGGCGGAATGTGGAGGACTCCGACGTTCTCAAGTGCATCCGTATGCTGACATTCCTGCCCCTCGACCAGATCAACGAGATGGACAGCTGGAAGGATGCCCAGTTGAACACCGCCAAGGAGATCCTTGCTTACGAGCTGACAAAGCTTGTGCACGGCGAGGAAGAGGCAAATAATGCGCAAGCAGCTGCAAAGGCTCTGTTTGTGGGCGGCGGTGATGATGCCAGTATGCCTTCTACTGAAATCGCTGCCGACCAGCTGTCCGACGGTAAAATCGGCATTTTGAATCTGATGGTTCTGTGCGGACTCGCTCCCTCTAATAAGCAGGCGCGTCAGCTGATAGAGCAGGGAGGCGTTCTTGTGAATGACGAGAAGATATCCTCTGCCCAGTTTGCGGTTACCCAGGAGATGCTCAAAGAGGGTGTAAAAATCCGTAAAGGAAAAAAAGTATTCCACAAGGCAATCCTTGCTTAAGAAATAAGTGGTGCCCATAAGGGTACCACTTAATTTTTAACTGGAATTTTATTACAAAATGCGGTATAATAAAAAGCGTAAATAAACATAATCATTTGGAGGACATCAAATGAAACTAAATACAAAGCGAACCGTTTTGGTGGGATTTGCATTTTTTCTGATTTGTGCATTTTGGCAGATTTATGATGTAACCATTGCTATGACATTGACCAATAAATTCGGCATGCGGCAGGATTTGTCCGGCATTGTGATGGCGTTGGACAACATTCTGGCTTTGTTTATGCTGCCGCTGTTCGGTGGTATTTCTGACCGTTGCAAAAGCCCCCGTGGCAGACGCACACCATTTATTACGGTTGGAACATTATTTGCGGTAGTGTTTTTGTTAGGGCTGTCCTTTGTTGACAATGCGCAGCTTGTCAATATTCAAAAATATTCTGCTGTCAACGACTCTGCTACTATGGGCGTTATTTATGATGAGCAGAAGGATACTGTCCTAAAAACACCCTCCGGTGAAGAGTATCGTTTGGTGGACCTATATACACGTGAGGAGTTTACAGAACTGACCACAGAATCAAAGGCTACACAGATAAACACCTTCGGCAGAGAAGTGGAAGTGAACCTGTATACGCAGCATGTGGTCCCTGCCCGGCAGGCATGCGTAAAAGCCATTACTGCCCAGAATCCTGCAACGCTGATTTGCTTTATTGGTGTTTTGCTGTTCCTCCTTATCTCGATGGCAACCTTCCGCACCCTGGCTGTGGCACTGATGCCGGACGTAACGATTAAACCGTTGCGCTCCAAGGCCAATGCCATTATTAACCTAATGGGCAATGCCGGCGGCATTATTGTCCTCGGACTTGGCTCTGTGTTGGCAATTTCCAAGGTACGAAATGCTTATATGAGCTATACAGGTGTTTACGCCGTTGTTGCTGCACTTATGGTTGGTGCCCTGGCAGTATTCCTCTTGACAGTAAAGGAACCCCGTTGGGCTAAGGAAATGCAGGAAACCAGCACCAAACTGGGCATTGACAAGACTGCCGATACTG
>JBGVPJ010000121.1:0-33156 GCA_045126955.1 Faecousia sp.
CAGGGACCTGCGGTAAACTTAAATCTAGACATAATATTTGCATCCTTTCGTAAATAAATTTTCGTATTTAGGGCATACTCTCCCTACTATTCTATCATGCCATATCGCAAGTGGATAATCAAGTTTTTTTTGCGTTTTACAGGCGACAATTTTACTGTATTTTCTCCATCTTACAAATATAGCAAAATTTATTGCCGTTTTTTGGTGAATTTTTAGTCACCAACCATATAAACTGTGTGTTAAATAATGGCCTTCAGGCTCTTTGCCTTCACCGCGTCGGCAGCCCGGCGCAAATCCGCAACCGTAGCGCCGGAAAGAATCTTTTGGTACATAGCAAGAATCAGCTGTGCCAGCTCGCCGTCTGTATCCAGCTTGGAAACATCGGCAAGTACCTGTTTGGCGGCATCCAGACCCTGCTCCATACTCTCCGCTTCCTTGATGTAGCGATGCAGACCGGCTGCGGCGCCCACAGCGATGTAGGCCGGAGTAATCCCCTGCGCCAATGCCAGCGCGGAGGAACCGATCAGGCGGTCATCGGGGCTGAGCTTTCTGCCGGGGTCACCGCCCACACGGGCGCAGGTATCCTTCAATGCAGCATTGGTAAAGCGGTGGAGCAAATCGGTGATATGCATAACAATTCCGCCCAGTTCCACGCCGTACTTCTCGGACAGGGCCTTGGCACTCTCCAGCATGGCGTTCTGCACCAAAATCCGCACTTCAGCCACATCAATGGACTGATAGATGTACTCCAGTCCCAGCAAGTCGCCCAAATATGCGCAGGTGGCATGGCCCATGTTGTGGATATACAGCTTTCTCTTCAAGTAGAAATCGAAGGGTTCAAAGGGAACCATGTTCTTGATTTCGGGAACACCGCCCTTAAAGGCAGCCTTGTCGGTAGGCAGGAAGCCGTATCGCTCCACACACACGCGCATGGGCTCGCCATCCTTCATCTCCTCGGTCTGGACCGGCACCATACGGCCGATGGAAGCTTCTACCAAACCCACGGTAGCATCAAATTTTACCTTTTCCTCATCGGTGAGCTGTTCCTTGATCATGCCCTCTACCACCAGATTGGCATCCATCAAATTCTCACAGACGATGATGTTCAGGGGTTTTCCGCCCATTGCCCAGCGCTTACGAAGGCCGGCCACAATATTGGGCACAATGAATTTGAGAATCCGGGCGCCCACAGCGGTGGCCATAATATCGCAATTTGCGATCACATCGGAGGCAGCCTCCGTGTCATTGCCGTTGACGGCAGTGACGTTTTCCACCAGCACATCCTCGTAGCCGGTGCTTTCTACATAACGGATGGGGTAGCAGCCCTTCTCCTGCAGATGTTTCACCACAGGCTCAGCCACATCAATGAAAGTGACGCGGTAGCCGGACTGGCTGAGCAGGGCACCGATAAAGCCGCGGCCGATATTACCGCCGCCATACATAACAGCATTCATAAATGTTATCCTTCTTTCTTATCTCAGGTCGCGATAGACCTTCATTGCCTCTTCTGCCGTGCGCATACCCTCGGTAGCGCCGGGCTTGGACAGGGAGCAGACAGCGGAAGCGGTACCCAGCTCAATGGCGGACTTTAGGTCCATGCCCTTCCAGGCACCGTACAGCACGCCGGAGCAGAAGGCATCGCCTGCGCCCACAGTACCGGCAATCCAACCCTCCGGTAGCTTCAAGGAGGGAACCTCCACCAGATTGTCGTTCTCATCCAGTCCGTAACCCACCTCGGGACAGTGAATAACCGCCCAAGTGGAAACACCCAGCTCCTTCATTTTCTGAAGGGCAGCGGGCATATTCTCCTTCAAAAGCGTTCCGTCTTCGGTGCGCAGGGAGATACCGGTGGTAGCGCTGGCCTCCACCTCGTTGATAACGCAGTAGTCGGTGTAGCGCAAAGCAGGGCATACCAGTCTGCGGAAACGGTCACCGGCCTCGGACACCACGTCGATGGAGGTTTTGATGCCATGGGCCTGCGCATTGTGCAACAGCCTTGCCATCTTCGTGCCGTATTCACTGTCTTCCTCGTCCAGTGCGTCCAGCAGCAGGATATAACCTACATGGAGCATATCCACATCCAGCTTGTCCCAAGGAATATCCTCTTCACAGAAACCGGCATTGCCTCCCCGGCAATGGTAGAATGTACGCTGCTTGGTGATTTCATCCGCCATCACCAGTGTAAAAGAGGTGGTGCCGGTGATTTTTACATGTTGCATATCGATATTATCATGGGATTTTAACTGCTCCATGATGAAGGTGCCGGCCTCATCCTCACCGGTGCGCCCCAGCGCAATCAGCGGCAGCTTGGGATCCAGCTTTGCCAAGTCAACGATATCGTTGCACAGGCAACCGCCAATTGATTTGGAAACATCTGCGGTGATGGTGGTCAGCTCACCGGGTTTTGGAATGCCGGCAATGGGATAGAGCATATCCACAATCATATTACCGGCTACGGCAATGCCTTTTTGCTTCATAACAACCTGTTCCTTTCTTTTTAAGAAATTGCTTATGCGGTGTATTCACGCCAAAATGCCGTCAGCCAACTACGGCCCAATTCATCGGTGGCAAAGGTTTGCACCTGTACCTGCTCACTCTTTTGCAGCACCAGCGTTTCCCGACGCAGCTGTTTGCAGGATTCCTGTGCGGACATACCAAAGTAGGTCTCCAACATTCTGGACAAATACTTTACATCGGAAAAGCCGCTGACCACACTCACGTCTGTCAAACACATGGTGGTATCCCGAAGCAGCTTCAGCGCCCGCTCAAAGCGTACAGAGCTGACATACTCCTGAAATGTCATATGTAGATTATCGTGAATAAAGTGGGAGAGGTAGGTGGTTGTCACATGCTCTTGTGCCGCCAACTGAGCGAGTGTAATCTTCTCACTGTAATTTTGGTCGATGTATTCGGTGATACGGCTCAATCGAGCCATCTTTTTGTTTCGTGCCAGGTAATCCGCCTCTGCCATCTGCCGGTGAGGGACCATGCTCAGCAGACGGCTGTACAGCAGGCAGATACTGCCAATGCAATGCAGGCCGTACAGCTCTGAATCCTCACCCATATAATCGGTCATTGCCTGCACCATAAGTCCCGTCAGTTCTTTGCGTTGAGACGGTGTCAAAATTCCGGTCAGATTATTTTCTAATATTTCCAAATTTTGGAAGCAGGACAGATATGTACTGCAGAAGGAATTCGCCGTCTGCAGATACGCAACCTTGATGCCGCTCTGGTTTGTGGCAAGAATTTGATGCGGTTCGTTGGAATTGAAGAAAAACAGAGACCCTTTTTCAATGGGAAAATCCCGCTTATCCAGATAGACCACCCCGTCACCTTCCAGCACCAAACCCAATTCCAACGCCCGGTGGACATGGGCATTGCGGTTGACAATATGGACAATATTGCCATTCACATGCTGTAGCCTGGGATAGGCCAATACTTCATATTCTTCTTTTTGTATATTCTGTTGGGTTGCCAATGATTTCTCCTTTTTAAGTGAACAGAGGGCCGGCCATAGACCGGCCCTCTGACCTGTTGATTGCAGTTATTACGCCAAAGCGCTTTCTTCCTTGCGTGTCCAGCCGCCGTCGCCCATGTAGCCTGCGGGCAAAGCTTTGGGAGTTTCGAAGGAGGATTCCAGTGTCACTACCTTGCCGGTTTCGGCAGAGGCAATGATGGAGTGCATCAGTTCGAACACATGGAAAGCCATTTCCTTGCTTGCCCGGTTCTTGCGGCCCTTGACGATGGACCATGCCATCTCAGCTGCACCCACGCCACGGGAGTTTTCGGAATAACCATGGGTCAAGGGGAATTCCACCTTGTCGGACATGGTCTTCTTAATGTAAACGGGGTTGCCGAACTCGTTGGGGTTGCCCATGTACAGGATGCCCTCGGTGCCGTAGATTTCCAAACCGTAGGTTTCATCCAAAATGCAGTCCGAGTTCATGTGCAGGGTGCCCAGAACACCGTTTTCATATTGCATGGTAGCAGTGATAACGTTGGCATCCTCCAACTTGTAGGCCTGTCCATAGTTGGGCGCACCGATACGGGTGTTCACCCGATCCGGCTCGTTGATGGCGGTAAATGCGCTGACTGCCTTCACCGGTCCCAAAATGGAAGCCAGTGCAGTCAGATAATAGCCGCCCATATCAAAGCCGATGCCGCCGCCCCGCTTGCACAGGTGAGTCAAAAACTCACCGTAGATGCCGTAGTTACGGCTGATAGATGCACGGCAGGAGACAGGCTTGCCAATTAGGCCGGACTCTACGATGTACTTAGCTGTCTGAACAGATGCGCCCAAGAAGGTGTCGGGAGCCACGCCCAGATACAGACCCTTGGCATTGGCCAGTTCCAGCAGCTCTTTGCCCTGCCACAGCTCCACAGCAATCATCTTCTCGGAGAAGACGTGCTTACCGGCTTCCAAGCACTGCTTAATAACCGGATAATGGGCGGCGGGGATGGTCAGGTTAATAACCATGTCGATGGTAGAATCTGCACAGATCTCCTCGGTGGTCATAGCCTTACAGCCATATTTCTCGGCTTTTGCCTGTGCTGCAGCGGGGTACAGGTCAGAGCAGGCCACCAGCTCCAGAATCTGGAATTTGCCGGCGGTAATGTTGCTCATATAGATATCACTGATAGAGCCACAGCCAATAACGGCAACTCTGATTTTATCCATTGAACGTTCCTCCTTGTAAATTACAGGGACAGAATGATCTCGCGGATGTTCTTAGCGACCTGATTGATCTCTTCAACAGTGGAGTTGATGTTAATGCCGGTGCCGGCGCCCAGACCCTTGTCCACAACACCAACGGAGATGTTCACGGCGCGCTCCAGGATGTCGTCGGTCACAGGCAGCATGTGCTTTTCGTAGGTACGTGCATCCTGACGGAAGGGATGGGCATTGGTCCAGGTCTTCTTGTCCAGGATCTGCTCCATGTTGTTATATACATGCCAGCCGGAGCGGGCGATGACAGAGGTGCCTGCCTTAGCGCAGAATGCAGCAGCCTTCTCCTTGGTATCAAACAGCAGAGTAAGCAGTGTGCCGCACTCGCCCTCGTCATTGATGGTACGGAAGCCTACACCGGGAAGATCCTGCAGCTGAGACTTCAGCAGAGCCTTCTTCTCGCGGAGAGTCTTCAGAATGGTGGGCAGCTTACGGCCCTGAACAACAGCAACAGCACCGCTCAGCTCGTTCATACGCATATTCACGCCAACGATGGAACGGTTACCAACCTCAACACCCATACGGGAGGGCTTGTGACCCTGATCGTGGAAGCCGAATGCGCGCTCATACAGCTCATCATCGGAGCAGCCAACGAAACCGCCGTCACCGGTGGTGATGGTCTTGAACACGTTCAGAGAATATGCGCCCATATTACCGATGGTGCCGCAGGCCTTGCCCTTGTAGGAAGCGCCAACAGCCTGGCAGCAGTCTTCAATAACGTACAGGTTATGCTTCTTAGCAATTTCCATGATAGCATCCATCTTGCAGGGGTTGCCCAGCATATGGACGGGCATAATTGCCTTTGTGCGGGGGGTGATCAGAGCCTCGATCTTGGTGGGGTCGATGGTCAAAGAGTCATCGATCTCAGCCAGAACAGGCACAGCGTTCATCATTGCGATGGTGGAAATGGAAGCAATAAAGGTGTAGCCGGGAACGATCACTTCGTCGCCCATGCCAATACCCAGAGCTGCCAAGCAGCACAGCAAGGAGCCGGTGCCGGAGCTGGTAGCAACCACATGTGCGTGGCCCAACTGAGCAGCCATCTCCTTCTCAAAAGTAGCAACCTTACCCTGGAAGCCGTCTACACCGGGTGTGCCGTAACGGAACAGGGCGCCTGCCTCGATAACGTCCATCAATTCTTTCTTTTCTTCTGCACCGAATACATAAGATCCAGGACCGCCAGCCATAATAAATACCTCCAAAAAAATGTTAATTTTTTGCGGTGTGCTACAGCACAACGAAATCGTCTTGCCGCAAAACACCACTTTATACGGTTATATTGTACAGGGAAAGAGTTTTTTTTTCAATAGGATGATTATACAAATAACCAATCCTAATTTTGTAGTATTTGTGAAACCTCCAAAAAACGAAAAAAGAAAAAACAGAAAATCGCAAGATTGTCGGCAACTGTATGCCGGCGTAAAAATCGAAAAAACAGCCTGCCGCAATATTTGCAGCAGGCTGTATATCCGTTAATGGGCGCCGGACAAAGGACGCAGAACGCTGTAGGCATCAAACCGGGTGTCATGAATCTCCGTCAGGAAGACTAAATTTACCACCGGGTTCGCCACACCGCTGTTTTGGGCGGCATTGGCCGCTTGGGAGGCATCCATGCCGGATAAGTATATCCGGGAACGGCCTGAAGGTGGGGTAAAGGGAGAGGACTTCACAAAGGATATGGCAAAGCGGTCCGTAGAACATGCAGAAACCAGCGTATTGGCTGCGTTGGTCAGCAGCTCTGCTTTGTCTCCCTTGACAAGAATGTTGGTGGCTTCGGGGAAACGGAAATCGTCCAGCACCACCTCGTCAAAGCCCAAGCTCTTCAGCTCCAAAATAATCTGCGTCAGATAGGACAAAGTTCCTTGGCTGCCCGGATGCAGCCAATAGCAGCGGCTCTCGTCCAGGTACAGATAGCGGCCGGATTCGTGATGCACACCGTCCGACACATGGTTTAGACCATAGGTATAGTCCCGAAGAGCGGGGAATCGGGCAATGGCATACACATTGCTGCGCTTTAGAAAAGCAATTAAGTCGTCCATGGCCGCAATATCCACCTGCTTACTGCGGGCGCTGCTCACCGAAGAGGAATAGTAGAAGTAACCGGATATGTTCTTCACATCCACCAGCACCGGTGTGCCGGCCGGCAGAGCCTCAATCTGTGCCTTCACTGTGGCCAAATCCTTCAGCGCATCCGGCTCCACATAGTAGCCGGCCATCTGTGTCAGTTCTGTGCTGACATCGACAATTTCATCGGATTTGTCATAATTTATGGAGATATCCCATTTTTCAGGAGCAACCGCCGGCTCACCCGGCTTCAAAGGCGGCAGGTTGAAATCCAGCTTTGCACCCCCGTCGGCGGTGTAGACAATATAGCGCTGTATCCAAATCAGCCAGCAGGCTGTGCCTGCCGCCATCAGGATGGCAATTACCAGCACCGCCGTGAAAATGCGTTTAATCGCCCGTTGGGCGCGATAGGGAATGCTCATAGGTTTCTCCTTTTTGCGCTGACACAGCGCCAGTCTTCCTTGGAACGGGTAGTTGTTACCGCAAGACCTGCTTGCTCCAAAGACGCTATTACCTCATCCAGCCGTACATCCAAAATGCCGGAGCAGATGAGTGTCGTGGTTGTGCTCAAAAATGTGGGTAGCACCGGTGCAAGGCCGATGATCACATCCGCCACAATATTCACCAGCACCACATCATAGCGCTCCCGGGAGAGCTGCTCCATAAGCCTCTTGTCCTCGGTCACGTTGCCGGTGAGCGCAGTAAATTCCGGGGCGGCAAAGCCGTTGTAGGCGGCGTTTTCCCGGGCGATATCCTCGGCTTTGGGGTCAATGTCCACGCCGACGGCTGTTTTTGCGCCCAGGCGCAGGGCGGCAATGGACAAAATACCGCTGCCGCTGCCCAAATCCAAGCATTTTGCACCGGGGGTCACCACATCCTCCATGGTCTCCAGCACCATTTGGGTGGAGGGATGGGCGCCGGTACCGAAGGTCAGACCCGGGTCCAAAATTACCGGCAGTCTGCCATCGATTTCGGCATCCGCCAGCCAGTAAGGCAGCACCACCAAGTTTTTTCCCACCTGCTGGGGGGGATAATTGTCCTTCCAGCTTTCCTCCCAATTCTCCTCAGGAAGGGCGGTGACGGACATATTCAGTGGGCCGAAGCTCCCCTTTGCACGCATGGATTCCAAAAGACCTTCCAAACGGGACAGACTCTCCCCATCCGTTTCCTCTAAGTACAGCTTGATGCAGGAAAGGCCCTGAAGCTTTTTCTGCAAATCCTCATCAATATAATCCCAGTACGCCCGATTCTCCTCCAGGAAGGCTTCGAATTCTCCCTGGTCCTCCAGCACCAGGTCGCTGAAGCCTTGGGCGGTGAGGGCGGTGGCCACAGCCTCAATGCTGTTGTGGTCGGTGGTCACGGTAATTTCCAAATACGTCATGTTCTTCTCCCGTTCGGTGAAAACTTTTTCTTTATTTTATCGTAAAACACTTAAAATAACAACCGAAAATGTGTAAATTTTTTGCTGACTACTTTCTATTTTGAAAAATGTGGTATATAATGATACTAATTTACTGTTAGGAGTGCTTATGATAAAAACAACCACGCTTTTGCCCGGTGTGACACTGCGGTGTTTTCCGGACAATCGGTTTAAGCAAGAGTGCCTGAGTCTGCAGTTCATACGCCCAATGTGCAGACAGGAGGCGGCATTGAATGCCCTGTTGCCGGCGGTGCTTCTCCGCGGCTGTGAGACCGCCCCGGATTTGCGGGCGATCACCCTGCATTTGGATGACCTGTACGGCGCCTCCGTTGGCTCCCAGCTGCGTCGAGTGGGTGACTACCAGACCACGGGTTTAAGCTGTAGCTTCATGCGGGAGGAATACGCCCTCAAGGGAGATGCGGTCTTCACCCCCATGCTTGCCTTTTTGGAGGAGCTTCTGTTCCATCCGGTGCTGGAAGAAGGCGTTTTCTCCGCTGACTTTGTGGAGAGCGAAAAGCGAAATCTCCTGTCCGCCATTGCCTCCCAGCGCAACGACAAACGGGCCTATGCCGGCGCACAGATGATCAAGCGCATGTGTCGGGAGGATTCTTTCGGTATCCCACGATTGGGTGAGCCGGAGGATGTGGAGGCCATTACCCCCCGGAGCTTGTATACCCATTATCAAAAAATCCTTCGGGAGAGTCCGGTGCACATCTTCTATGTGGGCAATGCCGCCCCGGAGAAAATTGCGGCACTGATTACACCTATGTTTGCCAGGCTGGAACGCACACCCTTCACCCTGCCGGAGCAAACCCCTTTCCACAATTGCGGCGGCTGCGACGAAACCGAGGAGATGGACGTGGCACAGGGAAAGCTGTGCATGGGCTTTGTCAGTCCCATTACTCTGCGGGACAAGGGCTTTGTGCCTATGCAGATTTTCAACACCATTTTCGGCGGCGGCATGATCAGCAAGCTTTTTACGGTCATTCGGGAGAAGATGTCCCTATGCTACGACATCAGCTCCTCCTACCACGGCAGTAAGGGCATCATCACAGTGGCTGCCGGCATTGATAACAACATGGACGGTCCGGTACGGCAGGAGATTCTCCGGCAGCTGGAGACCTGCCAAAACGGGGACTTTGGAGAGGAGGAGCTGTTCGCCGCCAAGCAGGCGCTGCTGTCCCAGCTCAAGAGCACCCACGATTCCCCCGGAGCCATTGAAGGCTACTATGCCACCGGCGCTTTAAGCGGCTTGAAGCTGTCCCCGGAGGATTATATGGAGGCAGTGGAACAGGCAACGGCGGAGGACGTTGCAGCTGCGGCCAAGACGTTGCAGTTACACACAGTCTACTTTTTAAGGGGGGCGGTATAATGGAGAAAATTTACTACCCTGAGGTGGGAGAAACCCTGTATAAAACCACCCTCTCCTGCGGTCTGGAGGTTGCGGTGCTGCCGCGACCCGGCTTCACCAAAAAGCTGTGCTACTTTGTTACCGATTACGGCTCCATTCACACAGCCTTTACCGCAGACGGACGGTCCTGTACCGCACCCGCCGGCGTTGCCCACTATTTGGAGCATAAGCTCTTTGACATGCCCGGGCGGGACATCACTGAGGAGTTTGCCGCATTGGGTGCCATACCCAACGCCTTCACCAGCTACGACATGACCGCCTATTATTTTTCCTGTACCGATTATTTCAAAGAGAATTTGGAGTTGCTGCTGGGATTTGTCACCACGCCCTACTTCACGGAGGAAAGTATTGCCAAGGAACAGGGCATTATCGGGCAGGAAATCGACATGAACGAGGATAGCCCCGACAACAAGCTCTTCGAACTGTTGGTGGACGCTATGTACGAAAACCATCCCATCCGCACCCCTATTTTAGGCACCCGGCAGAGCATTGCCAAAATCACACCCGAGGTGCTGGAAACCTGCCATAAAGCCTTTTACCGACCGGAGAATATGTTTCTGTGCGTGGTGGGCGATGTGGAGCCGGAGGAGGTGGCGGCATTGGCAGAGGCTAAGCTGCAGACCGTTTCCTCCCCGGTCGTTACGGCCCGGCGTAGCTGGGACGAGCCTATGACCGTGCGGAAAGATTTTGTCACCATGTCCATGGAGGTGGCAATGCCCATGTTCCAGCTGGGCTTCAAGTGTGAACCGCTGCCCGACGGTGACGAGGGTGTGCGCCGGGAGATTGTGGGCGACTTGGCGGCGGAGGCACTGTTCGGCGAGTCCTCCCGGCTGTATTTGAAGCTCTATGATGAGGGACTCATCGACTCTTCCTTCGGCGGTGGCTATGAGACCATCGAAGGCATGTCCATGCTGGTGGCTTCCGGTGACAGCGAGGATCCCGCCGCTGTCCGGGATGCAATCCTAAAAGAGGCGCAGTATCTTGCAGAGGTGGGCATTACAGAGGAGGATTTCCTGCGGATGAAGCGCAGTGCTCTGGGCCGACGGATTCGCTCGCTGGATAGCTTTGAGTCCACATGCTTTCGCATCTGTGCCTACCATTTCTCAAAATTCGACTATTTCCGTATCCCCGGCATCTATCAGCAAATCGCAAAAGAAGAAATTCAGAAATTTTTACAGGCGGCAGTTACCCATGAACGGATGTGCATGGCTGTGATTACCCCTAAAGAGGAGGAAAACTAATGCGGTATACCACCATTTCGTTTCCCGGCCTGGGTATTAAAATAAACCCGGGCTTTCAACTGGATCTGGGCTTTGCATCCGTCTATTATTATGGACTGCTGATTGCTTTTGGCATCCTGCTGGCAACCGTTTACGGCCTGCGCCGAGGCAAGCAGTTCGGTTTGACCCAAGATAACATTCTTGACGGAGCTTTGGCGATTATTCCCTTTGCCATTATTTGCGCCCGAGCCTATTACTGCATATTTGCTTGGGATGAGTACAAGGCAAACCCCATTGAAGTGTTCTACATTTGGAACGGCGGTCTTGCCATCTACGGCGGTGTTATTGGCGCAGCCATCGGCATTGTTGTCTATTGCAAAATCAAAAAGCTCTCGCTGGGCGCTACTCTGGACATCACCTCTTTGGGATTTTTGATTGGTCAATCCATTGGCCGTTGGGGCAATTTCTTCAACCGGGAGGCCCATGGTGAAGAGACAACTTTCTTTCTGCGGATGGGTATACTGGATTCCTATACCGGCGTGACGAAGTACTACCACCCCACTTTCCTGTATGAGTCCGTTTGGAATTTGATGGGTTTTATTCTCCTGCACTTCCTCTCCAAGCGCCGTCGGTATGATGGACAGGTTGCGTTGGGCTATGTTGCATGGTACGGTTTGGGCAGAACCTTTATCGAAGGTCTGCGGGCCGACAGCCTATACTGGGGTGATCTTCGGGTTAGCCAGGTATTGGCAGCAGTGAGCTGCTTAACGGCGGGAATAATTCTGCTGTGTCAGTTTGTCCGGTCCCATGACCCTGCCAACCTCTATGTAAACCGGGTTGCCGCCGCACAAGCCGCAGCAGAGGCAGAAGCCGCTGCATTGGAAGCCGTGGCTGAAGAAGCAGTAGAGGAAGAGGCTGCCACGGAAGAAACTGTTGACCAAGAGGCAGTCGCTGAAAACAACGAAGTATAATACACCGATTTGTGCATCAAAGGCTCCCCTGTAGGGGAGCCTTTGACACCGTTTAAAGACCAAATCAATACCGAGTTACTTTCCTGTTTTGTTCTGCACCCGATTTTCCATGTGGCCGGATTGAACCACCGGTGGCTTGGGATCCTTCAGTTCCCATGGGATAGGTGTCTGCTTTTCTTTTTCTTTCATATCCTTCCCTCCGTCTATAGTATTGACCAAAAGAGCAAAAAAACACGCAGTTTTCACTGCGTGTTTCAGTTGCGTCAAAAAAGTATTTTTTGGCGCAACTGGCAGAGGTCAAGAAAGCCCCAAAGACAAGCAAACGGGCGGCGTCGGCGTACATAGGTACGGTAGTCCGCCCGTTTGCACAGTAAGTCAAAATCCCTTGCGTAGCAAGCATTTTCGCTTTTTTGTATCGCATATATGCCCAATTGACCCATGAATCTGAAGAAAAGAACAACCCCAAATCATCAAAAATTGGATTTTGACGATTTGGGGGTTTATTGACACTCTGAAACACGCAGTTTTCACTGCGTGTTTTTAAATTTCAATTTGTCCGATCACTTCTGCAGGGCCCTCTAGATACAAGGCAGATATTTGCCCCTTTTGCCCTTCAATTGTAATTTCCAGTATGCCGCCGGGGTTTTCCGCTGTCAAGTGTCCGTCAGGAAGCTCGCCCTGCAACCACAGTGCCACAGCTACCGCAGCACTTCCTGTGCCGCAGGCCAGTGTGTAATCCTCCACGCCCCGTTCAAAGGTAAGCATCCGCACCGAGTTTGGGGTCAGTCGGCGGTACATATTCACATTGACACCTTTCGGAAAGTCCGTGGAATTCCGAAGCCGCAGAAATTCCGGCAAAAGTGCCTCCTTGTCCGCCCATTCCAGCAGGGGATATTCTGTGACACTGTGGGGGATACCGGGACAGCCCAGCTCCACATACGCCGCATTGGGCACACACTGTAAGTCCACAAGACCCGGATTGTTTAGCTGTACCCGATAGCGGTTCTCACCCAGCCGCATACCGTACACGATTCCTGCATCCGTTTCCACAGACATGGCTTCCCCGGCAAGACCGTGTTCATAGGCATATTTGCAGATGCAACGGGCACCGTTGCCGCACATCTCTCCACGGGTGCCGTCGGGATTGTAAAAATGCAGTTTGAAATCCGCAATATCTGACACATCCGCGGCGAGAAAACCGTCCGTTCCGTATTTTTCGCAGAGCGCCTTGGAAAGCACCTCAAAATCCAATTGCTTTCCCCGGGCGTCCAGCACCATGAAATCGTTGCCGGCGCCGCTCATGTGCAGAACTTTCATTAACCCTCCTGCAGAAGGTGCGCCATGTTGTAAAGGCCTGCGGGTTTACCCAGCAGAAATCTGGCAGCCTCCACAGCACCGTCGGCAAACATGCCTCGGTCGCAGGCTTCGTGCCGCAGGGTTAGTCTTTGGGTGGCGGTGGCAATATGCACTTCATGGATGCCAACCACGCCGCCCATGCGCAGGGAGCTGATGCCGATTTCATCGGTGGTCCGTTTGCACTCACCGGAACGGCCGCAGTGGGCAATGGCCTGAGGACGAACCTCCTTCACGGCTTCAAACAGCATCTTGGCGGTGCCACTGGGGGCATCCACCTTGCGGTTGTGGTGAATTTCCACGATTTCGATATCCGCATCCGGGAAGCTTTGGGCGGCCTGCTTTGCTAAATTGCACAGCACCGCAATGCCAAGGCTCATATTTCCGGAGTAAAACACGGGAATAGACTGTGCGGCGGCAAAAATGGCCGCTTTTTCTTCTTCTGTGTGGCCGGTGGTACCAACTACCAAGGCGCAATGGTTCTCTACAGCGTATGCCGCAACATCCGGGGCAGCGGTATGGTGGGAAAAGTCCACAACCACCTCCGGCTGTACATCTCCCAGCTCCTCAAAGGTGCGGGGCACGCCGTTTTCACCGTCAACACTAACCAAGCCGGCAGTGTCATTCTCCAACCGCTGCCGGAGTAACTTTCCCATGGCGCCATTGGCACCACAAATAACAGCTCTCATGAAATTACCTCCAATTTTCGCATTCTCTCTAGCAGAACTGCCCGGGTTCCATCCTCCATGGGGGACAAAGGCATCCGCAGGAATTCCTCGCCGAAGCCCATGGCAGCAACCGCGGCCTTGGCAGGAATGGGATTGACTTCACTAAACAGCGCCCGAATCAGCGGCAGCATCTTACATTGCAGGCCGGCAGCTGCTGCAATGTCACCGGCAAAGAACTTGTTGCACATCTCCACAGCCATGGACGGTACCACGTTAGACAGCACACTAATACAGCCGGCGGCACCCATGGACAGCATAGGCACGGTCAGGGAATCCTCACCGGAGTAAATGTCCAACAGGTCACCGCATTTGGCAATGGTTTCCACCGTCTGGTCGATATTGCCGTTGGCATCCTTAAGCGCGGCAATTTGTGGGTGTTGCGCAAGGGTTGCCACGGTGTCCGGCAGCAGATTGCAGCCGGTGCGGCTGGGCACACTGTACATAATCACAGGGCGCTCAGAAACATCCGCTACAGCGGTGTAGTGGTTGATGAGGCCCTTTTGGGTGGCCTTGTTATAGTAGGGAGTTACCACCAAAACAGCATCTGCGCCGTCGTCACAGGCGCTTCTGGTGAAATCCAGCACATGCTCGGTGTTGTTGGTGCCGGTACCGGCAATGACGGGCACTCGACCGTTAACCTGCTTTACTGTAAAGCGGATAACCGCTTTGCGTTCTTCCGGGCTTAAGGTCGCACTCTCGCCGGTGGTGCCTACGGCAACCAGAGCATTGATGCCTTCGGCAATCTGAAATTCAATGAAACGGGCAAGGGTATCATAATCCACGCCGTGAGGTGTCATAGGGGTGACCATGGCGGTTGCCATGCCTTTGAATACTGTATTTTTCGTAGGAGTTCCTCCTTTGTAAAGGATGTGGTTTTCTGCTTATTATTTTATCACAAATCGTAGAAAAAGAAAACAAAAAAATTTGCACCGCTGTAAAATTACAGCGGTGCACGGGGAAATCAAATCAAGTACGCCTTCACAGCCTCGGAAGCCAGTGCAGGATCGTCGGAGACGGTGATGGTAATCTTCATATTGTTTGCCTTCGCAAACTCAGCGCACCATAAAATAAATGCCTCGCCGGTTGCCCGGTCGGTGCCGATGGTTTTGTACAGGTTGTCAATGTACACGTTGGTAATATCAAAATTACCGGCATGAAGACCGCAGAGCAAGCCCTTCAGCTTGTCCAGATTGTCAATGGCGTACTCCTTGGAATTGACCAGACGGACACGATAATTTACATCATAGGTCAGCTGGTTGCCGTATTCGATGCAAACCACATCACCCTGCGCATTGGCGACGGTCTCGTTGATAGAGTCAATCAGCCTTTTGGTCTTACCGGAGCCCTTCAGGCCCATAATTATTTGGATCATGGAAATTCCTCCTTTGCATGCAGCAATTGCTGTACCATCATTCTATCAGTTTGACAGCAAATTTGCAAGACCCAATTCCGTACATGGCAAATAATTTTTTATCTTCTTACTGTAGTGTCTGAAAATATGCCCGAATTTCCTCTTCGGAGGCAGTGATATTCCCTTGAAAGGCCTCTCTCTTTCCTCCACCGCGGCCACCCAGTGCCTGTACTGCGGCGATTCCTATGGCCTTTGCATCCTCGGTGCGACTGACGACACAAAGGCTGTAGCCGGAGGAATCCATGCCGGAAAGGGTGACGGCAACCGTGGCGTATCGGCTGATGGTGTCGCATAGCTCTCGGTTAGCACCGGGGGTGAGGCCCTCTTGGAAATGGACCGCCAATTTTTCTCCGGCATACCCCTGCCCGATATAGCCAAACAGCCGCTTTTCCAGGTTGATTGCCCGGAATTTCTCTGCTGCAAGTGCCTCATTTATTCGCCGGGCGGCCTGCCCGGTTTCCTGCATCTTGGCGGAAAAAATCTGACTGACCTGCCGATTTTGGTCGTAAGCGGCACTTAAAATATCCAGCGCCCGCTTGCCGCAGGCCATCTCAATGCGAACACCCTCATGGAATTTCACGCAGGAGAATAGCTTCACAAGGCCAATCTCTCCCGTTTGCGTCACATGGGTGCCGCAACAGGCGCACAGGTCAATACCGGGCACCTCTACAATGCGCACCGGCCAAGGCAAATCCCGCTTCCGGCGGTAATTGACGGTGGGTAGCGCCTCCTGTGAGGGGTAGTGGCACTTAATAGGCAGATTCTGAAAAATGGCGGCATTTACCCGGTGCTCAATATCCTGCAGGGCTTCCGGCAAAATAGGGCCGTCAAAATCGATGGTCACCACATCGGAACCCATGTGAAAACCCACATTGTGGTAGCCGTAGATTTGGTGAATAATGCCCGAAACCATGTGTTCGCCGGAGTGCTGCTGCATAAAATCAAACCGCCGATTCCAGTTGATGGTGCCGGTGACGGTACTGCCTGTCTCCAAAGGCTTGTCGCACAAATGAAGAATGCGGTCACCCTCTTCCCGGACGGACAGAACATTGGCCCATCCCAGGGTGCCGGTGTCACAGGCCTGACCGCCACCCTCCGGGTAAAAAGCGGTGGCCGCCAAAGTGATGGCATAGCCGCCCTGGGTGGGGGTGCAATCTATAACCGTCGTTTCAAATATGTTCAAGTGGCTGTCACTATAATAAAGCTTTTCTGTACACATCATAGATACCTCTTGCAAAAAATCGGTGCAATCCCTGTTTAAAGGGCATTATACCACACAGAATCCCTCTTTGCAACGCACTTGCCGTGGAGTTTGTCGAGGAGTTTTCTCGAGAACCTTTACGGTTTCGTGGGTTTTCTGTGGCATTTTCCGATACACTAGTTGTAATAGATTCACCAAGGAGGACAAGCTATGCAATGCCAAAAGTTAAAAACCTATATGGAAACAGGGCGCGTGATATTTCTGCCGGCCAAGGCCATTCACCCCAATCCGGCACAGCCAAGAAAACTGTTTTGTGAGAAGTCGTTGGAGGAGCTGACGGAGTCTATTCGTCAGCACGGAATCTTGCAACCGTTGTCTGTGCGCAGGGTGGGGACAGGCTATGAGTTGATTGCCGGAGAGCGGCGGCTTCGGGCAGGTATTCAGGCAGGCCTCACGGAGATTCCCTGCATCGTTATGCAGATGACCGAACAGGAGTCTGCCCTGACGGCATTGGTAGAGAATCTTCAGCGACAGGATTTGGATTACATTGAGGAAGCCAGAGGTATCGACCTGCTCCTTCGCCGGTGGAATATGAGTCAGGAGCAGGTGGCAAAGCTGCTGGGGAAAAGTCAAAGCGGTGTGGCCAATAAGCTGCGGCTACTGCGCCATTCTCCGCAGGTGTTGGATGCCCTGCGGCAGGCAGAGCTGACAGAGCGCCATGCCAGAGCGCTTTTAAAACTGACCACAGAGCAGCAAAAGCGAAAGGCCATTGCTGAAATTGCACAGCAGGGCATGAGTGTAGCTCGGACGGAGCAGTACATCGATTCCCTTTTGCGCCAGGAGAATGCCGAACCGC
Organism: Faecousia sp.; assembly: GCA_045126955.1. Lineage (GTDB taxonomy): Bacteria > Bacillota > Clostridia > Oscillospirales > Oscillospiraceae > Faecousia. The sequence goes on from JBGVPJ010000121.1 coordinate 17,362, forward strand.
CAAAGGTCAGTGTGGGGGCGTTCTTGAATTATCTGAATCAATCTTTGGCCAGAATCCAGCTCTCGGGAATCTCTGCCGTGTCCGAGCGACGGGAAACGGAGAGCCAAATTGTGCTGACAATTACCATTCCCAAGCATCAATAGGAATCCCCCGGTTTTCACCGGGGGATTCAGAGTGTCAATAAACCCCCAAATCGTCAAAATCCAATTTTTGATGATTTGGGGCTGTTCTTTTCTTCAGATTTACGGATTATTGGGCCTATAAGCGACACAAAGGCGCGAAAATGCTTGCTACGCAAGGGATTTTGATTTACTGCGCAAACGGGCGGACTACCATACCTATGTACGCCGACGCCGCCCGTTTGCTTGTCTTTGGAGCTTTCTTGACCTCTGTCAGTTGCGTCAAAAAATACTTTTTTGACGCAACTGAATCCCCCGGTTTTCACCGGGGGATTCTGGCTTATTTTTCATAACCGGGTTTGCCCAACAGCTGGAACATGTTCCGCTTGTAGAACTCCACTCCGGGTTGGTTGAAGGGGTTGACACCCAGCATATAGGCGGACACACCGCAGGAAAGTTCAAAGAAGTAGAACATCTCACCCAGCTTCCGGTTGTTCAATTCGCCCATATCTATGGTGATCACCGGCACATCTCCGTCCACATGGGCGGCCAAGGTGCCTTGGAAGGCCTGTTCGTCCACAAAATCAAGGGTCTTGCCTTCCAAATAATTCAGTCCGTCCAAATTCTTGTAGTCACCGCCGACGGTGAGCTTTTGTGCGGGAGGATCAAAGCGAACCATGGTTTCAAAAATGTTCCGCTCACCCTGTTGAATCATCTGACCCAAAGAATGCAGGTCGGGGGTGAATTCAGCGGAGACAGGGAAAATGCCCTTGCCGTCCTTGCCCTCGGACTCGCCAAAGAGCTGCTGCCACCAGCTGCCCATCATCTTAAAGCCCGGCTCAAAGGATTCCAAAATCTCAATAACCTTGCCGTTCCGATACAGCAGATTCCGGATGGTGGCATACAGCCATACGGGATTCTCGAAGGAGCGGATATCATAGGCCTGCTTTGCCTCGTATGCGCCCTCCATTACCTCCATGGGGTCGATGCCTGCAACCGCCAAGGGTAGCAGTCCCACAGCAGTCAGCACACTGTAACGGCCGCCCACATCGGGAGGAATCACGAAGGTCTCCCAGCTCTCCTCAGTTGCCATCTGCCGCAGAGCGCCCTTACAGGGGTCGGTGATGGCATAGGTGCGCTTCCTTGCACCCTCGGTGCCGTACTTGCGCTCCAGCAACCAGCGCAGTGCGCGGGTGGCAATAGCAGGCTCGGTGGTGGTGCCGGATTTGCTGATAATGGCGATGGAGAAATCCTTCCCTTCCAACAGCCGCTGCAGCTCATTCCACGCTCGGGTGGACAGGGTGTTGCCGGCATAATAAATCTGTGGGTTACCCTTGCCTTTGCCGATATTATGGTTACAGCCCTGCATCAGCTCAATGGCTGCCCGAGGGCCTAAGTAGGAACCACCGATGCCGATGACTACAAACACATCGGAGGATTCCCGAATGTGCTTTGCGGCGGCACGGATACGGATGATTTCTTCAGTTTCTTTGTTAACCGGCAGGTTTAGCCAACCTAAGAAATCACTACCCTCACCACTACCCTCGGTCAGGGTCTGATGGGCGGCAAAGACTTCCTTTTCGGCTGCCAATAGATCGGGCAGAGATAGCTGTCCCCACACATTGGAAATGTCAACTTTAATCATCAGGCACGTTCCATCCTTTCAAGGTTGTACAATATTATGTTACAATATAATTGTCTTTTTCGCAAGTACCAAAAAAGTTTTCTGCTCTTTAGAATTTTATAGCATACCTATGGCTTTTTTTACGGGAATTTTGTATAATGCTCAAAAGAATATTGGGAGGAGCACAATATGCAGTATGGTTTTGGTGTGGATTTGGGTGGTACCACTGTAAAAATTGCCTTTTTCGATCAAGATGGCAACATTCTTTCCAAGTGGGAGATTCCCACAGTCACAAAAAATAAAGGTCGGCAGATTCTGCCGGACATCGCTGCATCCGCTTTAAATTATCTCAAAGAGCAGAACATTTCCAAGAATGATATTTTAGGATTAGGCATCGGTGTACCCGGTTCCGTAAACCCAAACGGAGTTGTGGCAGGCTGTGACAATTTGGGCTGGGACACAGTAGATATTCCCGAAGCGCTTGAGGCACTTACCGGCCTTAGGGTGGTTGCCGGCAACGATGCCACAGTGGCGGCGCTGGGTGAGTACTGGAAAGGTGGCGGCCAAGGCTACCAAAATATGGTAATGGTAACGCTGGGCACCGGTGTGGGTGGTGGCATTATTTTGGATGGAAAACCCCTCCACGGCACCTACGGTGCCGCAGGCGAAATCGGACACATGGTATTAAACCGCAATGAAACCCGCCCTTGTAACTGTGGCAAACGGGGCTGTGTGGAGCAGTATTGTTCTGCCACAGGCATTGTGCGGATGGCTGAGGACTATTTGGTACAACACCCGGAGAATTCCTGCCTGCGCGGTGTGGAAAAGCTTACCTGCAAGGATATTTTTAATGCCGCCCAAAAGAACGATGGGGTGGCAAAGGCTGTTTTAGAGCAGGTATATGCCTACATGGGTGAGTTTCTTGCCAATGTAAGTATCGTTTTGAATCCCCGGCTGGTGGTCATCGGCGGAGGTGTCAGCAAAGCCGGACAACCGCTTTTGGATGGTATAAAACGCCATTTTGACCGATACATCTACCATGCCAGTACACCGGTGGAATTTAAGCTGGCCGCTCTCGGGAATGATGCCGGTGCCTATGGCGCATTTAAACTGTTGTTGGATTGAGGACGCTTTCAAATACAGAAAATACCGCCGGCCAATTGGCCGGCGGGCAGACTGTCAAAAAAGTATTTTTTGACAGTCTGATAGAGGTCAAGAAAGCTCCAAAGACAAGCAAACGGGCGGCGTCGGCGTACATAAGTACGGTAGTCCGCCCGTTTGCGCAGTAAGTCAAAATCCCTTGCATAGCAAGTATTTTCGCGCCTTTGTGTCGCTTATAGGCCCAATAATCTGTGAATCTGAAGAAAAGAACAGCCCCAAATCATCAAAAATTGGATTTTGACGATTTGGGGGTTTATTGACACTCTGACCGCCGGCCAATTGGCCGGCGGTGATGTTATTTGGTGACACGGGTGAATACCAAGCCAGGGTAAGATTGCGTCAGGCTTTCCAAAGTCAGTTTTCCATCCTCCAGGGTGTAGTTGTCGCGGCCAATCGGTTCGCTCCAGCCCTGACCGCTGCAAAGCTTGCCGCCCGATACATAGTACACACCGCTGTTTGCGCTTTCTGCCAACATGGCATCCCAGTCTATAGCAACGGCAAGAACCTTGGAATAGGCTTTTACATCCATGCCGTATTGGGCTTTCATGGCGGCATCCGCTTGCTCCTTATTTAAGCCTTGACCGGCAAAGGTAACATACAAAGTGTTCTCGTAGTATACCTCAAGGTCGTTTAGGAAGGCAGCTTTGTCGGAAAGCGCTATGTTCTCCTTAAAAGTGCCGTCGGGGTTGAAGGTGATGGTGTAGGTTACGCCCATGGTGCCGGTAAAGTCGGCAACGTTAATCTGTGCACCGGTTAGATTCATAGTGCCCTTCCATTCACCAAAGAGGTCCTTACAGGCGGCGGTGGTGAACCGGGGATCGGTAATAATCCGCTCACCCTCGGTCTTCTCACAGACGGAGCAGGTCTTGGGCGCCTCAGTGGTGGCATCTACCCATTTGTGACCCAGAGCCTCGCCTTCGGTCTTCTTACAGGCGGAACAGGTCTTGGGGTCTTCGCAGGTAGCATCTGCCCATGTGTGACCCAGTGCCTCGCCTTCGGTCTTCTTACAAACGGAGCAGGTCTTGGGAGTTTCACAGTTAGCATCCACCCATTTACAGGCTTCGTCCTTTAGCTGAATTTCGCCACACAGCGCGCAGGTTTGGCTATGGGCGTTGGGGGTGTCCTTCCACTCGTGCTTGCAGCCGCAGGCAGTGAGCAACAGGCAAAGTGCCGTCAGCATAATCAGTGCAGTAACTGTGGATAGAATCGATTTATGTATTCTTTTCATCATAAAATCCTCCTTCTTTTCTTTATCTTTAATAATAATCCCAAATTCTGAAAAAAGCAAGGCTTTTCTATCTTTTGTAAAAAAAGCCGCTGGCCTTTTGGTCAGCGGCTTTGGTATGTTTTGAATTACAGCAGGGTGGAGAAATGCTTGATGGTGCGAACCATCTGAGAAACGTAGGAGTTCTCGTTGTCGTACCAGGAAACAACCTGAACCTGGGTCTTGCCGTCGGGCAGCTTGCAGACCATGGTCTGGGTGGCATCGAACAGGGAGCCGAAACGCATGCCGATGATGTCGGAGGATACGATTTCGTCGGTGTTGTAGCCGAAGGACTCGGTAGCAGCAGCCTTCATGGCGGCGTTGATTTCGTCAACGGTAACAGCCTTAGCGCAGACAGCGTTCAGGATGGTGGTAGAACCGGTGGGGGTGGGGATTCTCTGAGCAGCGCCAATCAGCTTGCCGTTCAGCTCGGGGATAACCAGGCCGATAGCCTTGGCAGCACCGGTGGAGTTGGGAACGATGTTGATAGCACCGGCTCTCGAGCGGCGCAGGTCGCCCTTTCTCTGGGGACCGTCCAGAATCATCTGGTCGCCGGTGTAAGCGTGGATGGTGCACATAATGCCGGACTCGATCTCAGCCAGGTCGTTCAGAGCCTTAGCCATGGGAGCCAGACAGTTGGTGGTGCAGGAAGCGGCGGAGATGATGTTGTCTTCCTTGGTCAGAGTGTCGTGGTTGACATTGTAAACGATGGTGGGCAGGTCATTGCCGGCAGGAGCGGAGATAACGACCTTCTTGGCACCGGCGTCGATGTGAGCCTGAGCCTTGGCCTTAGAGGTGTAGAAGCCGGTGCACTCCAGCACGACATCCACATTCAGCTCGCCCCAGGGCAGCTCGGCAGCGTTGGCCTTTGCGTAGATGGTGATCTTCTTGCCGTCAACAATGATGTGATCCTCGCCGGCTTCGACAACGTGACCCTGAGCGGCATAATTGCCCTGGGTGGAGTCATACTTCAGCAGGTGAGCCAGCATCTTGGGAGAGGTCAGGTCGTTGATAGCAACAACTTCAAAACCCTCAGCACCGAACATCTGACGGAAAGCCAGACGGCCGATACGGCCAAAACCGTTAATAGCAACTTTTACAGACATGGTAACTTCCTCCAATTTTAGTACTGCGATTTGCAGCAAAATAGACTGTATTTTGGGGATGTTTAATCCCGCGCGTTTATCATTATACTATAATAAAAACTTCTTGTAAAGTAGACAAATTGTAAAAATAGTGCACATTTTCAGGGAAAGTTTTGACACAGACCACAAAAACAGACAAATTTGTGGGTCTGCTGCAGTGTATATGCTTTTATGTTATGCATTCCAAGTGGCGGTGTGGGGCAGGCTTTGCTCTCTCGGTGTCGGGGGTCGCACACCGAAAGCGCCGTAGGCCAATCCGTAGCAGGTCAGTACGGATGCCTGATACTGCCACAGCAGGAGCAGTTGGCAAAGGCTGCCTAACACATAGAACAGGAAAAGGGCCATATCTTCCGAAAAGGGGAATGTGATTCCCAGTGCCGGCAGGATTATATTACCGTAGCTGATTGCCACACACAGCAGCTGCAGCAGATAGAACCACCAAAAACTGAAATCCAGCTTCGCCAGTTGCAGGCTCTTTTTTCGAGTGGCCCGCACACTTTGGACCATGGCGCTCACGGCGCCGGCACCGTCCATCACAGCAAAATCCGCAAATCGCAGTCGGTAAAAAACAGGAAGCGCAATGAGTGCATAGAGCGCACCGGCAATCAGCATTAAGGGTATGCAGGCTTCCGTTACGGATACCAGCAATTCGGGCGTCAGGATGGCATCCGACTGCTGGGGATTGCCGGCTGCTGTGATGACAGGCTCCATCACTTCCAAAAGGGACTTAGAAAAAGGCGTGAGCAGAAAAACCGTAGAGCTTAACTGAATAACGGCAATTCCCATTAAAATAAACAGTCCGCCCCGTAGCAGCCGCAGTGCCAGCACGGAGCCAAATCGGCGGAAGCCTTGCAACAGGTTTTGAAAATCGGCCTTTTCTCCCCGTGCCCAGCGTAGCGCGGCAAACAGCAGGCCAAACTCCCAAAAGGGTGTGCCAACCAAAATCGCCAGCTCCAGTACCACCTGAACAGTGGACAGAACGGAACGCAGACCCATACCGGACAGGCCTCCCGTTCCGGCAATCTGCTGATTGAGAATATAATTCACTATGGTAACCAGCAGAGAAGCACCCAATGCAACGGATGTATGTATCAGCACCAACCTTTTGGGGTCATACGGTGCTTTTTGAAGCATATCCCCTGCCTGCCGGCGCAAAACAGACGGTTGAATGGTAGACATACGCCACCTCCTATCTTTTACTATTTATAGTTATACGCCAGAATCACCGGAATAGCAAATGAAATTTTTGTTATGGTAGCATTTTCTTTCTTTCTGTGGTACAATGCAGCTAATTGTAATAGGAACCGCGCCTTGCAAGAATTGTCAGCGGCGACCTGCCGCAGAGGTTATCGTATGAATTATTCTGCCTGTACGCTTTGCCCCAGAAAATGCAATATTGACCGCACCGCAGGAGAAATGGGCTGCTGTGGCTGTCCTGCTGTTGCGCTGGTTGCTAAAACCATGCTCCACAAATGGGAGGAGCCGGCTTTGGCGGGAAACGGCGGGAGCGGTGCCATCTTTTTTGGCGGCTGCACCTTAGGCTGCCGATTCTGCCAAAACCGGGCCATCTCCGCTGCGCCCACGGGAACGCCCATGGATTCTGCCGCCCTGCGGAAAGCTATGGAAAATTTGATTGCCGCAGGTGCGGAGAATATCGATTTGGTCACCCCTACCCAGTTTCTGCCCACCATTCTGCCGGCTCTCTCCCCTAAGCTGCCCGTGCCCGTGGTGTATAACTGCGGCGGCTATGAGTCGGAGGACACGGTTGCCGCATTAAACGGCTTGGCGGATATTTACCTGCCGGATATGAAATACGCCGACGGCGCACTGGCCGCCTCGCTATCCGGCGCAGCAGACTACTTTCCTGTTGCCGCGCGGGCCATCCGTGCCATGGCGGAGCAGGTGGGGCCTGTACAGTGGCAGGGAGAAAAAATGGTAAAGGGTGTCATCATCCGCCATTTGATTCTGCCGGGACAGGTGGAGAATTCCTTAAAGGTACTGGACTGGATTGGGGAGACCTTTGCGCCCGGACAGGTTTTGGTGAGCCTGATGCGTCAGTACACCCCCATGCCGGGTCTTTCGGCACCGCTTAACAGAAGGATTTCTGACGAAGAATATCAGGCGGTGCTCTCATGGATGTATTTGAACGATTTACAGGGCTTCACCCAAGACGCCGATTCCGGCGATACCGCCTTTATTCCGGACTTTTGAGGAGTTTTCATAACTTCTTATTTACAGAATCCCCGGATTATGGTATGATAACAGTTAGATTACAAAGCATTGAGGTAGCAAAGCTATGAACTATATCGTTTTGGATATGGAATGGAACCAGCCGTGGCCCGGTTCCCCCTCCTCCCGGAAGGTGCTTCCGGTACAGATTCGGGGAGAGATTATCCAAATTGGCGCCGTCCGCGTGACGGAGGACCAGCAGGTTGCGGATGAATTTCAAATGCTGATCAAGCCCAAATACTACCGCCGGTTAAACCGCCGGGTCAGTAAGCTCACCGGCATCAAGGAGGCGGAGCTGCGGGACAATGGCGTGCCTATGGTGGAAGCAATGGAGCAATTCCGCAAATGGTGCGGTGAGGATGTGATTTTCCTCACATGGGGCTTTGACGACATTACGATCCTTAGAGAAAATCTCCGGCTGTATGGTATGGACGAGACTTGGGTCAGCCGCTGGTACAACGCCCAAATGATTTTCAATGCCCAAACCGACGGCTCCACCGCCCAAAAGGCACTGAAAACTGCCATGGAAATATTCGAAATTGAGGCCACCCGCCCTGCCCATGATGCGCTGGGCGATGCCTACCACACGGCGCTTATCTGTGCCAAGCTGGACCTCAAGAAGGGTACGGGCGAATATGCACAGGCACTGAAAAGCCATGTAGACGGCTTCCATGGCGCAGAGCTTCCCGGCTGTATCAGCCGGAAGGTGTTTTATGATTACGCCGACAAGCATGCCGCTTTGGCCGCTATGTCCGAAGAAGAAAACAAGTGCCCCACCTGTGGCAAGCAGATGCAGGGCACTCGTTGGTTTGCCCAGCCGGGCAAGCGCTATATGGATTTGGCCACCTGTCAAACCTGCGGTAAATTCTTAATTCGTGTCCGGATGTCAGACCAGCCGGATGGTACCATTCGGGTCAGCAGACTCACCTACGAGGCCACCTCCCAGGCGGCTGAAACCTATGCCCGCCGTGCGGATAAGGCAGAGCCGGAAATCCGCAGACCTACCTCCCAACGCCGTCGCCGCCGCAGTAAACTGCCGGAGAAAAGAGACTGAAGCATAAGGATTCCCTAAAAAAAGATAAAGGAGCCTTTTCAATGTTGGAACATCAGGAAGTAGCGGAAGAACCTTCCCAGCACAAAGAAAATGTCGTTGCCGGTATTACGGGAGCCTTTCTGTTCTCCCTTGTAGGCGGTGTATTGTGGTATTTTCTGTTTCGTGTGGGCATTTGGGCCGGTGTCAGCGGTATAGCAGGTGTCCTTGCTGCCGTCCGCGGATACACCTGCTTTGCGAAAAAGCAAAGCCTTATGGGTATTGCCATTTCGATTATCACAGCTGTCTTGGTGCTGGTTGCGGCATGGTATCTGTGTCTGGCCACGGATGTGTACCATGTGCATAAGTTCTGGCACCAAACCGGAAAAATTGATTATGAAATCAGCTTCGGACAGGCGATATCCATTGCACACACCTATTTTTCTGACCAAGATATCGCATTTGCCTATTTGAAATATTTGGGCATCGGTGTTGCATTTTGTTTCTTTGCAGGTTTTTTGACGGTGGCGAAATATTTGAAATCCATGGGACAGAGTTCTGTGCAGGACTCGCATACAACTTGAGCAAAACGGACGTGCATTCAGCACGTCCGTATTTTTTACGCATAGCTATCCAGCAAATAATGAACCTGATGGACAATTTCACCGTTCTGCCGGTAAAACCGGGGGACACGGCGGCTGATGCCACAGACAAATTCATAATTGAAGGAATCTGCTGCCGCGGCAATTTCCTCCATGGTGATGGTATGCTCCCCGTCCCTGCCGATGAGCACCACCCGGTCGCCCACCCGGGCATCGGGAATATCCGTCACATCCACCATCATCTGGTCCATACAGATTCTACCCAAAATAGGTGCTTTCTGTCCGCGAATCAGCACATAGAATTTGCCGCTTAAGGCTCTTCTATAGCCGTCGGCATAGCCCACGGGCACGGTTGCCACCCTGGTCGGCTTGGTAGTAACATAAGTACCGCCGTAGCTGATTTCCCGGCCTGCCTCCAGTGTCTTCACATGGGTGACCCGGCTGCTCCAATTGAGAGCCGGTTGCAGCTGCGGCAGTGTTGGGGACACTTCCTCACTGGGATACAAGCCGTAGGTCACAAGACCCGCCCGAACCAGCTCATAGTGGTGAGAAAAATTCATAATGCCGGCGGAGTTGTCCATGTGACGCAATTGAACCGTCACACCTCTGTCCTGAAGCATCCGGTAAAAATCATCGAATTTTTGCGCCTGCAGACAGGCCTTTGTCAAGTCCGCACAGTCGGCGGTGGCAAAGTGGCTGAACAGGCCCTCGGGCAAAATATTCGGCAGTCGGCAGATTTCGGCACATATATCCGCATCTGCCTCAGTGGTTTGAAAACCGATACGGCTCATACCTGTGTCCACAACCAAGTGAAAGGGCGCTTTCGCACCCAAGCTTTGGGCAGTTTTGGACAGCTCCAGTGCATCCTCATACCGGAAAATAGAAGGGCGGATGCCCTCCCGGATTGCAGTGGCAAAGGCTGCGGTGGGAATCTGCCCCAAAATCAAAATGGGAGTAGAAATACCTGCTTTCCGCAGCTCCAAAGCCTCCAGCATGGAAGATACGCCGAAAAAGGCACAGCTGTCCTGCAATTGTCGGGCCACTTGAATGGCACCGTGGCCATAGGCATCGGCCTTCACAATGGCCATCACCGGTACGCCTGCCTTTTCCTGAATGGCCCGAAAATTGGCGGAGATGATATCCAAATCAATTGTAACATGGGTGTTATCAAAATTCACAGTGTTCAACTCCAAAAAATAGCTGTATGTATTATAGCACAGCCGTTTGCAAAAGTAAACTGCACAGTAAAGGAGAGCCGCAGCGCTACATTATTCTTTAACGGTGCCGTCGGGATTAAACAGCGGCAGCTTTTCCAAATAAATCAGGTCCGGGCGGTCCTGGGCATCGCCCTCCGCCAGCACGGCCATACGGCCTACAATGATGCCGCCAGCCTTCTCTACCAGCGCTTCCAAGGCGTGGAGGCTTTCGCCGGTGGAGATCACATCGTCCACCAGAAGAATCCGCTTGCCCTTCATCAGCTCTGCATCCGCAGTATCCAAATACAGGCGCTGCTCCTTGGCAGTGGTAATGGACTTGACAGAGGCTTCAAAAACACCGGTCATGTACAGTTTAGGACCTTTCCGGGCCAAAAAGTACTTCTTGGCACCGGTCTGCCGAGCCATTTCGTGAGCCAGGGGGATACCCTTTGCCTCGGCGGTGATGAGGTAGTCATATTCGGGGGCCTTTTCCAGCAATGCCTTGGCGCAGGCAACGGTTAACTCCTGGTCACCGAAAATTACAAATCCGGCAATATACAGATCATCCGTTACTTTACAGATGGGCAGGTCACGGTCAAGGCCTGCAATATTCATTCGATAAAACATGATAATTCGCTCCTTTTCCAAAATATTGCGTTTATTATAGCTTTTTGACATAAAATGTCAAGAATTACAGGGCACTCAGAATCAAATCCACCAGCCTGTGGAACAAATCGTGCACCATGGCGGCGGTCTCCACCACCTCGGCATGGTTTAGCTTCACCGGAAGCACACCGGCGGCCATATTGGTAATGCAGGATACGCCAACCACCTGCAGTCCGCTGTGGCCGGCAACCAGCGCCTCCGGTACGGTGGACATGCCCACGGCATCAGCACCTAATGTTCGGAAGGCTCGGATTTCCGCCGGTGTTTCATAGTTGGGTCCGGAGCACATGAGGTACACGCCTTCCTCCAAGGGGATGGCTGCAGCGGCGGCTTTTTCTTTAATGGCGGTGCGCAGGGAGGCGGTGTATAGGTCACTCACATCCGGGAATCGGGGGCCGAATTTTTCTAAGTTGGGTCCAATCAACGGGTTGGCACCGGAGAAATTGATGTGGTCGGAGATGAGCATGAGGGTACCGGGCTTATAGCTTAGGTTCACGCCGCCGGCGGCGTTGGTCAACACCAGGGTCTTCACACCGATGGCCGCCAGCACCCGAACAGGCAAGGTGATTTCCTGCATGGGCAGTCCCTCGTAATAGTGGACACGGCCCTGTGCCACCACAACCTCCTTGCCCTCCTTCTTACCGAAGACAAATGCGCCGGTATGTCCCTCTACGGTAGGCTGGGGGAAATTGGGAATTTCGGAATATGGAATCTTGACGCTGTCTTCCAAGGTGTCTGCATAGTCACCCAAGCCACTGCCCAGCACCAATGCCGCAGTGGGGCGTATGGAAACAAGGCCCAGAATATACTCCGCTGCAGCGGTGATTTTTTCCTGTATGGTCATAAGAAAACACTCCTTTTCTTTCATCATATCACAAATCCCGGTGACAGTCAATTTAACAAATTCCCTTTGCTCACGGATAACAGGGCGTGCTGTAACAGCACGCCCTGTTTGTATTCAGTAAAGTTTGAAAAACAGTGCCATAAACACCAAGGCAATCACCACGCACGCGCCTCCCACCACAAACAGGAAGCTGTAACCCATGACCTTTTTGCCTCTTTTGCGCTGTACATAATCATAGAACGTTTCTATTTTTTGTTTGGAACCGGGAATCAGTGCTCTCCGTGCCGTCTCCAGACAATAACCCAGTCCGTAGAAGAAGCCGTCGTTGGAGACCCAAAGCAAGGCACCCAGACACAGGCATATGACGCCGGGAATGGTGAAAGCATCGCACAGGGTGCGGTAGCGCTCCAAAAGCTCCATTTGACCGAAGTCCCGAACAGAACAGAAGAATACGGCAAAGGAGGCACACACTACCGCCGAAATGCCGTATTTCAGCAGGTTTTTACGCAGGCGTTCACTCACAGTCCAAGCCCCTCCTTGTATTTGCGCTCCTCGGCATCGTTGCAGTAAACAAAGTGGCCGGGAGAAATCTCACGCATGGTGGGCTTATCCTGGGAGTAGTCATGCTCAGATAGCGCATTGTAGGTAATTCTGGTGCGCTGCTTCTCGCTGTGGGGGTCGGGCAGGGGAATGGCGGACAGAAGACTCCTGGTGTAGGGGTGCAGGGGATGGGCAAACAGCTCATCGGAGGGAGCCAGCTCCACCATCTTGCCGAAGTACATAACACCGATTCTGTCGGAGAAGTACTTAACCACACTTAAATCGTGGGCAATAAACAGGATGGTCAGATTCAAAGTATCCCGCAGCTCGTTCAGTAGGTTGATGACCTGCGCCTGAATGGAAACATCCAGTGCCGAGATTGGCTCGTCGGCAATCAGCAGCTCCGGATGCATAATCACACTCCGTGCAATGCCGATACGCTGCCGCTGACCGCCGGAGAACTCGTGGGGGTAACGGCCGGCGTGCTCACGCACCAAACCAACCAGCTCCAAAATCTCGTAAACCTTCTCGTCGATATAGGCCTTGTCGGTAATGCCGCCTATAACCAAGCCCTCGGCAATAATTTCACGGACAGTCATACGGGGGTTCAAAGATGCGATAGGGTCCTGGAAAATCATCTGAATCTGGGTAACTAAACGGGTCTTTTTGGCAGTACGCAAGTCGTTTGCGTACTGCTTTTTCAGTTTTGCCAATTCCGCAGGATTCCCCTTGGCGTTTTCCAGTAAAGGCGCATACTTTTCGTGACACTCCTTAACCAAAGCTGCGGCATAAGCCTTGTCGCATTCCTTGTGGTCGCATCTTGCATTCTTGATTTCCGCCTGCAATTCTTTAATCCGGGCTTTGCAGCTTTCGGCATTCTCCGGATGCTCCTTCATCTCCTTTCGCTTGGCGGCAATCTCGTCCTTATAGGCCTTGATGCCGGCGCAGATGCGTTGACCCTTGAAATAGATGCTGCCGGAGGTGATGTCATAAATTTTAATGATACTGCGGCCGGTGGTGGTTTTGCCGCAGCCGGACTCGCCCACCAAACCGAACACTTCGCCCTTCTTGATGTGGAAACTGACGCCGTCAACAGCCTTCACAGGGCCAAAATACTGGCACAGGTTTTCTACCTGCAGCAGAACGTCATTTCTATTGTCCATTCTGCTCACCTGCTTTCTGCTTCATTCTGGCAATGCGGTCGGTGATAATCTTGGGGATTTCCACTTTGGGTGCGTCGGGGTGCAGGAGCCATGTGGCTGCTCTGTGGGTGGGGGAAACCGCAAACATGGGAGGCTGCTCCTCAAAGTCGATTTGCATTGCGTACTTATTCCGGTCGGCAAAGGCATCGCCAACAGGGGGATAAATCATATTGGGGGGTGTGCCGGGGATGGCATCCAGCTTTTCCTTGGTATCCAGGTCCGGCATGGAGGACAGCAGCGCCCAAGTATAGGGGTGGCGAGGATCGTAGAATACCTCGTCGGCTGTGCCGTATTCCACAATTTTACCGGCATACATAACCGCAATGTCATCGGCCATGTTGGCAACAACACCCAAGTCATGGGTGATAAAGATGACGGACAGATTCCGCTTCTTCTTCAGATTGTTGATCAGCTCCAAAATCTGTGCCTGAATGGTCACGTCCAAAGCGGTGGTGGGCTCGTCACAAATGAGAATTTCCGGATCGGCGGACAGGGCAATGGCAATAACGATACGCTGGCGCATACCGCCGGAGAACTCGAAGGGATATTGGGAGTAGCGCATACGGGGCTCGTTGATACCAACCTCTTCCATTAGCTTGATGGCCTTTTCCTTGGCCATGGAACGGGTAACCACGTAAACCACCTTGGAGGCTTTCTCCTTCAGGTAATCCACAATGGCACGGCTTCTGCTTTGGATATCCACACTGTCGGCGGCGGCAATGGCTGCTGCATAGCGGTCTTCAAGACGGGCAACCAGATGCACAATATTGCCCTTCAGCTCGTCCAAATCGTAGACGTTTTTGGGGCGCACCTTCCAGTCAACGGTCTTACCCCGCTCTGTCAGCGCCTCCCGTCTCATCGTCTGGCGGGCAAAACGGGCTTCCTCCTTGGGGTTGCTGCGGATAGCGGCAAAGTATTGCTCAATGCCGGAATTCAGTCCGCTGCGGAGGGTGTAGGCAAAGCTGTCCTTGACGATTTCCAGACGGTCAATACTGTCTTCCACCTGTGTTGAAAGCTTTCTGGCATATCGAAGTGCCTCGGCCTTGGTAAAATCGCCTGCAAAGAAGGTTTTTGCCTCAGAAAGTATGGGCATAACAGCCTTTTTCTTCTCCAGCGCATTGCGGAAGGAGTACTCCACGCCCTTGCTTTGGGCGGCGAGGAAGGCGTTCATAAAATTCTCGTTCAAATATACCAGGGCCATCTCGTTCAGCCGGGCAACCGGCATCTTGGTCAAATCCTCATTGGGGTTGCGCATGCTGTAGAAGCCAATCCGGAAGAAATTGGGTTTTTCGGAAGCCAGCAGACGCTCCAGCAGGGCCTGCAGATCGGTCAAGGCAGCAATTGCATCATGCGGCAGGGATTCGCCTTTCTTGCAGTGCACAGCACCAAGCTTTTCGGCAAGGGCACCCAGCTTTTCTTGCTGACCTGCCACAAAGAAGGGGTCGTTGATACGACGCAAATTCTGCCGGAATTCATGGACGGTGGCGCCTGCATTCAGCTTCTGCTTCTTTTCAATCTTAAACAGAAAGTCCTTCACAGAGGCGTTCAGCGCTTCTGCCACGCCAAAGGTGGCGTTGTAGCTGTTTTCCAAATGGTTTGACCGGATGCAGAACTTGTCAAAGGTTTTGAGCATTTCATCAATTGCCTTGGCATTGTCCGGATCGGCCGGTACCATGTTCTTTTTCAGCAAAACCAGCATACGGTTAAAGCTCTTTTTTGCATCCTTGCGGCTGGTCTTATTTTTTAAGAGCATGGCCTCGGTAATCTGCTTACCGATTTTTACAATGGGGTTCAAGGAGGACAGGGGATCCTGGAAAATCATGGAAACCTCATCGCCGCGGATTTCGCACATTTCCTCCTCGGTAATTTTTAGCAAATCCTTGCCGTCATAGATGATTTCACCGCCCTCAACCATGGAGTTGCCTGCCAAAATTCCCAAAATAGCCTTGGAGGTGACGGACTTACCGGAACCGGACTCGCCCACGATGGCCATGGTCTTGCCCTTCTCCAAATTAAAGGAAATGTCCCGAACAGCCTTCAGCGTACCGCCGGCGGTACGGAAGGAAATTTTCAAATTTCTGACTTCCAATACATTTTCCATAGTTTAATCCTCCACACCACGAAGTGCCGGGTTGAATGCATCACGCAGGCCGTTGCCGAACAGGTTGAAGCA
>JBGVPJ010000122.1:0-2792 GCA_045126955.1 Faecousia sp.
ATTTGGAGGCCCGCAAGGATAAGATTAGCTTTTTCAATGAAATGAATTTTGAGGTACCTGTACCTGAAGGATACGCCCGCACCATCAATCCCGGATGTGATTTTATCTACACAACCTATGCCAAATTAGTCAAGATCAATGCACCTTCTGATTACTTCGGTATTTATTTAGGTTCGCATCCTGATTTTGAAAAACCGAACGGAGCCACTACCATTAAAAGCACCACAGCGGGTAAAAAAGCAACTTGGTACTGCTTTGAACCAAAAGAAGGAACTTATGCCGCAGAATGCTGCGTGCGATTGACGAGTATATTATCATTTGATGAGCCGCCCGTCTACATGCACATCATCGTCGTGGCCCCCACGGCAGAGGCACGCGAGGCGCAGATACAAAACCTTTCCCTAATAAAGAGATTGAAAAGGGAATCTAAGGATTGAATGTTATCACAGATTTTCGTTTATCCCTATATAGTATGAAACGCAACATCATAACCGGCCTTGCCATGTGCGCTCTTGCTTTTACCGGCATGGGCGCAGAAGTAAAACAACTTCCGAAACCTGTTACTACCGGTGGCATGCCGCTGATGGAGGCCATTGCCGCACGCCAAACCGGGCGCACCTATAACCCGGAGCATAAAGTGGACGACCAGACACTCAGTGAAATCCTTTGGGTGGCCTGGGGCATGAATGAACGAGGTACCCGCACCATTCCCACAGCTCGCAATAAACAGAATATGGAGCTCTACGTGCTGACGGAAGATGGAACCTGGCGCTACGAAGCCGCAAACAACACCTTGGTTAAGGTTAATGATAAAAACCTGATTCCGCTCTGTAATCAACAGGATTTTGTTACGAAAGCTCCCCTGCACCTCTTATATGTAGCGAAAGAAGAAGGATGGGGCACCGCACACGTGGGCTCGGCCTACCAAAACGTCTATTTGTACGCCACCTCAAAAGGCATGCAAACTGTGATTCGCGGCATGACCGATCGCCCTGCCCTTACCCGAGAGCTGGAGCTTACCGACGGTAAAAAGGCCATGCTCCACCAAACCGTCGGCTATGCTGAATAAGCCACTTTAAGGGCCACTTCCGCCAACTATGAAGAAACGGCTACGCAAGAAATATCACTTGGGTGAGTTCCAAGAGCTTTGTTTTGAAATCCGTTTTCAATTCAAGGGCAAAACAATGTCTCAGGAAGGTGACCTGTTTTGGCAGGAATTTATAACAGCATGCATCGAAGGAAATGGGCTTCATTGCGGTGGTGCCATGTCCGATGAAGGCTGGCATTTTACAGCCCATTCTGTAGACAAGAAGCTAGCAATAGAAGAACAACGAGCCGCCGTCATGAAATGGCTTGAAGCGCGCAGCGATGTGGCACAAGCAAGCTGCGGCTCCTTCAAGGATGCATGGTATGACGTTCCCTAAACGCGCAAATGAAGAGAGCATCTTATACAAAATGAGCAACCTTTTAAAATATAACTCCGAAGCCGATTTTTTTACTTGCAGCATCGTTCTAAAATTGGTAGAATTAGCGCGAAGAGTGTGAGTGTGCGTTTTAGCTTTCCATCGCGCGAGGAACGAAACAAGACACTCAACTTGCTATCAATTATTAACAATCAAATTATCAAGAATGAAAAAAACGTTCATAGCTTTCATGGCCTTGGTTGGTGTTGTTTCCGCTGAGTCCGTTGGTTACAACGAATTTACTGATTCGCAAAAACAAAACATTGTACATCACACTGAAAACACAGTGACGGCTAAGTCTGACAACACCCCTTGGCACACCCCCTCCACAGGCACTTCGTTTACCCTAACCTTTGATATCACCAACATCAGCATGACCTCGGGTGATATCCTTAGCATAGCCGGAAACAACACTCAACAGGGCTGGGATGATGGTTTACTTCAGATTCGTCTCGATGGTGATAAAGTTGTACTCCTCAATACCCCCGGCGGAAATAACAGCACGAAATATTTCGATGGCAGCACAGCTGGCAATCCTACGGTGAGCTCATACACTATGGATTTAGGGCTGGCCGCAACAGAATCCACAACAGGATACACAACAATTACTCTTGTATCTGATGCTGCGAATCAGGTATTCACCGCCTATAATAACGGTACAAAGGTTGGTCATTGGACAAACTGGAATACAGACACCGGCATTACAGGTATTCAGTTCGGCGCTCGCTTTGGCGGAGGTTTGTCCATTGATGGTACATTTGATTACAACAACGTTGTCATTTGGAATAAAGCTTTGAGTGCTGATGAAGTTGCAGCTTTTGTTATCCCCGAGCCCACCACAGCTGTGCTGAGTCTCTTGGCTTTGGCTGGTTTGTCTATTCGCCGACGTCGTCGCTAAAGCGACTATACAGAGGCAAATCGCCAACAGCTAAAGGAAACTACTTAGAATGAGCCCCGCTTTTGGTTTTACACCATGAGTGGGGATATTCTGTTGTAGTCGCAAATAGAAAACCAACAAGCAGTATGAGGTGACGAGATTTTAACAAATGTTCTTTGGTTTAAGCAGTTTCCTGCTTGTCTGTTATTGGGAAAAAGGTATAATCAAACTATAGCGAAATTGAGCACTATTTGTTACTTCTCTCCCTTATGAAGCAGGATATCCAAAAAGCTTTTCACGACGTCGTTATCAATAACAATGTAGAAACAGCCCGCCGCATGATTGCTGCCGGAGCCGATGTGAATGAGCCGTATGATGAGTATGAAAATCGCTCTTTTCTTGATGCATGTTACAGGGGAAACCTTGCTTTGGCCAAAATGTTGGTTGAAGCC
>JBGVPJ010000123.1:0-2958 GCA_045126955.1 Faecousia sp.
GCAACTTCAATACGCTTCTCGCGGGGAAGGTCAATACCAGAAATACGTGCCATATTCTTTCAGCACCTCCTATTAGCCTTGTCTCTGCTTGTGCTTGGGGTTTTCGCAAATTACCATAACGCGACCCTTGCGCTTGATGATTTTACATTTTTCGCACATGGGTTTAACGGACGGTCTTACTTTCATACTGTTTAACCTCCAATAGAGATATATTCTCTTGTGTCTTACTTACTTCTCCATGTAATTCGCCCGTGGGTCAAATCATAGGGAGACATTTGAACGGTTACCTTGTCACCGGGCAAGATTTTAATGAAATTCATACGGAGCTTGCCGGAAATGTGTGCCAAGATGATGTGTCCGTTGCCGATGTCCACATTGAACATCGCATTGGGCAGTGCATCTGTTACGATGCCCTCAATCTCGATTACGTCGTCCTTTGCCAAGTTGCTAACCTCCTATAGGTTGATACTTTGCATCTGCCGGCTCACAGCCGGTAATCTTCGGCGACGGTGAGTATTTCCGGCTCCCCGTCGGTGATGAGTACAGTATTTTCATAGTGTGCCGAGAGCTTACCGTCGGCTGTCACAGTGGTCCAGCCATCTTTCAAAATACGGACATCGTAAACGCCCATATTTACCATTGGCTCAACCGCCAGTGTCATACCCGGCAATAATCTCGGTCCACGACCGGCAGCACCGAAATTCGGCACTTCCGGCTCCTCATGGAGCTGTGCGCCTACGCCGTGACCTACGAAAGAACGCACAACAGAAAAACCGTTAGACTCCACATACGTCTGGATGGCGTGGGAGATATCGGACACTCTGTGTCCGGGTCTTGCGAAGCGCATGCCTTCAAAAAAGCTTTGCTTCGTCACATGGATAAGTCTAGCCGCCTCGGCACTGACAGTGCCGCAGGGAAAAGTAGCAGCACAATCTCCGTGAAACCCTTTGTAGTAAGCACCCACGTCCACGGAAACAATATCTCCGTCCTGCAGGATGTATCCGTCGGGAATCCCGTGGATCACCACTGAGTTGACGCTGATGCAGGCACTTGCGGGAAAGCCGTTATAGTGCAGGAACGACGGTTTTGCGCCCTGCTGGATGATAAACTCCCGAACAGCTTTATCAATCGCTTTGGTAGATACGCCCGGTCTTACCATTTCCCCTGCCAAGGCACGGGCTGCCGCGGTAATTTTACAGGCCTGGCGCATAGCCAAAAGCTCTTGTTCATTTTTGATTGCAATCATACTTTTTCTCCCAAGGCTTTTAGAATATCCCGGAATACACCTTCAATGGACTGGTCGCTCTCTACAAGCCGAAGCTTGTTCTGTGCGGCATAATAGTCCTTTAAAACCTCTGTGGACTGGTGATAAATGGCAAGACGGCTTTTCACCGTTTCCGGTGCATCGTCCTTGCGGATAATCAGTTCTGCACCGCACAGGTCGCAGGTGTTGTCCTTTTTGGGAGGATTGGCGGTGATGTGGAAGCTGGCGCCGCACTTGAGGCAGACACGCCGGCCGGTCATCCGGCCTTCAATCACAGCATCGTCAATTTCAAGGGAAACCACATGGTCGAGCCGAATACCCATTGCATCCAAGGCCTTTGCCTGGGCCAGGGTGCGAGGCACCCCGTCCAGGATATAACCGTTTTTGCAATCGGGCTTGGCGGTCCGCTCTGCCACAATGCCGAGCACCAGCTCGTCAGAGACCAAACGGCCTTCGTCCATGCACTGTTTTATTTGTTTGCCTAGCTCGCTGCCATTTGCCATGGCCTCTCTGAGCATGTTTCCGGTGGAGATAGTGGGAATCTGCAGCTTAGCTGCCAGCATTTCTGCCTGTGTTCCCTTACCGGCACCGGGTGCACCCAATAAAATCAGGTTCATCAACTAGCCTCCAAGTTAATCAAGAAAACCCTTGTAGTGGCGCATCAGCATCTGAGCCTCAAGAGCCTTCACGGTCTCAAGAGCAACGCCCACAATGATAATGATGGAGGTACCGCCAATGGCCAGGTTCTTCACCCCGGAAACCAGATTGCCGCCAATGATGGGGAGCAATGCAACAATTGCCAAATACACCGCACCAAAGATAACAATCTTGCCGATGACCTTTTTAATGAAGTCAGCAGTGGGCTTGCCGGGACGGAAACCGGGGATAAAGCCGCCGTTCTTCTTTAAGTTGTTGGACATCTCCACGGGATCATATTGAATGGTGGAGTAGAACCAGCTGAAGAAGAAAATCAACAGGCCGTAGAAAGCAGCATAAGTCCAGCTATCGCTTGAAAAGACATTCTTGTACCACCAACCATTGGTCTTGCCGACAAAGGTAGCAATTGTAGCGGGCAAAGAAACGATGGACTGGGCAAAGATAACAGGCATAACACCGCTCATGCTCACCTTGATGGGCATATTGGTGCTCTGGCCGCCGTAAACCTTACGGCCAACCACACGCTTGGCGTACTGAATGGGAATCCGGCGCTCAGCATCGTTGATGAACACGATGAAGACTACCAGCATCAGCATCACAACAGCGATGATGGTGCCAACCCACCACTTGAAGCCAAGCAAACGGCTGAACATACCGGGAAGACCGGCAATGATATTAGCAAATAGAATCATGGAGATACCGTTGCCGATACCAAACTCGGTGATCTGCTCGCCCATCCACATAACCACAGAGGAGCCGGCAGTGAAGGCCAGAATAATCACGATGGCAGGCAGAATGCCCTTATCGGTAATAATGGCCAAGCCCTGGGACTCGTAATTCCGCAGCATGGTGTAGTAGGCAAAGCCCAACAGCAGGCCGAGACCCACTGTGGTGTAACGGGTGATGCGCTCAATCTTCTTCTTACCAACCTCGCCCTCATCCTTCGCCATGCGCTCCAGAGCGGGAATGGCAATGGTGAGCAGTTGGATGATAATGGAAGAGTTGATATAGGGCTGAATGCCCAGTGCCAGAACGGA
>JBGVPJ010000124.1:0-3780 GCA_045126955.1 Faecousia sp.
AGTTGGTAGAGCAACTGACTCTTAATCAGTGGGTCCCGGGTTCGAGTCCCTGAAGGTGCACCATGGCCCATTGGTCAAGTGGTTAAGACAGCGGCCTCTCACGCCGTTAACATCGGTTCGAATCCGGTATGGGTCACCAAGGAAACTGCTTGACAACAAAGTGTGTCAGTGATATATTTCAAATTGTTAAAGCGAAAGCTTTGGCATATAGAGTTGGTATTGATTGCGATGAGGGTCCACCTGTTCCCATCCCGAACACAGAAGTTAAGCTCATTTGCGCCGACGATACTTGCAGGGTGACTTGCCGGGAAAATAGGTAATGCCAACACAACCCCCACAGCAAAAGCTGTGGGGGTTTTCTTTATGACTGCAACAGTTCACCGGACTGTTGCGGACTGCACGACGATACATTGCACTTACCTGGGAAATAGGTAATGCCAACACAACCACTACAGCTTTTGCAGTATATAGGATTTTAATTATATTATTTTTCCGCGCCTAGAATGATTGATATTATAAAACAAACCACAGTTGAATTCTATCAATTTCGCCTCCGTTGAAATCAACTGAAAATTGCGTTATAATGTGGGTAATGAAAGTGTTCATAAAAACATTTGGAGGGAGAATAATGAACAGAACCAACGACATGGGTGCGATTATTGCTGAGCTTAGAAGAGCCAAGCGCGTGACGCAGGACGAGTTGGCAAGATATGTGGGCGTGTCTGCTCAGGCGGTTTCCAAATGGGAAAACGGCGGTGTGCCCGATACCGAACTGCTGCCGAAAATTGCGGATTATTTTGATGTTTCTATTGATAAGCTTTTTGGCCGTGAACACTTAAAAGAGGATATTTCTGCAGCTGTTTTTGAGCAAATCAGAAAACATGAAGCCCATTCCCCGGAGCGCTTTCGGGAGGCTTTTGACCTATGCTGGGATATTGAACGCTCACTTTTTGATGCGAACTATATAAAGCCTAATACAGCTGAGGATGTAAAACAGAACAGAATCGCGGACTACGAAAACAAACTGAAGGAAAATGAGCAGAGCTATTCCGCAATTACCACAGACCACGGCTTCACCCGTGTGGGGGTAGCCAACCGCTTGCAGTATTTTCTGCTGGTGCCCGAAATGAAGAATAAGGATACTGCGCTTCTAAACGGTATAGACTATCCGGCGCTTTTCAAGGTGTTGTCAGACCAAGACTTATTCCGGGCAATGATTATGCTCTACAAACGGGACGATCGAAAGGCTTTTACGGAAAGTCTGCTGATGAAAGAACTGTCGTTGGATCTGGAGAAAGCAAAAGATATCATAACATCGCTGAAGGCTTTGAAGCATATTCGGGTTACCAAGTTGGAACTGGATGACGAAATCAAAGATGTGTATACCTTTAATCCAACCACATCCTTTGTTGCTATGCTGATTTTTGCCAGAGAAATGATAGACTGGCCCAGAATATATTCCTGTCATACAGAATACAGAAGTAAGCCCTATTTAGAAAACCTGTGAGGAAACTGACATGAAACTGATGATTCCGTTACTTATTCTTTGGTTGGCGGCATGGATTTTCGCCTTTTTGCGTTTTTTAATTCAAAGAATCGTCCTTTTGGTTCGACTCAGGCGGTTTGCGCAAGAGCATACCCTCAAATTCAATATTACGGATTCTCTTTTCTTTTTTCTGCCGATAAATTCAAGTAGTAAGTGCTCATTTACCATGGAGACGGACAGCACAGTTTACAAAATTCAACTTATGGGTCTGCTCGGAAAGAGTTGCGAGGTGCATTTTTGGAATGCAAAAGAGTACTCTGTGACGAAGTTTTTTCTGCGGTGGGGATATATAAGCAGCACCCCACTGGGACAGACAAATGCAGGACACCGCCACTTGGGGGAAATGGATTATTCTGCCTCCAATGGCAGGGAGGTAGTTCCCATCCTACTGCTTTCGCCCGCCAATACGCCGGTACGGCTGACACAGACAGAGGTTAACCACATGGAGCACCTCAGGGTCGGTGACAAAATACAAGATGTGATTTTTGCGGACTGGGATTATCTTTTTGGTTTTATTGTCAAGTATTCTGGCTTAAAGAAAGAATAAGGTTTTTTGCTGACCGAGGTGTAGCAGGTTAATAGGGAGGGCGTGTTGCGAATGCAACACGCCTTGTTTGTTAATTCACTGTATTGACAGGTTTTCCATCCAAAAAGCCTTGAATGCTCGCTACTGTGCAGTCCAAAATCCGTTGTCTGGTTTCGATGGGCGCCCAAGCCATGTGGGGTGTAATGATGCAGTTCGGCGCGGTGAGGAGCGGATTGTCGGATGCAATTGGCTCACATGACACAACATCCACAGCAGCGCCCCGGAGTTTCCCTTGGTGCAATGCTTCGGCCACATCCTTTTCGTTCAATAGAGCGCCTCTGGCTGTGTTCAAAAGGATTGCACCGTCTTTCATCTTGGAAAGTGCTTCGGCATTGATCATTCCGTTGTTCTCGGGGGTAAGGGGACAGTGGAGGGAGACAATATCGGCCCGTTTCAACAGAGTGTCTAAATCAACATATTCGCCAATCGCTTCTCCCTCCGGATGACGGCTTCGGTTGTAGGCGATAACCTCCATGCCCATAGCCTTGGCAATTTTGCCCACTGCACGGCCAATGCGGCCAAAGCCAATAATGCCCAGCGTTTTGCCTGCCAATTCCATTTGGGGTGTGTTCCAAAAACAGAAGTCCGGGCAGGCGGTCCAATCACCCCTGTGAACCGCGTGGTCGTGATGTCCAACCCGGTTGCAAAGCTCAAGAAGGAGAGAAAAGGTGAATTGTGCCACGGCATTGGTGCCGTAATCCGGCACATTGCACACAGGGATGCCACGGCGTCGTGTGGCCTTACAGTCCACTACATTGTAACCCGTTGCCAGCACACAGACCAGACGAAGATTGGGGCAGGCATTCAGCAATTCCTCTGTAATGGGCGTTTTGTTAGTCATAACAATTTCCGCATCTCCGATTCGGTTGGCGGCTTGGGAATAGTCCGTGCGTTCATAGACAGTGACATCTCCAAACTGTTTAAAACAATCCCAGGAAAGGTCACCGGGGTTGACGGCGTGACCGTCCAAAATGACAATTTTCATAGGAGTCCTCCTTTGGACTTGAAAAATAATAGCTTCTTTGTTAAGATGAAAGAAAAACACAGGGGTGTGTTATGGAACTGATTTATTGCGATGCAGATATTGCGGTCTGCGTGAAACCGGCTCGGGTACTGTCTACCGACGAGCCGGGCGGTATGCCGGAGTTGGTGCGGGAAGCCTTGGGCACGGATGATGTGCGCACAGTCCACCGCCTTGACAGGGTGGTGTCCGGACTGATGGTGCTTGCCCGGTCTGCGGCGGCGGCCTCCGAACTTTCAAGGCAAATTCGGGAGGACGGTTTTGAAAAGGAGTATCTTGCAATTTTACACGGTCATCCGGAACAGGATGCAGGTCAATTGCGGGATTTGCTGCTGCGGGATAAGCAGGAGCGGAAAACCTATATTGTCACAGAACCGGCAAAGGGCGTACAGGAAGCAATCCTGACCTATCAGGTGCAGGCACAGACCGCAGATTTGACACGGGTGCGGATACAACTCCAAACCGGCAGAACCCACCAAATTCGCGCGCAATTCTCCGGACGAGGAATGCCTTTGGTAGGGGATAAGAAGTATAGCCTTTTGGAGGATGATTGTGAAATTGCCCTGTGGTCTTATCGTCTGGCATTTTGCCATCCGACAACCGGAAAACCCATGGAGTTTATCTTAG
>JBGVPJ010000125.1:0-2158 GCA_045126955.1 Faecousia sp.
TTGCGAACACGAATTTCTTTAATGTTCACTCGATGTTCCTCCTTTCCCTTAATATATATATTTTACTACCGCTATGGAAACGAATAAATTACCGATTCGGTAATTACCGCCTTGACCACTTACCAATTTGGTAGTACGATATACCATTGAGGTAATGTTTTTGTGTCACTTCGCATCCCTCGGAAGCGGAGGATATCATGAGATTGAAAGAAATCAGAATAAGTCGCAAACTCAAGGTGCAGGAGGTCACGGAATATCTGTGCTGCTCACCGTCTGTTTACAGCCGCTACGAGAGTGGCAAAAGAGAGCCGTCCATTGAAACGCTCCTGCGACTGTCGAAATTGTTCAAGGTTTCCGTGGATGAACTGCTCGGAAACGAAGAGGTCGTAGACACAAGCATAACCGAAGATGAGGCCATGATGGTCCAGGCAATGCGGCAAGCCGATGAAAGAGCCTGCCAAGATGCTTTGGTATTACTCAGGTGCCACAAAACCAAATAACTAAACGATAAACAGAGAGATGCAGAGTGACACAGTGCTTTGCCTCTCTCATGCGAGAAGCACCGCGTTTGCGGTGCTTCTTTTTCTATGTTCGCAAGGAAGCACGCACTTTTGGTCTCCGGTCCTATGCGAGCTTATTATCTTCAAAAATACGACCTTGGAGCCGTTTTTGCCAAATTGGCGCACCGGAAACAGGGTTATTGCCAAAATGGCGATGGCGGCACGAATTGGCAAATATTATAATTAAAACGAAGTATACTCAGTGTCAATTTGCGGATATATGTGCGAGGTTAAGATGGGAAATACAATCTGCGAATACTACTCCAATGTGACTGCTAAGCCTGTTGATTGGCTCTGGTATCCATATATACCTTACGGCAAGCTGACCGTAATCCAAGGCGATCCTGGCGAGGGCAAATCTACGTTTGTTCTCAATTTGGTATCTCTTCTAACAAATGGTCAGAAGATGCCTGATGGATATCGCTTGCCCGGACCGGGCGTTGCTATTTATCAGTGTGCGGAAGATGGAATGGCAGATACAATCAAGCCCCGGCTGATGAAGGCCGGGGCAAACTGCGACAGGGTTGCTTACATTATTGATGACGATATTGCCCTGACCCTGGAAGACGGCAGAATAGAAGCTGCCATCGAAGAGACCGGAGCCACTGCCTTTATTATTGATCCTTTACAGGCTTTTATTCCCCCGGATGCTGACATGCAAAGCGCTACTAAGATGCGTTCTGTTATGCGCAAGCTTGCAAGCACTGCAGAAAAGCACCACTGTGCTGTCATTCTGATTGGACACATGAACAAAGGAAACGGCGCTAAAAACTTGTATCGTGGACTTGGTTCCATCGACATCGCAGCTATTGCTCGCAGCGTTTTAATGATATCAAGGGACGAGAGCCGTCCTGGGATTCGCTACATGTATCCGATCAAATCAAGCTTGGCCCCTGAAGGTGCCGCTATCGCTTTTTCCTTTTCTGATTCGGGCCGCATTGAGTGGCATGGCCGCTACGAGTTGAACACAACAGCTCTGATCGACAGCGTAACCGTCAAAACTACAAAGCGGGAAAAAGCACGAGCCAAGATGATTCAGCTTCTGGAGCAAGGTGATAAGCCCGCCAAAGAAGTTTACGCAGGGCTTGCCTGTATCGGTATTGGAAGTCGGACTGTTGAGAAGGTCAAAAAGGAATTGCAGATTAAGACATACCGTTCTGGTGGCTGCTGGTACTGGCAGCTCCCTCAAAAAATGAATGAGGCATAACCCCTTTGCCTCGTTACAGAGCAAACATTCAGGAGAGATATTATGGAGAAAAAACTGAGAGTCGCCGGTTATGTGAAACTGGCAAAGCTGTGGGATCGCAGACGCGCACAGGCTTTAGAATATCATACCAAGTATTACGCAAAGAAGTATTCTGACTCTACGGATTTTGAGCTTGTTGGTGTGTACATCGATATTACTGGCCGCAAGGAAATCAAGAACCGTCCAGAAATGCTCCGCCTGATACATGATTGCAAGGAGGGACGGATTGACTGCATTGCAACGCAATCACGGGCTTATCTTGCTGCCAATACTGGTGAGTTTTGCAGTCTGATTCGCTACCTGTTTGACATGGCTACTCCAATACATATCATCACCGAAGATGAGGCATATA
>JBGVPJ010000126.1:0-8126 GCA_045126955.1 Faecousia sp.
CATAGGGCCCCCTTGTGTAAAAGGGGCTGTCTGCCGGACAGGCTGACTGGGGGATTGTTACCGGGAGCACAACCCCTCCGTCACGGCTTAACGCCGTGACACCTCCCCTTACACAGGGGAGGCTTTCCGCTGCGGCGGGACTGGGCATAGCGAAAGCTTTTTAGAACCACCGGCACAGCCGGTGGTATTCTTATACAATAAAAACATCCCTCACATGAGGGATGTTTTTTAATCTTCAACGCGTTGGATATCGGCACCCAGTGCCACCATTTTTTCCACAAGCCGCTCATAGCCGCGCTCAATAAAGTGAATGTCCTCAATTTCAGTGGTTCCCTCTGCCGCAAGTCCGGCAATCACCAGCGCCGCACCTGCCCGCAAATCGTGGGCACGGACACAGGCACCCTTCAAGGCATCCCGGCCACTGACGATGGCCGTTTGCTCATTAATGAGAATGTCAGCACCCATGCTGGCAAGCTCGGTGCAATAGCCGAAAAACCGGGTTTCATACACACTTTCGGTTAATCGGCTGACACCTTCGGCAATGCTCATGCACACACAAATTTGGGCCTGCATATCCGTAGGGAAGCCGGGATAGGGGCGGGTCTTAACCGTGGTGTGCTGCAATTTTCCGTCAGAAATGACACGGATGCAATCATCATAGTTGATAAACCTTACACCCATTTCCTGAAGCTTGGAGGTTATACACTCCATATGCCTTGGAATCACATTCTGTACCAGTACGTTACCGCCGGCTGCTGCCACTGCCGCCAAATATGTACCGGCTTCAATCTGGTCAGGGATAATAGCGTATGTGCCGCCCTCCAGCTTTTCCACACCGCGGATTTTTACTGTATCGGTGCCGGCACCGGAGATGTTGGCACCCATGGTATTCAAAAAGTTTGCCAAGTCCACAATGTGGGGTTCTTTCGCCGCGTTCTCGATGATTGTTTGACCGGGCAGCAGGCAGGCGGCCATGATGATGTTTACCGTGGCACCCACGCTGACTACGTCCAGGCTGACCCGTTCGCCATGCAACCCGTCGGGACCGGATTTTAGGTTTACATAATCTTCTGTTTCTTCCACTTCTGCACCAAGCGCCTTGAAGCCTTTGATATGTTGGTCGATAGGACGGGATGCAAAATTACAGCCACCGGGCAAGGCGACATTCGCCTTATGGAAACGGCTAAGCAACGCACCCATAAGATAGTAGCTGGCACGCATCTTTCGTACCAACTCCGGATTGGGATGGGTACTCTTAATATCGGTACAGTCCACAATCACTGTACCGTCGTCTTCTTTTTCGATTTTTGCGCCCATATCCGACAAAATATCCAACAAAATTCGCACATCGGATATATCAGGCACATTTTCAACGCGGCATTTTCCGTTCACAAGAATTGCCGCCGGTAAAATAGCTACAGCAGCATTCTTTGCGCCGCTGATGGTCACAGCGCCTTCCAATTGGTTGCCGCCGTTTATGACATATCTAGCCAAGGATGGTTCACTCCTTGCAAAAATCATTTTAACTCGCCGTAATAGTATACCATAGGATTGCAATTATGTAAAGTACAAATTTGCTCCGTTTTATCGGCGTAACCCCTTTGGATAATGATTTTTCAACACTTTTCCATCACTTTTTCCCCATCCGATGGAAAAATTATTCACTCGTACCAATGTCCAGCCGCGGACCTCACAGGGTAGTGTTTCTCCCCGTAGGTAGGCCTGTACGGCGGCGCTGTCCGGCGCTAAATCCTTTGTTCGGGTTGCTGTTTTCAGCCAAAGCGCCAAGGCATGGGCCGGTTCAAACCGGTCCTTTTTCAGTTCACCTAATTCAAGACCCGGCCGTAGCACCCGCACACCCCGGATATCCGGCAATTCCTCCGGCGCCCAGTACAGGCTCTGTCCAAACAGGATCGCCTTCCCCTCCGGCAGACGGATACCCAAATCCTTGGCAAAGGCCATCCACTCCTTGGGTAGCTTTTCTCCGTTTGCCGGCAGTGTTTCCGTTTTCTGACCATCCTGTTTCCGCAGAACCGCCACAAAATGCCCCTCTCCCAGCAGCTTGTGGGGCCACAGTCGGAACATTCCCTCTCCCACAGGGGTGAACCAAGGTGCCTCCACCGGCTCGGGTGTAAATTCCGGGTGGGTTTTCAAAAAGTTTGTAATACTTTGCTCATTCTCTTCCGGGGCAAAGGTGCAAGTAGAGTAGACCAGTCGCCCACCGGGTTTCAGCAAAGCTGCGCCGGAATGCAGAATTTCTGCCTGCCGACGGGCGCACATTTCCACAGTCTCCTGACTCCAGTCGGTCACCGCAGCCTCCTCCTTGCGGAACATACCCTCACCGGAGCAAGGGGCATCAATCAGTACCCGGTCAAAAAAGCCGGGGTATTTTTCTGCCAGCCGTGCAGGATGCTCATTGGTAACCAAGCTGTTGGCAACACCCATGCGCTCAATATTTCGGGCGAGAATCTGCGCCCGTTTGGGATGAATCTCATTGCACAGAAGGAAACCTTCGCCCATAAGTCTTCCGGCAATCTGGGTGGATTTTCCACCGGGAGCGGCACACAAATCACATATCCGCTCACCCGGCCGGGGGTCCAGCAGCGCCACTGCTGACATGGCGCTGGCCTCCTGCAAATAGTATACGCCGGCCTCATGGTAGGGGTGCAGACCGGGACGCGCCTGTATGTCATAATAATAGCCTTGGGACTCCCAAGGAACCGCTTGTTGAACAAAGGGTAGGTGCGACGCAGCATCACCCTTTAGGGGATTAAAGCGCAACGCCACCGCTCTGGGCCGCTCCAGACTATCCAGGAAGGCCGGGTATTCTTCACCCAGCTGGTCTTTCATTCGTTGTAAAAATGCCTCCGGCAACATAGCAATACCCCGCTTTCAGATGTTTTTATCAGTATATCACAGAGCATCTGTTTTTTCCATAGGTGCAACAAATTTCCATCATTTCCACAGCAAGCTATTTATCAGCAACACCTTCCATCCATGGCTGTGCGATTCTTGCAGACGTGAAATGACGGATTTATCCCGGATACCTGGGGTTAATGACAATAAAGGCGGTGCAGCATTGGCTGCACCGCCTTTGGCTTTTTGAATTACTCTTCGTTCTTGGCGTCTTCGATAATCTTAGCCTGATTAGCCTTGGGGACTTCCTCATAACGGACAAATTCCAAAGTAAAGGAACCGCGGGCTTGCGTCATAGCGCGCAGATCGATGGCATAGGTGCCCATCTCAGCCATGGGAACCTCAGCTTCCACCACGGTATTGCCGTCGGCGTCGGGGTTCATGCCCATTGGACGGCCACGGCGCTTGCTCAGATCGCCCATCACGTCGCCAACGTAGGCTTCGGGAACGGTAACAGCCAAGGCACCCACAGGCTCCAGCAGGGTGGGCATCGCGTTGGGCATAGCCTCCTTGAAAGCCAAAATAGCGGCCAGCTTAAAGGCCATTTCGTTGGAGTCAACAGGGTGGTAGGAGCCATCATACAGGACGGCCTTCAGACCGACCATGGGATAACCGGCCAGGGGGCCCTTCTGAACAGCTTCCTGAATACCCTTTTCAACAGCGGGGTTGAAGTTCTTGGGAACAGCACCGCCGACAACTTCTACGTCGAAAATCAGCTCATCCCGCTCCTCCTGGGGCTCGAAACGAACCCAAACGTCACCGAACTGACCGGAACCACCGGTCTGCTTCTTATGACGGCCATGTGCCTGAACGGTCTTCTTGATCTTTTCACGGTAAGCAACCTTTGCGGGGCTCAGCTCTGCATCCACGCCAAAACGGCTCTTCAGCTTGGCAACGAGAACATCCAGCTGCTGGTCACCTGCACCGGACAGCACCAGCTGGCGAGTCTCGGCGTTGTTGACCATGGAGAAAGAGGGATCTTCTTCATTCAGACGAGCAAGGCCGGATGCTACCTTTTCTTCCTGACCCTTTGTCTTGGGGGCGATCGCCATGGAATAGCAAGCAGGTGCGTAGGGAATCTGCTTCAGGCTGACCACCTTTCGGGGATCACACAAAGTATCGCCGGTCTTGACCTTATCCATCTTGCCGATGGCACCGATATCACCGCAGGACAGCATCTTGACCTCAGCCGCCTTCTTGCCGCACATAGTGTACAGACGGCCCAGCTTCTCAGTCTCGCCGGTACGGGCGTTGACCAGAGTGGTGTCGGAGGTGATCTCGCCGGAGAGGACCTTCACATAGGAGTACTTGCCGTACTGGTCGGAAACAGTCTTAAATACAAAAGCGGAGGGAACACCGCCGGGAGAAACCACAAATTCCTCGGTGGTGCCGTCAGCTAAGGTTGCCTTATGATAGTTGCCCTCAACGGGATCGGGGAACAGTTCAATCAGATGATCCATCAGCATCAGGCTGCCCAAGCAGGTCACACCGGAACCGCAGACCACAGGGAACAGAGTCCGCTCCAATACGCCCTTATGCATACCCCTGATCATCTCGGCATAGGTAAAGTCCTCGCCGCCGAAGAATTTGTCCATAAACTCCTCGCTGGTCTCGGCGACGGATTCCTTCAGCGCATCATTGAACTCAGTAATCACATCGTCCTTACCCTCAGGAACGTCGATCTCCACCCGCTTCAGGTTCTTCATCTCATATGCCCGCTTATTAAGCACGTCGATGATACCGGTCACCTTATGGGAAGCATCCCAGATAGGAACAACAACGGGAGCGATCCGGTTGCCATACTTGTCACGCAACGCGTTGAAGGTGGCATTGTAGTCGGAGTTATCCTCATCGACCTTGGAAATATAGATCATGCAGGGCATATTACGCTCTTCGCAGTACTTCCATGCCTTCTCCATACCTACGGTAATGCCATCCTTAGCTGCGCAGACAATAATGGCAGCATCGGCAGCACGGAGTGCTTCCACAACGGCACCGGAGAAATCGAAGCCACCGGGAGTATCCAGAAGATTAATCTTGGTATTCTTGTACTCCAACGGCACCAACGAGGTAGCGATGGAAATATTGCGACGGATTTCCTCCGGATCGTAATCACAAACGGTATTACCGTCGGCATTCTTGCCCATACGGTCGATGGCACCGGTCATGTAGAGTAAGCTCTCAGCCAGAGCAGTCTTGCCGCTGCCGCTATGGCCCAGCAAGCAGATATTACGGATCGCTTTTGCAGTATACATGTATGTTCATTCTCCTTTCGTGGACGGCGGCACTTTTCACCGCGATACATACATTATACACGAATACAAATGCAATTTCAATGATTATTTTTGTCAAATTGGCGAATTTTACTACCAAGTACAACACTTGATAGTATCCTTCGCCCTTTATATAAAAAAGCTTGACCCAATCGGGTCAAGCTTTTTGTTTATGAATATGCTATTTAAAAGACCTTTTTCTTATCCTCAACAAACTCGTGCTTCAGGATAAGAAGTCGCAGAATTCTGTGGGTATCTTCATCCACCTGCATAATCAGCACAGTGTAATTTTGATAATCAAAGGAATCGAAGGGGACGGGCATTGCGCCAATCATCTCCACCGTCCAGCCACCCACGGTGGCACAATTGGTCTCCAACTCCTCTTCATCCAGTTCCAGCTTGTCCATAAAGTCGCTGAGGTTCATATCGCCGGAGCATTCAAAACGATTTTCGGTAATTTCCTGCCATTCGTTCACAATGTCGTCGTTTTCGTCCCAGATGTCGCCAACAAGCTCTTCCAGCACGTCTTCCATTGTTACGATGCCCTCGATACCGCCGTACTCGTCAGCAACCACAACCATATGGGTTCTGTGGGAACGGAATTCATTCATAATCTCGTGCAGGTGCATGGATTTGGGAATGAAAACAGGCTCCAAAAGCAGTTCCTGCAGATTTACAGACTTGTGA
Source organism: Faecousia sp. (assembly GCA_045126955.1). Taxonomy (GTDB): domain Bacteria; phylum Bacillota; class Clostridia; order Oscillospirales; family Oscillospiraceae; genus Faecousia. The sequence continues at coordinate 5,877 of JBGVPJ010000126.1, forward strand.
TCTGCAAGTTCCTTCAGCAGGTGCTTAACATACAAAATGCCCACAACGTGGTCCACGGTCCGTTCATAAACGGGATAACGGGAGAATTGGGTTTCAGAAATCACATTCAGAATTTCTTCGATGGAATCGTTGACTTCAAAGCCAACCACATCAATGCGCGGGGTGAGAATGTCGCCTGCGTCCAAATCGGTGAATTCCAACGCAGATTGCAAAAGCTCGGTTTCGTTTTCGTCAATAACGCCTTCGTCTTCCGCGGTATCCAGGAGGTTTTCCAGTTCTTCCTCGGTGATGGTCACGTCCTGATCGGCTTTCTTTTTCCAGATGAAACTCAGAATCTTCACAATGGCAGATGTAATCAGCACAACCGGGAAAAAGACAATCATCAGCACCAGCAGGGGATAGGCTGCCATTTTGGCGAAGGACTCATTGATTCTGCGAGCAACCATCTTAGGTGTGATTTCACCGACGATCAAAATCAGTGTGGTCATAACAACGGTAACGAGAGAGGACGCTGCTTCATCGGAAATAGGCATAGACCTGGTCAGAGTCACAGCCAAAACGGTAGCAACGGAGGTTGCAGCGATGTTCACAAGGTTGTTACCCACCAAAACAGTGGACAAAGCGAAATCGTAATGGTTATAGATAAAACCAACCAGCTTTTCGGTAGGTGTTTGCTTTTCTCCTTCTTTTTTTACCTTCAGCTTACTTAAAGAGGTATAAGCAATTTCGGTACCGGAGAAAAAGGCGGATCCTAACAACAAAAATACAATCAACATGTAAGCCATAGTTCCGCCCTCCTTACATCAGCTCCAGGCCTTCGCCTGTGTCGCTTTCATCCTGAATGTCGCCCACAAGCTCTTCCAACAGGTCTTCCATGGTCAGAATACCAACTTTTTTATGGTTGTTATTTACAAGGAAAACCATATGCAGCTTGTTCAGACGCATTCTTTGCAGCAGAACGGAAATCTCGGTTTTGCAATTAAAGATATAGGGTTTCAGCAGAATTTTACGAAGGATAATTCTTTTTCCGGCAACGTACTGATTCAGGAAAAGGTTAACCGGAAGAATACCTACAATATTGTCTTTGTTTCTTTCGTAAACCGGCAGTCTGGAATAGGTTTCCGTCTTCAACAAAGCGGCCAATTCCTCGATAGGGGTTGCAACGTTCACGCATACAACCTGCTCCATGGGAACCATAATATCCTCGGCAAGCTTGTCCCGGAATTCAATGGCGGAATTTACCAGGGCTTGCTTTTCAGGCTCCAGAACGCCCTCATCTTCGATTGTTTCGATGATGCTCAGCAGTTCTTCCTCTGTGACGGTTTTGGTCTCCTTACCGGCCAGAAGCTTGGAAAGCAGGGTGGAGATGACAGAGAAGATTACAGAGATGGGCGTTAATAATTTAACCAGCAGCACCATACTACCGGAAAAGAACAGTGCCAATTCCTCTGCCCTTGCCTTAGCAAGAGATTTGGGAATCATTTCAGCAAAGAGATACACAATGAAGGTTGTCACCAAAGTGCCGTAAATCACATATTCTTCCGGCAAAGCCTGCTGCATTACAAGCAATGCAGACAGCGATGCGCAGGCTGCGTGAAAAATGTTGTTGCCAATGAGAATGGTGGTCAGGGTCTTGTCGAAACGGTCAGAAATCCACAATACGCGCTTCGCTCTTTTGTTTCCCTTGTCAGCCAAGGTACGCATACGCACCTTGCTCACAGCGGTATATGCTGTTTCGCTGGCGGCAAAATAAGCAGAGAGCAATAAAAATAACACGTAAAGTATACAACTGGCAGGATCCACGAAAAAACCAACTCCTTTTTTAATATAATCCAAAGCATTATACTATATCTTTGAAAATAAAGCAATCATTATTAATATACTTTAGAAAAAATGTCATATTCTGCAAGAAATATAGGATACATCAAGCTGCACGCCGGACAAAAACAGCGCCTTTCAATCATAACCACCGGCCGTGCCGGTGGTATGCACAGGCCCCCTTAGGGCCTACAACCTGCCGAGCCTATAGGCTCATCGAGTTTTCTTTCGCTTGCGTGTGGTGCCCCACCACCGCAGATGCGGTTAGGTGCGCACCGAAGGCCCCCTCTAACGAGGGGGCTGGATTTTGCGAAGCAAAAGACTGGGGGAGAGAATTTTCTCTGCTTGTTTCTCTCCCTCCGTCAAAAATCAAATAGATTTTTGCCACCTCCCTCATCAGAGGGAGGCTTTCCGCTGCGGCGGGACTGGGCA
>JBGVPJ010000127.1:0-10361 GCA_045126955.1 Faecousia sp.
CGCCCGTTTGCTTGTCTTTGGGGCTTTCTTGACCTCTGCCAGTTGCATCAAAAAATACTTTTTTGACGCAACTGAGCCGGAAAGCGAATCGCTTTCCGGCTGTTTCTTATTGAATCATATTTAGGAAATCATCCTCTGAAAGGATGGGAATTCCGAGTTCTTTGGCCTTTCGCTCCTTGGAGCCGGCATTCTCGCCGACCACAACATAGCTTGTTTTTTTGGACACTGAGCCGGAGGCCTTACCGCCAAGGGCCTCAATTTTCTCAGCAGCCTCCTCACGGGTAAACCTGCTGAGAGCACCGGTAAGCACAAAGGTCATCCCTGCAAAACGGTTGTCCGTAACAGCACGGGTACTCTCAAAATTCACACCGGCCTGCCGCAGTCTTTCAATAAGCTCACGGGATTGACTCTGGGAGAACCATTCAGTGATGGAAGTGGCAGTAACCTCACCGATATCAGAAACCTGTATCAAATCCTCAACGGTTGCTCCCATAAGGTTATCCAGATTGCCAAACGCAGATGCTAAAACTTTACCGGTCTTAGCACCGACCTGACGGATACCAAGGGCATATATAAGCCTACCCAAATCCTGTTGTTTGCTGTTTTCAATAGCAAGCAGCAGTTTCTTTGCCGCAGTATCCCCTTTCTGCCAAAGCTGTTTCAGTTCTTCAAGGGTTAGATAGTAAATATCCGCTGCGGATTTCAGCAAATCCCGTTCTATCAGCGCCTCCACAATGGATGCGCCCAAGCCCTCAATATCCATAGCATCCCGGCTGACAAAGTGTGCAATATTCCGCGACAGCTGCGCAGGACAGGCCGCACCGGCGCACCGCAAAAATGCACCGTCCTCGTCCTGTTTTGTCGGCGCACCGCAGACGGGACAATTACACGGAAGCCTATAAGGTACGGTACCGTCAGGCCGTTTGGAGATGTCAACCTCCAGTATCTCAGGAATAATCTCGCCGGCCTTACGGATGCTTACCGTGTCACCGATACGGATGTCCCGTTCAGAAATGAAGTCTTGATTGTGCAGTGTGGCATTGGTCACAGTGGTCCCGGCAAGGCGTACCGGCCTTACAACAGCCTTGGGTGTCAGCACGCCGGTTCTGCCAACCTGTACAACAATATCCTCCACCACTGTAGGTTTAATCTCCGGAGGATATTTATAAGCCGCCGCCCAACGCGGAAACTTCGCTGTAGCACCAAGCGCCTCACGCAGGGACAAATCATTGACCTTGATAACCGCACCGTCAATATCGCAGGGCAACTCCTCCCGATTTTCGTTGATAGAAAGCACCTGGCTGTTGATGGAATTCACTGAGGAAAGTGTTGCCCAAGGAATGACTTTAAATTTCAGTGACTTCAAATATTCCAAGGATTCTGCATGGGTTTCAAATGTCACACCCTCTGCCAGCTGCACATTGAAAATGAGAATATCCAAGCCGCGTTTGGCCGCAATCTTCGGGTCGAGCTGTCGAAGTGAGCCTGCAGCCGCATTTCTGGGGTTTGCAAAAAGAGGCTTACCCTCTTCCTCCTGCATTGCATTGAGCTTTTCAAAGCTCTTTTTCGGCATATACACCTCCCCACGGACAATAAGTCTTGCCGGTGCGTTGGGGATGAACATGGGAATGGAGTAAACTGTCTTTAAGTTTTCTGTCACATCCTCCCCTACCGTTCCGTCACCGCGGGTCGCACCGCGGACAAATTTGCCGTTTTCGTATTCCAGAGCAACCGATAGACCGTCGATTTTCGGTTCCACGGTAAAGGCGGTGTCCGGGTATGCAGCCAAAATCTTACCGAGGAAATCATCCAATTCCTCCAATGAAAATACATCCTGCAGGCTCATAAGGGGTACCGGATGTGTGACCTTTTCGAACTTACTCAGTGCCTCTCCACCCACACGCTTCGTGGGAGAATCCGGCAGGGCAAACTCCGGATAGGCCACCTCCAGCTCTTCCAGTTCCCGAAGAAGTCTATCATATTCAAAGTCCGGCATTTGCGGGTCATCCAGTACATAATACCGGTGGTTGGCCTCGTTTAATTGTGCCGTTAATGTCTTTATTCTCTCTTTCATATTATCCTCCGGTTTGGAAATAAGTATCGGGTACATCACCCACAATGATGGTTTCCGCAACAACCACCTGACTACTGATGGTAAAACTATTGGTCTGTCCCAGCACCAAAACAGCCACATCCACACTCACGTGCATATTCATCTGCTGCAAGGTTTGGTTAATACCCGCCTCTGTAAAATTACTGCTGAAGGAAGCATCCGAATTACGAATAGACAGAATCTGCACCGGAATACTTGGCCCACGACCGGAAAGCAGCTCCGGCAGAAACAGGCTACCCAAGGGGATTCCCAAATCGTCTGTAGACAGTGCCAGTATTTCGTCGTTGATAATATTCAGAATATCCGTTTTCAGCCGATTGACTTCACTCATATTGGTCTTTAGGGCTGTAATCCGTCCATCCAAATCCTTTTCAAAGTAGACCATCCGGTCATACTGAATATTTCCGTCCTCAATTTGACGGTCAATGGCATCGTTGATCAAATCGGATGTAGTGTTTTTCACCTGTGTTTCTGCAAGTGAACGGATTGCGTCATTATACCTCATCCGAAACAGCAGTAAGCCAAACATCGACAGTGCCAGTAATATGATAATCAGCCGTAATAGTTTACCAATTCTGCCCATCCAAAACGCCCCCTGTGGGAGAATATGCCGGACAGGTAGAAAAATTACAATTTTTTTAGGTGCGCAGAGGCTGTCTTGGCCATAAGCTTTTTGGTGCCGATTTGGTCAAAGGCGATTTCCAGAAGTGCATCGCCACCCATTTTTACTACACTCAGCACCATTCCCCTGCCAAAAGCCGTATGTTGCACCATATCACCCTTGTTCAGCTCCAAATAACCGGTTTTTGCGGCAGACGCAGCGTAAGAATACGCGCTTTGATAAGAAATATGCTTTGGTGCCACAGGTGGAGTGCAATAGTTTGTTTTTGTGTCGCTGTATTGGGTCGGTGCCGTGCGGTAACCGCCTTTTCTGACAAGAACATCCTCCGGTATTTCCCTTAAGAAGCGGGAAGGGAGTGCTGCATTGGTGCGTCCGTAGAGCATGCGCTGCTTGGCATAGGTAATGGTAAGATTTTCCTTGGCGCGTGTAATGGCAACATAACAAAGGCGCCGTTCCTCCTCCATCTCCTCCCTGTCGCCAATGGCACGCATCCCGGGAAACAGGCCGTCTTCAAAGCCAACAAGAAACACCTGGGGAAATTCCAATCCCTTTGCGGAGTGCATGGTCATCATCACGGCTGCATCGTCGCCTTCGTTGTACGCCTCTAAATCCGTATACAGGGCAATCTCTTCCAAAAAGCCTGCAAGAGTCGGTGTTTCAGCGTTCTGCACATATGCGTTAATGCTGGACTTTAATTCACGTATGTTTTCAAGCCTTGTCTTGTTTTCTTCGCTCGGCTTGCTTTCCAGCATGGCAATGTACCCTGTGCGGAGCATTACTTCCTCATAGAATTCCGGCAGTGTCAGCCCATCCTCCAAAAGTTGCGCCAGTTCCTCAATCAGCACGGTAAACTGAAGTAACTTGCCTGCAGATTTTTCCAAAGGGCCATAGGAATAGGGATCGCTAACCACCTGATACAGTCCCAAGCCCTCTGCTTGGGCAAGTCTGTCGGCAGTCTCGATGGTTTTTGCACCCAAGCCCCGTGGTGGATTGTTGATAATCCGGTGCAGGCGCAGATCATCTGCACGGTTATTAATGACACACAGATATGCCAACATATCCTTCACTTCAGCACGGTCAAAGAAACGCATGCCGCCAATCACACGGTATGGAATTCCGTTGCGCTTAAAGGCAAATTCCAAAGCATTGGACTGGGCATTGGTTCGGTAGAGAACCGCATAGTTTTTGAAATTCTTACCCTTGGAGGTGGAGATAATCTGTCCGGCAACATAATTGGCCTCTGTGCCCTCATCAGCAGCCTCGTAAACAGTGATAGGCTTACCCTGCCCGTTAGCCGTCCATAGGCGCTTACCCTTTCTTCCAATATTATGGGCAATGACGGCATTGGCCGCATTCAAAATTGACTGCGTGGAGCGGTAATTTTGTTCAAGACGGATCAACCGGGCGCCGCGGTACTGCTTTTCAAAGTCGAGAATATTCTCGATGGTGGCGCCCCTGAATCTGTAAATACTCTGGTCGTCATCACCCACCACACAGATATTTTCATAACCACCGGCAAGCAACGAGGTAAGCAGATACTGCAGATGGTTGGTATCCTGATACTCGTCCACAAGTACATAACGGAATTTTCTCTGGTAATAGGTACGCACATCTTCATTGTTCTGCAAAAGCAGAACCGTTTGGAGAATGATATCGTCAAAATCCAGTGCATTATTCTCTTTCAGCCGAGTTTGATACCTTTTGTAGGCACGGGCAACATGCAGGTCTTTATAATCTGTCCCGCTTTCCGCTCGCTCCAGCATCTCATCGGCAGACACCATTTTGTCCTTCTCTCGGCTAATGATCGATAACACATATTTTGCAGGAAAAGTTTTATCGTCCAGACCCATTTCCTTGATGATATCCTTCATCACTCGCTCCGAATCGGCAGTGTCATAAATGGTAAAGCTTTTAGAATATCCCAGCCGTTCTATGTCCCGTCGCAGGATTCTACAGCAAGCTGAGTGAAATGTCATGGCCCAAACATCCTGACCATCCGGACCGAGCATGTTTGTTAACCGTTCTTTTAGTTCGTTGGCGGCTTTATTGGTAAAGGTAATTGCAATGATGCTCCATGGGGACACCGGCTCAAGTGCACATAGATAATCCGCTCTGTAACGATCCGTATCGCAGATTGGCTCAGCGAGGGATTCCAAAAATAACACATCATCTTCTGTAATTGTATCGGGAACATCATCGGAGTCGCTTGCACGCCCGAACTTAATTAAATTGGCAATCCGGTTTATAAGCACAGTCGTCTTGCCGCTTCCGGCACCGGCTAGAAGCAATAAAGGGCCGTCAGTGGTAGTAACAGCTTCCTGCTGCATAGAGTTTAGGGTTTGAAAATAAGATAAAATATAGCGCCGCCTGGCAGTCACAAAACGGCTGAGCATAGTATCTGTCATAAGTACACCTGTTAAATTCAAGATGTACCTATTTTACTCCATTTTTGACAAAAGGTAAAGTAAAAAATACGTTCTAGGTCATTAACTCCCGTAGTTTTTCCAGTGCTTTTTTCTCAATTCTTGATATTTGCACTTGACTAACATCCAGTACCTTTGAAACCCGTTGCTGAGTCAGTCCATGGAAATAACGCAATTTAATAACAGTTGCCTCCCGTTCCGGCAGCTTTTCAATTGCCTGCCGCAATGCCATCTGCTCCAAAAGCATCTCCTCCGATTGGGTATCTGTGAGTATATTTTCAAGGGTAAATCCCTCGTCACCTGTGACCTGGTGAATGGATTCAATGCTGGCAGTGGCACTCTCTGCAACAGCAATATCCTCCGACGAGAATCCGGTTATCTCTGAAATTTCACTTACTGTTGGTTCGCGACCCAATTTGTTTGTCAGTTGATTTCGGGCGACTTTTATGGTTGCTGCCCGCTCTTTGATGCCCCTTGAAACCTTAACAGCACCGTCATCCCGTAAAAAGCGACGAATCTCACCTGCAATTTTAGGCACAGCATACGTTGAAAACTGCGTTCCAAAATTCAAATCAAAGCCGTCCACCGCTTTTAAAAACCCAAGGCATGCCAACTGGTACATATCATCCGCTTCTGCACCACGCCCCAAAAACCGCCGGGTAACAGACCAAATAAGACCGCTGTTTTCCACAATCATTGTCTCTCTTGCCTCATTGTCCCCGGCTTGGCACCGGGCAATCAGTTCCTCTACCCTGCTCATTTACGCCGCTGCAGCTTTCTGCGCATATGTACGGTAGTGCCCTTTCCCGGCTTGGATGTGACAGAAAAGCTGGTCATAAAACTCTCCATAATGGTAAAGCCCATACCGCTACGGTCTGCACCGCCGGTGGTATACATAGGCTTTCGCGCCTGTTCAAGATTCTCAATGCCGACGCCCTTATCCTTGATAACAATATCCAATGTGTTATCCTTGAGAATTCTGCAGCGCATACTGATTTCTCCAATACCGTTGGGATAGGCATGGACAATGCAGTTTGTAACAGCCTCCGATACGGCTGTACGGATATCTCCCAACTCTTCAAGGGTTGGGTCCATTTGTGCCGCAAAGCAGGCAACTGCCGAGCGGGCAAAGCCTTCATTGGTGGATTTACTGGGAAAATCCAGTGTCATATAGTTTTCGAATTTCATTTTACTTCCTCCTTAATATTTACTAATTTATCAATTCCGGATGCACGAAATACCTTCATTGGCTGCTGATTTAGGCCTGTAAGTTCAAGTTTTCCGTCAATTTTCGTTACATTTCGCAATGCATTGATTACCACTGCAATTCCTGAGGAATCCATAAATATAACGTCCCCAAAATCTAAAACACAAACCCGCGGTGTGTACGCCTCAATTTTGGATGTTATGGTCTGAATGTAATGCTTTGCACAGTGATGGTCAATCTCACCGGTTAATGCAATTGTAAGTGTTCCGTCTTGTAGATAGCTGGTTAGGTGCATAGTTTCCCCTCCTTGGTAAAATCATCTTTAATATAAACTTTTTGTATAATTTTTTCAGTCGTATTCAGGAAGTAAAAATGTACAATTACAAAAGTTTCTGTACGTATTGACATTGCAATTCAATCTATAATCGTGCCTATCCAGTTATTGGAGGTATCACCATAGAAAAATTATTAAAATGTGTTGACAAATGAACTGAACCAAAAAACAACCCCCTGATGTATCATTCATACATCAGGGGGACTTTTTGTCTATCGTCTGTTTTTACCGGTTCGGTTCACCTTGACGAATGCTTTTTATTATTCACTGTTCCAAAAGAGCCTTTGCTTTTCTGGCGACTATAATTTCCTCATTGGTATCCACAACAAACACCCGAACGGGACTGCCATTTACAGAGATGTCGTCACCGCCGTTTGCGTTGCGGTTTTTCTCAACATCCAACTGAATACCCAGGCATTCAAGTCCTTCCAAGGCCATAGCGCGAACAGAATCGCTGTTGCGGCCAATACCGCCGCCAAAGACAACGGCATCCATGCCGCCCATGGCGGCGGTATAGGCACCGATATACTTCTTGATGCCGTAGGCATAGGCTTTCACGGCGTTTTGACAGTCAACATTACCTTTGTCCGCTGCCTCTTGAATATCCCGCAGGTCATTGGAAACACCGCCGGACATACCGTAAAGGCCGCTTTTGGTTTGGAGCATGGTCTTGACTTCCTTTAGCTCCATGCCACATTCTTCCACCAAATGGAAGATGATATAGGGATCCATGTCACCGATGCGATTGTTTTGCAGCACGCCGCACTGCAGTCCCATACCCATGGTGGTATCAATGCTGATACCGTTCTTTACGGCACACAGGCTGCCGCTTCCGCCCAAATGACAGCACACCAGCTTCAAATCCTCCCGGCCCATCTTTTTTGCTGTCCATGTAGACAGGTATTCAAGAGATGCACCGTGGAAGCCGTACCGGCGGATTGCATGTTCCTTGCTCAGCTCCAGCGGAATGGGATAAAGGTAGGCCTCCGGGGGCATGCCGGCATGGAAAGCGGTTTCAAAGGAGCCGATCATGGGGGTATCCGGCATCAGATTCTTAAACTGCCGAATGGCGGCAATATAGGGAGGATTGTGGGCAGGAGCAACGGAGTTAAAATCCGCCATTGCTCTTAAAACCTCCTCGGTCAAGTACTGCACGCCGGTCACGCCTTTGGCGTGAACTACTTTAAAGCCTACACAAGAGATTTCAGAAAGAGAACTGATACAACCGCACAGCAACTGCTCCAGCATGGCGCAGATGGCTTCCCGATGGGTGGGGAATACCATCTCCTGTTTGATGGCATCTCCAGTGAGAGTGTTTCGATGATAAAATAGGCTCTTTACGGCACCTACTCGCTCGGCACCGCCGGCACAAAGCACTTTTTCCCCATCGTCCATATCAAAAAGCTGATATTTTAGTGAGGTACTTCCTACATTGCAAATTAGAATATTCATAGTTTACTCCTTTTTGATGACTAAAAATGTGCACCATTCTAAACCTTCTTAAAAAGAACAAAGAATGGTACTAGAATGGATGGTATTACACATTTATCTAAAGTACAACGAACCTTGAAGGATACTTACAGTGCAATAACTTCCTTTACATAGAGCGTCTTATCTTGCACGGCAAAGCGAATGTCATAGCCGGAAAATGATAAGCCGTATATTCTTTCGGGACTATTCTGATAAGAGGGACGCGGGTCATGGGAGAGAACCTCCAAAGCGGCCTGACGCTTGCTCTCGGGCAGCTTTTCCAGCAGATAAACAGGAAAGTCCACAGTCAGAAGAAAGTCGTCAGCGGTCGCGGTAAAGCCTCCCAGTGCATCCGGATGGCAATCCGCATAGGGTACATAGGGTTTGATGTCAAAAATCGGCGTACCATCCATTAAATCCGCGCCGGCTACATGAATCACAGTGCCGTTGTCCGCTGTTTGCTCCAAACCAATCAGCCTGACACAGGAAAGTCCCAGGGAATTGGGTCTGAAAGGTGAACGGGTGGCAAAAACCCCCATCCGGATATTGCCGCCCAAACGCGGCGGTCTGACAGTGGGCGTCCAATCGGTGCGAACCGCTTCTGAAAACTGCCAAATAATCCATAGGTGTGAGAAATCCTCCAGCCCGCGGAGGGCATCGGCATTTCGATATTCCGGTTCAAAAACAATGGTGGAGTGCAGACTGCCTACCAGTCCGCTCTGCCTTGGAATCCCGAATTTAGTAGGAAAGTCGCTATGCATTGTGGCAATGGGGTGAATGGTAATGTCCATATCAATTACGCACCTTTCTAAGACAGAAAGAAATCAAAAAGATGCCAGCCAAAACCAGTGAAATTGCGGCACCGGAGGATGTGCCCATATAATACGAGATAACAAGTCCCGCGATGCCTGCAACGAAAGCAAACAGCACAGAAAAGCCGTGGTACTGCCGCAAATTCCGGGAGATATTTCTGGAAGCGGCGGCAGGCAGAACCAGCAGAGAATTAAGAATCAGAAGTCCCACCCATGAGATTGCAAGGGTAACCACCACAGCAATGGCAGTGGTGAATAAGGTTTGTGAAACAGCCGGAGAAAAGCCGCGGGAGGATGCAAGTGCAGGATGAATGGAAGATAAGGTTAGCCGATTGTTGTAGAAAACCCAAAAAATTACCATTACTAACAAAACAACAGCAAGGGCGCAGATTTCTTTGGGGGTGACCGACAGGATATCGCCAATTAAATACTTGTTGTATTTGGTGAAGCTGTTACCGCCAAGTGTTGCCACAAAGATGCCGAGTGCCACAGCGGTGCTGGAAAATACACCTATGAGGGTGTCTGCTGTATGATTGCTGCGGCTACGGACAAAAGAAAAAAGAAGTGCAAAAATCACGGCAAAAATCACAGCGACCCATATGGGCGCACTGACACCGCAGATACAGCCGATAGCAATGCCTGTAAAAGCCGAGTGTCCCAAAGCATCGGAGAAAAAGCTCATCCTGCCGGTGACAACCATTGTAGAGGTCAGTCCGAACAGAGGCGCCATCAAAAGAATGGCCAGCAGTGCATTGCACATAAAATCCCACTGCAGCATTTCAATGGGGAGCAATTCACAAATCCCATACCATATTTTCATTACCGCACACCGCCTTTCCTGTGAAAGACTCTACGAAAATCATCGGAGTCCAGTACTGCATCGGGTGTACCTTGCAGAATCAAGTGCTGATCCATAAGGACGACCTGATCTGCATACCGCCTCAGCATGGAAAAATCGTGCGTAATCATCAATATGGACAGGTCATAGGTTTTGCGAATCTCATCAAGCATTTCCATAAGGGTTTCCATACCCTCCACATCCACGCCTGACAGAGGCTCATCCAAAATCAAAATATTGGGGAGCGGTTCCAATGCCAGCGCAAGGAGCACCCTTTGCAGTTCGCCACCGGAAAGGGTTCCCACCCGCTTATCAATGAGATACTCGCCGTTTACCCGTTCCAGACATTCCTGAATTTTCAGCCGCATGGACTTTGACAGCCCTAAAAAAGCGGGGCGTTTGCTCATACAGCAGGCAAAAAGATCTGCAACACTCACAGAATCGCCGGGATCAAAAGCAGGGCTTTGGGGAACATAACCGATTTTCGCTTTACGGTTGCGCTGTCCCGGCACGGAAAAGGAAATTACTCCGTCATAGGCCTG
>JBGVPJ010000128.1:0-24940 GCA_045126955.1 Faecousia sp.
GGCTGATTCAGGGTCTTGTGTCCACTGTACAGGATATTTATCTGACCAAAAAGTATCGGAAGATTTACGATGCTGAGGATGCAGTGCGCCTGGCCAGGGCAATGGAAGAGGAAGCCATTGAGGCAGAGAAGGAGCGCCTGCGTGCAGAGCGCCGTGCCGCCAACCCCGACGGCATCACCACCAATACCAGTAAGAAAAAGCTGCAGCAGAAGCAGCAAAGGGAGCAGGAGGCTGCCAAGGCCGCTGCTGCCAAGGAGTATGCCGCAAAGAAGGGCATTGTTATAGAGGAAGAGGAAGCACCCAGCGTGATGTCCGGTATTCCCAGCCGTCCCTACTGCAAGGGCCGTGCTTATGATCCCAATCGGTACACTTCCCAAACTACGGAGGAATAATCAATGGAAAAGACCATCGTAACTACGGGCAAAACTATCGATGAAGCCATCGAGAAAGCCCTTAACCAGCTGGCGCTGGATCGGGACAGTGTGTCCGTTCAGGTGCTGGCACAGGCCAAGGCCGGATTTTTGGGTTTTGGCGCATCCCCTGCTAAGGTGCAGGTAACCTATGAAGCACCGGACCCCAAGCCCGAGGCTCCCAAGGTTGCCCTGTCCTCCGCCTCCCGGTCCAAGCCCAAGTCTGCACCGGTGGCAAAGCCCGAGGCTCCCAAGGTCGCTCCGGCAGAAAAGCCTGAGGCGCCTAAGGCCGCTCCGGAAGCAAAGCCCGAGATGCCGAAAGCTCCCAAGGAGCGCAAACCTAAGGCACCCAAGGCCGAGACGCAAAAAGCTGCGCCCAAGGAGTATACACCTGCTGAACCCGGCTCTACCGAGGATAAGATTGAAACCTTCTTGAAGGGCCTGCTGGAACACATGGGCTCTGCCGCAGTTCCCCACGCCTGGAAGGCAGAAGAAAACACTTATATGGTAGAGTTGACCGGCGATGACCTTGGTTATTTGATTGGCCGCCGGGGAGACACACTGGATGCTTTGCAGCATTTGGCTAATTATACCATCAATCGTGGTATTGACGGCCATATCCGCATTAATGTGGATGCCGAGCAGTATCGGGAAAAGCGGGAGGAATCTCTGCGCCGCTATGCCCACAAGAAGGCCCAACAGGTGCTGAAGGCACATCGCCGCACCACTTTGGAACCCATGAATGCTTATGAGCGTCATGTGGTTCATGCCACTTTGCAGGATACCGACCGTATCACCACCTATTCTATTGGCACCGAGCCCAACCGCCGTGTGGTCATCGAATATGTCCGCTAATCCCAAATAAAACCTTCACCCGGATGCGTTCGCGCATCCGGGTCAGAGGTCAATAAACCCCCAAATCGTCAAAATCCAATTTTTGATGATTTGGGGTTGTTCTTTTCTTCAGATTCATGGATCAATGGGCATATAAGCGACAAGGGGGTGTGAAAATGCTTGCTACGCAAGGAATTTTGACTTACTGCGCAAACGGGCGGACTACCGTACCTATGTACGCCGACGCCGCCCGTTTGCTTGTCTTTGGGGTTTTCTTGACCTCTGCCAATTGCGTCAAAAAATACTTTTTTGACGCAACTGATAAGCAAGTGCGATTTCGCACTTGCTTATTTCATGAATTTGTCCACAGCTTCGCAGAGGCTGTCGATGGCGTCCTCATCTCCGGCTGCCACCGCATCCACCATGCAGTGGTGGATATGGTCTTTGAGGATTACCTTGCCGGTGTTGTCCAACGCCGAACGCACAGCGGCCAGCTGGATCAGCACCTCCGAGCAGTCGGAGCCGTCCTCCACCATCCGCTTGACTTTTTCCAGATGGCCGATGGCACGGGCCAGCCGGTTGATGACCGCCTTTTGATTCTCGTGGACATGGCCGTGGGAGTGGGCAATGCCGTGGGCATGCATGTAGGAATGGTCATGTTCGTGGGTATGGTCGCCCATATGCCCACCTCCTTTTTGTGTTTTTCTTATCATACCCCATTTTTTCCAAACTTTCAACCCCCTATGGGGGTTGTTTCCGGAACCGATCACAGAATTTGTGCATATACTGCCGAGAGGTGATTTTATGGCCATTGTCCAAACGGATGTACCCATTACATCCGCAGGAAATGAACGGATGATTGGACAAATTGTGCGTACCTACCCCTTTTGCCGCACAGAGGTAATTACCAACACCGCCTTTCAGCGGCCGGTCTCCACATTGGTAATCGGAAATGGGCCAAGAAAGGTGCTTTTTTCCGCATCTCATCACGCCAATGAGTGGATTACCAGCTTGATACTTTTGAAATTTGCAGAGGAGCTGGCGGAGGCAATCCGATCCGGCGGGCAAATCTACGACCGGGATGCCCGGGAGATTGCCGAAAAAGTGACCATTTACATGGTGCCTATGGTGAATCCGGACGGAGTGGATTTGGTGACCGGTGCCATCCGGGAGGGAGATATTCAGTATGCGCTTGCCCGACGGCTGGCAGAGAACTACCCGGCAATCCCTTTTCCAAACGGTTGGAAAGCCAATCTTTTGGGAGTGGATTTAAATTTGCAGTATCCCGCAGGCTGGCTGATGGCTCGGGAGATCAAGTTTGCCCAAGGCTTTGTTCGACCCGGTCCTAGGGACTATGTGGGGCGGGCACCCTTAAATCAGCTTGAATCCAAGGCATTGGCAGAGTATACAAGATACATTGACCCTGCACTGGTGCTGGCCTTCCACAGTCAAGGCAGGGAAATTTACTGGCAGTTTATGAATATTCAAGTTCCGGGCGCAGAAGAATTGGGCCAAAAAATGGCACAGGCCAGCGGCTATACATTGGCAGATGTTCCGTATGCCTCGGGGTATGCAGGATATAAGGACTGGTTTATACAGGAGTTCCGCCGTCCCGGCTATACCATTGAGGTAGGGGAGGGGGAAAATCCACTGCCTTTAAGCCAATTTGACGAGATTTACAGGGACAATTTGCCAATTCTAATAATCGGCGCCCTTGGGGATTGACATTGTAAGAAATCTGTTGTGGAATAAACATAATTAAAGGAATAAGCACAACTGGCGGCGCAAACCGCAGCCTGCTACTGCCAAATGTAAAAATAACCGGGTGCGAAACGCACCCGGATTTTATTGTTAAAACAGACCCGATACGGCAAACCAAATTGCGGGGAATAATAATGCCGGGA
Organism: Faecousia sp.; assembly: GCA_045126955.1. GTDB lineage: Bacteria > Bacillota > Clostridia > Oscillospirales > Oscillospiraceae > Faecousia. Next base: position 3,149 of record JBGVPJ010000128.1, read on the forward strand.
GCATATTGCCAACCCGGATGCGTTCCTTGGTCAGTCCCAAAATGTTGATACCTGTGGCAATGATCATGACACCGCCTACGGCGCTCATTTCGGTAATTGCCTGGGGGGATAATAGCGGCTCTACCACACCGGCCAAAAGGGTTAATGCCCCTTGGTATACGAAAATAGAGAGGGCGGAAAACAGTACCCCAAGGCCCATGGTGGCGGCGAAGGTAACTGCCATAACGGCGTCAAGGGCAGATTTGGCAAAGATGGTGCTGTAATCGCCACGAAGACCTGCATCAAAACTACCCATCACAGCCATGGACCCCACGCAGAACAGCAAACTTGCGGTGACAAAACCCTCCGTGAAGCGGCCGTTACCGTTTTTGGAGACCCGGGCCTTCAGCCATTCTCCTGCTCTGTCCAAATGTTTTTCCAATTTCAACAGCTCACCCAAGACGGTGCCGATGACCAGACAGAGAATCACAATTAAAATATTTGCGGTGGTGATGGCACCGGTGATGCCGATGACCATGGTGCAGATACCCAGACCGGACACGATGGTTTTGGTATGCTCCTCTTTCAGCCGTCCTCCCAAGAGCAGTCCCAAAAGGCCACCCAAAACCACAACCGCTGAATTCACAATTGCAGCAAGCATATGTATTCTCTCCATTTTCCTGTTTTGACCTATTATAGCACTCTTTTCGTTGCAATACAAGCATATTTCTGCCATACCGATTTCTACCGCTTTATGCTCCGGAAAAGAAAACACTGAAAATTACACTACAAAAACAGAGAAAAATGTGGTATAGTTGTTTCAAACAAGTTTGTCTCATGATGACAATTTACAGGAGGCCCTTATGAACGCAGATTTTTATGCAAATAACCGCAAACGGTTTTTGGAAAAGCTTGAGGAAAACTCCGTAGCATTCTTTCATTCCGGCCTTTCTCCTGTGAAGAGCAACGACCAGGATATGTACCCCTTCCCCGTAAACCGCAATTTCTACTATCTCACCGGCATTGATGAGCCCAATGTATGGCTGGTGATGACTAAGACCGCCAACGGCACCGAAGAAACTCTGTTTATTGCCCAGCCGGATGCATTTCTCATCAAGTGGAACGGGGAAATGCTCACCGCAGAAAATGCCGCCAAATGCAGCGGTATTCCGGAGTCCTCCGTCCGCTATATGCAGGATATGGACAGACTGGTTGCAGGCATGATTTTTAACGGCCGTATTCTCACAGGGCCTACCATGAAGGCCTACTTCTCCTTTGACCGCATGTCCATGAATGCCGCCGCAACACCCAGCGAGGAGCTGGCACGGAAGCTACAGGAAAAGTATCCCGCACTGGAGATTCGCAACGGAGCTGCTCTGGTCTATAATCTGCGGACTGTGAAGACAGCGGAGGAGATTGCGCTTATGCGCCGCGCCGGTGATGTGACCGTTGAGGCATTGCAGAAGATGATGAAAACCGCCAAGCCCGGAGAGTATGAATACCAGTGGCAGGCGGATTATGAGCACCATGTGGCCCGCTGCGGTATGCGCAACGCCTTCACCACCATTGCCGCCTCCGGTGCCAATGCCACCATGCTCCATTATCATGACAACAACTGCATCACCCAAGCGGGGGACCTGCTTCTGTTGGATTTGGGTGCGGAATATCAGTATTATTCTGCTGATGTGTCCCGTACCATCCCCGTAGGCGGCAAATTCTCCCCCAGACAGAGGGAGCTGTGGAGCATTGTTCGGGAGGCTATGGAGATTTCCAAGGATAAAATGCGTCCCGGTGTGCCTGTCCGTGAGCCGCAGCAGGCAGTCATTGACTTCTACAAGAAGGCGCTGCGCACTGCCAAGCTGATTACCGATGACAGCGAAGTGAGCAAATACTACTATCACGGCGTGTCCCACAGCCTGGGCTTGGACACCCATGACCCCAGCGACCGCACCGTTTACGAGCCGGGCATGGTTATCACCAACGAGCCGGGTCTATATGTGGCGGAGGAGGGTATCGGCATCCGGTTGGAGAATGATATTCTGATTACAGAGGGCGCTCCCGAGGATTTAATCGGCGACCGCCTGCTGAATGTGGACGAAATCGAAGCCCTGATGGCATAAAAAGGTAGGAATTACAATGGCAGTGATTAGAGGATGTCAAGAGGGAAAGGGTACGCCCAGACTGGTCGAGGTCAAGTGCCCCGCGTGCGCTGAGGTGTTGGAAGTGTTTGTAAAAATGGGCGGTAGCATTGAGGAAACCGGCCGGACCGTGGGCGACGAGAAGTGCGACTGCGGATATATCATTGAAAGCGGCACACCACTGGGGGAATTGGAATATGCAGTTTGTGATAGAGCAGGTGCGAAGCCTGTTTGCTGAAGATGCAAGCGGACATGATGTCTGGCACACCCTGCGGGTGTGCCGTATGGCAATGCGCATTGCAGAATCGGAGACGTGCAACAAGGAAATCGTGATGCTGGGCGCTCTTTTGCACGATGTGGACGACCCCAAGCTTTTTAATACCCGGGACTATGCCAACGCGCGGCGGATTCTCCGGCAATATGGGGCATCCGGGGAGGTGGAGGCACAGGTCATCGATGTGATTTCCACCGTTTCCTATGGAGGAGGCTCGGTAGTGCCGGCCACCGTTGAGGGGAAAATCGTTCAGGATGCAGACCGCTTGGATGCCCTGGGTGCAATCGGCATCGCTCGCACCTTTGCCTATGGGGGCAGTCACGGCACGCCCATGCACGATCCGGATACGCCACCGCGGTACAACATGACCAAAGAGGAATACCGCGCCCACAGAGGGACGACCCTCAACCATTTCCATGAAAAGCTGTTCCTGCTAAAAGATACCATGAATACCGAAACGGCTAAACGGCTTGCCCTGCACCGAGATGGTATTTTACATGATTTTATGGAGGAGTTTTTGGCAGAATGGGAGGGGCAGCGGTAGCCGGCAGTTTCCGGGTTATACTTTTGATTGCATCTCACACCTGCAGGATGGCTTCTTCAAAGTCCTCCTGGGCAAAAGGCTCGCCCTGGAACATCATATAGCTGCCTTTGGGAAGTTCGATAACATCGAAATCTTCCGGGATCTCACCATCAAAATCAAGTGCCACTTCCACCCGCCCGAAAACCGCTGGGGAAATGGATAGAAAGCAAACAGAAATAAGGACGCAGGATTGGAAAAATGCACTTCCATATCCTGCGTCCTTGTATTTTTTATCCGGTAAACTTTGATATTTTCCCCATCTGCGACCGATGGTTATGATTGGGATGCTGTTTTCAGGTACTTGTACATTTTTGCCGTGTTTCCTGCGCTGACAATCAAAGAAAGGATTGTGACCGACAGGATCAGCACCGTTTTCAGCGTGGCATCAAAATGCAGAACATTCAAAGATGACAGCACCTTCAGGGCAAGAATGGGCAAATACAGCGCCAGCAGCTTATATTCCAGCGAATAAAACCGAGTCACATCACACCCCTGTGCCTTGAAACGCTTCTTGGAGAAAATAAACAAAAACACACCTCCGTGCATAGCCAGAAGCACCAGAAAGAACCACGGAACCTCTACAAATTGCAACGTTGCAATCAAGCCGAAGGTCAGCACAATGGCTGCGGTGAATAAGTAAAAATTCTTCTTCATTATGGTCTGCACTCCGGATGTAAGTGGCAGGCAACCATATGATCCGGCTCAATTTCCACCAGATTTGGGGGTACATTGTGACAAATCTCCGTGGCATTGGGGCATCTCTGGCAGAAGCGGCAGCCTGCCGGGGGCGAAATAGGGCTGGGAATGTCACCCTGAAGAATGATCCGCTCACGGGGATTATCCACATCAATATCCAGCACCGCAGACAGCAGTGCCTTTGTATAGGGATGCAGGGTGTTGTCATAGATCTTTTGGGTAGAGCCGCACTCCACGATGTTGCCCAAATACATCACCGCCATGTGGTCGCAAATGCTCTTGACCACTGCCAGATTGTGTGAGATGAACAAATAGGTTATGCCGCTCTTCTTTTGGATATCCCCCAAAAGATTGAGAATTTGTGCGTGAACGGACACATCCAGCGCAGACACCGGCTCATCGCAAACCAGGAAAGAGGGATTCAGGATAATGGCTCGGGCGATACCGATTCTCTGACGCTGACCGCCTGAGAAATCCGAGGGATACCGATGCAGATCCTGTCGGGACAAGCCCACCAACTCCAGCATTTCTACCACCCGATCTTCAATCTCCTGAGCCGTATAACCACCCCGGATCACCATGGGCTCGCCAATGATCTCCAACAAATCAAACCGAGGGTTCAGGGAACTGAAAGGATCCTGAAAAATCATTTGCATATTCCGCCGAAGCTCTTTGAACTTTTTGTCGGGCAGCGCATTCAGATCCTGCCCTTCAAAAATCACCTTGCCGCCTGTGGGCTTCACCATACCCAGCAGGGCGTTGGCATAGGTACTCTTACCACAGCCGCTTTCGCCCACCAAACCGAAGGTTTCCCCTCGCCGGATCTCCAGAGAAACATTGGAAACTGCTTTGACATATTTGCGATTGAAGGGGTTGATGCTTTTCACGGGAAAATGAACGCTCAAATCTTCCGTTTTGATGATAACATTCTTTTTCTCTTCCATACTCACTCCTCCAAGCTGTGGAAACAGCGCACCATTCTGCCGCCGCCAACATCTCGCAGAGGCGGCATGCACTCCCGACATTTATCCGTGGCATAGGCGCATCGGGGGTGAAAGTAGCAGCCCTTAGGCTTGTTCATAGGATTGGGTACGCTGTCGGGGATCTGTACGAACACATGTCGCTGGTCAGAAAGCTTGGGAATGGCGCCCAGCAGACCCTTGGTATAGGGATGATAAGGCTTTTTGAACAGCTCATAGGCCGGAGATTTCTCCACGATTTTACCGCAGTACATGACGCAGATGGTATCGGCCATATTGGCCACGATGGAAAGGTCGTGGGTAATCATCAGCAAGGCGGTATCATGGTTTTTTTGCATTCGCTTTAATACATCCAGCACCTGGGCCTGAATGGTTACATCCAGTGCTGTGGTTGGCTCATCAGCAATGATTAACTCCGGATTGCAGGCGAACGCCATGGCGATCAAAACACGCTGACGCAAGCCACCGCTAAGCTGATGCGGAAATGCATTGTATCGTCTGGCCGGCTCGGGAATGCCAACCAATTCCAGTGCCTTAATGGCCCGCGCCTTAGCCTCTTTCCTGGAGATATCCTTCTGAGTGAGGAATACCTCCTGAATTTGCCGACCAACGGTCATAACCGGGTTCAGAGCGCTCATGGCGTCTTGGAAGATCATGGAGATTTTCTTGCCGCGGATATCCTGCATCTTCTTGTTGGAATAATCCTTTAGTTCCTCGCCGCCCACACACAGCTCATCCACACTAATCAGAGCAGGAGGGGTGTTCAGCAGCTTCATAATCGCCAAGCTGGTGACACTCTTACCGCAGCCGCTTTCGCCCACAAGAGCAACAAATTCGCCCTTGTGGATATCCAGATCAATGCCCTCGACCGCCTTGACTACACCCATGGCGTTGGGGAAGATGACCTTCAGGTTGCGCAATTTCAGCATCAATTCTTTTGTCATACTTCTGCTCCCTTCGCTGTTTGTTCCTCTTCGTTCATGGAATCAAAGACCTCTTGGATGTATGTACCGCTGAGAGACTTGAACAGCTTATAGCTGGCACCGTTTTGCTTCATTCTGGGGTTAAAAATCTCCTCCATTGCCATACCAATTCGCATAAAGGCGAAGATGGATAGGAAGATACCGATACCGGGGGCGGCAATCCACCACCAATGACCGAACAGCAGGGCGCCACCGCTTTGAACCTCAGCCAGCATTTTGCCCCAGCTGATGGCGGTGGGGTCGCCCAGTCCCAAAAAACTAAGACCGGCCTCGGCCACCATGATACCGGCACTGGTCATGGCCGTGGACATAATCAGCAGGTGGGCAACACCCGGCAAAATATGCTTGAACATGATTCTGGCTTTTGATGCACCGGCAAGCTCAGCGGCCTTGATATAATTGGTATTTTTCAGCACCAGCACCTGGGATCGGATCACACGGGACAGACCCTGCCAGCCGAAGATTGTGAAAATAAACACAATCATAAAATAAGACTTGCCGAAGATATTCGTCAGCACAATGATCAGCGGCAGGGTGGGAATAACCAGCATGATATCCACCAAGCGCATAATGATGGTGTCTACAATACCGCCTACATACCCCGCTAAAATGCCCATAAACGCACCCAAAAAGGCAATACAAAGACCGGTGATGATACCGATGGACAGAGAAACCCGAGTGCCATAGATCAGCATGCTCAAAATATCCTGACCGGTGGTGATGGTGGTGCCCAAAGGATGCTCCCAGCAGGGTGTCAGACCCTTGGCGGCTCGCTGGGTTACATCATAGGGATTATACGGAGCCAGCCCCGATGCAAAAATCGCAACAAAGGCAAGGAACGCAACGATAATCAGACCCAGCCGTCCCTTGGGGTGTTTCCAAAGCTTAATCAGCAGGGAAATCAGAACATTCTTTTTCAGTTTTTCGGTAAATTTTTTCATCTGTTTCCACCTACCGTAACTCTGGGATCAAGAAGGCTGTAGCACAAATCCGTAATGAGGTTTGCCACCAAGGCAAAGCCGGACATAAACAGCATAATGCCCATCATCAGCGGATAGTCATTTGTGTTGTTTGCCTCCAGGAACAAAGTACCCATACCATTCCAGTTAAAGATCTGCTCGATAACCGCAGAGCCACCGATCAAACCGCTGACACTCATGCCGAAGCTGGTGACAATGGGCAGCAGGGCATTTCGCAGGGTGTGCTTATACAAAACAGCACTGTTGGAGATGCCCTTGGATCGGGCTGTGAGGATGAAATCCTCGTTGGAAACGGAAATCACGCTGTTTCGTGTGGTTTGGGCGTAGCCAACGATGCTGCCGAAGGCGGTGCTCATCACCGGCAGGGCCGCATTATATGCCACATTCATAATAGCATCCCATGACCAATCAAAGCTGGCGACCATATTGGAGTCAGTATAGGCCGGCAACCACTCCAGTTCAAAACCCAGAAAATATGTAAGAAGCAGGGCAATAAAGAAACTGGGGAGTGCGGTTGTGAAGGTAGAGGCGTTAAGCAACATCAAATCCGGCCATCTGCCCCGTTTCCAAGCGGCAAATGCGCCAAATAAGAGACCGCAGATCAAACCGATGAGCATCGTGGATACGGAAAGCACCAACGTCCAAGGAACCCGCTCGGCGATCAAGTCGACAACCTTTGGGGAGCCGCTTCGCATAGAGTTTCCAAGATCACCATGGAGAAGCTTGTCGACGTAACGAGTGTACTGCTCCCAAGTGGTTCCGTTCAGACCGTACTGTTCCCGGGTCAGCTCTTTGATAATGTCGTATTCCACATCACTCATATTGCCCTGAGGGGGATAGTATCGCTCTGCGGGATCCTCCACACCCAGACGGGGGATGAAGAAGTTCAGGGTCATCACCACGGCGAAAATAAAAATCGTCAGGAGAATTCGTTGAAAAACATAACTCAGTTTCATACTTAACCTCCCACGAACGCAAGATGCTGGAGGGTTTCCAAAGAGAATGCCGTCTGGGATGGGCCTACCACATATCCGGCAAACCGATCCGTCCGGGCAACAGAAGTTACATTGGCGCTGTACAGCGGGATTTTGTAGTACAGATTGGCCACATCCGCTTGGATCTCTCGCAGCAGCCCATTCTTCTCGTCAAGGTTCAAGGTGTTTCGCATTTTGCTGATCTTGGCGGCCAGCTCCTCGTTGACAAGTCTTCCGTAATTGGAGGACTTATTCAGGTTCACAAAGTGGGCATTGAGCATAATATCCACCGTGCCCAGAGAGAAGGTAACACCCTGCAGGGTCATGTCGAACCGGCTATGGTAAAGGTATGTGTTCTCCGGAGAGTTACCGGAAGGAGCATACTTCAGCTCAATGCCGATCTTCTGCAGCTGAATCTGCAGATAACTGATGGTGTCCTGCTCGCCGGGATTGCCAAGCACCTCATAGCTGATGCGCTTGCCGTTATAGATGCGGTAACCCAGTTCATCCTTTTGGGTGGTAAAACAATCTAGAATGGCATTGGCCTGGGCCAGACGCGCTTCGTAATCCCCCCGCAGAATATCGCTTTCAGGATTGTACATGCTCTCCAGCGTGTTGGAAACCAGACCGGCAGAGTAGGTAGAGCCTGCGCCGTCCAGACATCGGTTAATCAATTCTTCCTGATTGATACTTAAGGCAATAGCCTTGCGGAAATCCTCATTGCCCAGCAAGCCACGGATCTCGTTTTGCTGACCCTCAACCGGATTGACATTCAGCACCAAGCAATTGGCATAGGTGTTGGGTACAGAGAATACCTCAATATTCTTTTCTTTTTCAAATAAGGTGCGGTAATTGGCCGGGATGGAGCTGTCCAAAATATCAATATAGCCCTTCTTAATTGCAAAAATCGCCACATTTTTATCTTGGTAGAGTATAAATTTAATGGTGTCTACCTTATAAAGATCGCTGCCATCCTCTGCCTTGCGGAAATAATCCGGGTTCCGTTTCAGGGTGATCTGGGCGGAGTTGGTTCCCTCCCGATCCAAAACATAAGGGCCGCACCCAATGGGATACTGATACAAATAGGTCAGCTCGTCGCTGGGAGAAGTGCTGTTAATGGGCATTTCTGCTGAAATCTTGTCCGCCCAGATATGCTTGGGCAGGATCAGAATCGTGGTAAACAGCGATGCCACTGCACCCATAACGGTGTCCACATGCATATAAATAACGGTATCTTTCTCCTCCTGGGAGATGGGATAGCCATTGGGGTTGTAATCATAGGTAAACAGACCGTCCGACTTTTTTACGCCCTCGTCATACTTATGCTTCAGGTCATTGACCCATGCCAGCGCACCGGCGTGATTGGACAGCTTGTTGTTGGCACAAAGATCCAAAGAGAAATACACATCGTCTACGGTGACGGGCGTGCCGTCCGACCATTTTGCATTCTTGTTCAGCTCCACCCGGACGACCATATACTTTTTCTTGTGGGTGCTGGGCAGAGTTTGCTCCTCTTTATAGGTTTCCGCCACCAGTGCATAGTCAATGGAACCATCCTCATTGGTCAGCGGATTGCCTTGCTTGTCTGTATAGCACCAGTTATCCGCCAAAAGGGGCTCATAAATGCCGGTCAGATCATCATAGGAGAACAAGGTGCTGTAAAGAATACTGGAGATCGTAGGAGCGATACCGTCTCTGGATTGCCATGGCATATAGGAACTGGGGAAGGATGTTCCCACATAGCCCACATACAAGGTATTGGTCTTGTCCGATCGCCGCTGGGAGTTGTTATTTCCGGCGCACGCGCAAAGAGGCAGCACCATCGCAAGCATCAGCAGCATTGCTAATGTTCTGCGTATGTAGTGTTTCATAAAAACCTCCGAAAAGAAGCTACTCCTTCCAAACTGGCAGTCCGGAAGGAGCATATCCTGAATTAGTACGGATAAAGCATCTGGGTACCAAAGCCGTCACGGGTGGCGGAATTGTCATACACTTCTTCAATGTGGAACAGGTATGCAGGACGATCAATCCAGATGTCCTTATTCGGATGATGGTACACATCGTGCTGTGCGTTGATCATCTGCTGATAAAGCTCTCTCTTGCCGGAATCACATTCGTCGATGATTTCAATCTTACCTCTGAGCTCATAGGAGATCATGGGGGGCTGATAGAAAATGACGGTTGCTTCGGGGTTGGCTTTGTAGTTTGCATAGCTATGCTTCTTAGCCATTTCCAGGGTGCCGAACTTAGTAAAGTCGATTCTTTCTCTGGCTTCGGGGCTGTACATATACTTAACCAAAAGCTCCAGACCTCTCTTGGAGTAGGTCTTGTCACCGGGATCGAAGGTGTCGATGTGCTTTAAGTAGGCTTCCAGAGTCTCTTCCAGGTATTCGGGCTTGGGCAGGAAGCCGATGCCCTTGATGCTGGCATTCAGGCCGGCAGGGCCATTGGAAACAAATGCGGGATCGTGGGAGCAAAAGCTAAGGAACATCTTTTCTTTGGAAATCTCCTCACCATTGTTCAGAGCCATGACGGTTCTGCCTCGGGTGTCAAATGCCCACTTGAAGAAACTTTCTGCGCTTTTCATAATAGGTAATCCTCCTGAATCTGCAGTATCCGCAACCGGTACTGCATAAAAATATAATAGATAGTATAAATATTAGCACGAAGATCGCCCCTTGTCAATAAAGCGCGGCGAAATGCCTGCCATAAATTGTTTTTTTCTAAAGAACATTTGCTTTTGTACGAATTACAAAATAGCAATTGACATTATGGTGCTTGTGCGTTATGATTAGGATATTCGTACACCATCGGTGTATAAAATACTTCAAAAAGGATTTTGATACCATGAAGAACATATTTAAGACAATAGCAATGCTTTTGGTGTTTGCTATGCTGTTGACCTTCGCAGCTTGCACCCCTGCGCCCAAGGATCCTAATCCCCAAGCCTCTACGCCTTCCGGAGACGCTGGCGATAACAACAATAATAGCAATAACAGCGATGATAAGTATGCAGACATTGCCGGCGAATACCTGCTGGACGGCTCCAATTTGGGCATGCCCATGAAGTGGTACATCAAGGTCACCGCTGACGGCAAGTTCGTCATCTCTACCGCAAGAGATTATGCCACCGTGAAGGGTGAAGGTTCTGTCGGCAGCAAGGACGGCACCTATATGTTCGTCTACTCTGACTCTACTTCCGAAGCCTCCAAGACCGCTACCTTCACCATGGAAGGCAAGAATATGGTGTTCTCCACCAATATTCCCATCGGTGCCGCCAGCCTGTCCCCCAATGTAGATGAGGGCAAGTACCCCACCGCAAAGATCATTGCCCATGAGGACCTGCAGGGCACCTATTTGGGTGAATATGAGAAGGTTTCCGCCATGGCCGGTTCCGTCCTGTATAGCTATGAGCTGGTTCTGGGCAACGGTCTGGAATACACCTTCAGCTCCTCCTTCTCCATGATGGGTAACGTTTATACCCGCACCGAGACCGGTACCTTCGCTGTAGACGGCCAGAAGATCTCCTTCACTGCGCGGAGTGTTGACGGTGAAGCCGTTGAAGCTCCCGCCGCTGTAGAAGGCACCATTGCCGACAAGACCATCAAGGCAGCCTTCAAGCTGTCCACGATGGCTTCCGCGGCACAGGAGGTCGAGGCTCGTCTGGGTGTATATGCCGATCAGGCAGGTGTTTATGCCGGTCTGTATCAGAAGCAGATGGGTCCCATGATGACCCTGTCTTACCTGACCAAGCTGGAGCTGGATGCTTTCGGTGGTTACAAGTTCTCCACCGCCAGCACCTCTGACCCCGCCACCGTTGATTATTCCGAGGAAGGCACCTACACCTTTGCCAACGGCAAGTTCACCTTCCAGTCCTCCGCAGAAGGCGCTGCAGCCGTGGAAGGCACACTGGCAAACTACGTCATGCAGGTTAAGTTCCCCATCTCTCAGGTGGTTTCCAACGCAGTGGATCTGAGCCTGTACGCAGAGGAAGTCAGCGGCAAGTTCTCCGCCACCGCCACCAGCGAAGCGAAGAAGGACTACACTGCCACTCTGGAGCTGCAGGGCAACGCCTTCGTGCTGACCGTCAGCGAAGCTGGTGCTGATGTAGCTGCTTATGTTGCCAAGGGCACCTTCGAGATTCAGAAGGCCATGCTGTGTTCCGTGGTGATGACCACCACCGAGCTGACTGCCAACGGCGCTGCCGTAGCTGAGATCCCCGCAGAACTGAGTACCATCTCTGCCCCTGTTGCAGAGTCCGGCATCAACGCTGAATTGCTGTTTGATCTGGATGATACTGCCGTTCTGGGCTTCCAGCTGACCAAGGCCTAATCCGATTTGGACAGTGATTTGATAGAATAAAACCGGCAGAGCCATTGGCTCTGCCGGTTTTATTGCGATACCCGGAAAATGTGATATAATATTTCCGAGGCGAGGAGGGATAGTATGAACAGACAGGAACTTGCCGCTTACCTAACAGAAACCTACGGCACTACCGGCGAATATCTCTTTGCTCGATATCCCAACTTTCAGGTATTCCGGCACAATGGAAAAAAGAAATGGTTCGCCGTCCTTATGGACATCCCCAGAAAGAATCTGGGACTTGAGGGAGAAAATCAAATCAGTGTGGTGAATCTGAAATGCGATACCAAGCTGATCGGCTCCTTCCGCATAGAGCCGGGCATCTACCCCGGCTGGCACATGAATAAGGCTCATTGGCTCACTGTGGCATTGGATGGTACTGTAGAGGATGAAAAGATTAAGTTTCTGGTGGATATGAGTTATGATTTGACACTGGGACAAAAGGAGAAACTGATATGACGAGTTTTGAAAAAGAAGCCAAACAAAAATGGGGTAAAACCCAGGCCTACAAGGAATACGAAGAAAAGCATTACTCCAAGCAGACACAGAATGCCCTCGTCGCAGAAATGGATCATATTATGGCAGAGTTTGCTCTCTGTATGAAGAAGGGCGAAGCAGCCGATTCCGACGAAGCGCAGTGCCTTGTGAAAACGCTGCAAGATCACATTACCCAAAACTACTACCATTGTACCGACGAGATCCTGGCAGGCCTTGGTCAGATGTATGTTGCCGACGAGCGGTTTAAGTATAACATTGACAAGCACGCTGACGGCACCGCCGTATTTATCTGTGAAGCAATAGAAATCTACTGCCGCAAGTAAATCCTAACAAAACAGCCGCCTCGGTAGAGGCGGCTGTGCTATTTGGGCAAATAAAGTCGAGAAAATTTTGTCTGGATGTTTTATGATTAGAGTGTAAGGTGGTGAACAAAGATGCTATAAAAGGAAGCGTTCTGAAATCGAAAGATTTCAGAACTCTTCCTTTGAACGCAGATTTTTTCCAATTTGGTGGAGATAAGCGGGATCGAACCGCTGACCTCTTGAATGCCATAGTGTGATGAGTAAATTCCGTTGTGTTTTTCTAACTTTTTTAGTCCCAAATAGTCCATTATGTCCCAATTATACGGAAATTTGAATTATGCAGTTCGTTGTGTCCGTCGTATTTCGGTTTAAATTCAGCTCAGCGAGTTCCGGCTAAACGGCCGAGTTCCGCCCTAGAGCGTAATACTGTTAGGAAAGGACGCGATAGCAATGGACTACATATCGGCAAGAGAAGCTGCCGATTTGTGGGGGATTTCCCAACCACTAGTTCGACGTTATTGCAGGCAAGGACGTATTCCTGGAGCCAAGGTCATTGACGATGTATGGATGGTTCCTGAGGATGCCGAGAAGCCTGAAAAAGTGGAAACTCTCCCAAAGAAAAAAGAACTTCCCCCTCTTGCGAAGAAGTTGGTGAATCAAAAGAAAAAGAAGAACAACCATGAGTTGTATGATCATGTCCAGATCTACTTGACATATTGTTCTTCTCGAATGGCGAGCAACCGCCTTACAAGAGATCAAATGGAGATGATTTTCCGGAAAGGCAAGGTTCGCGTTGGCTTTGAGCCATTGAAGGTTTCTGACTTAAACGAAGTATTAAATCATTTTGTTTGCATTGATTATATGTTGGAGCACGTTGATGAACCACTATCCCAGAAACTGATCAAGCAACTCCATTACACCCTAATGTTTGGGACAGTAGACCACCGGAAAGATATTGTTGCGCCAGGAACCTTTCGAAGGGATAAGACGAAACGAAGCTTTCCTAATATGCCTGCTCCCTCGCAAATTCCTGGAAGTCTCTCCACAATTATTTCAGAGTACGAAGCAAAAACAGAGATCGGAATGAGAGAAATTCTTGATTTCCATGTTTTGTTTGAGCAAATCGTTCCTTTTGATGATGGCAATGGTCGCATCGGCCGAGTCATCATGTTTAAGGAATGTCTGCGACATGATATTATGCCTTTTATTATTGATGACAAACGTCGACACCAATACCTAGAAGGTATACTCAACTGGGATGATTGCCCAATTAAATTAATGGACGTTGTGGCTGTGGCTCAAGAGCGTTTTGAGCATACGGTTAAGCAATGTAAGTTGGGCGAATACCGATTGAGAGAATATTGGGACCAGTACGCTGAAGAAGAGGTTGAGGAACCCATAGACGAATTCGCAGCCGATGAAGAAGAACAGAAACGTCGCAAGAAAGAAAACTATACAGATTAGGAGGAGATAAATGAAGCTTGCCCCGAGTACTTAAATGTGCTCATTAACTCAATATAATAACAACTTTCCAACCTGCCACACAGGTTTGGGATACCGGGCGGTAATGCACAACCGTCCGGTATTTTTTATGGCCAGCAGAGAATGCTGGCTTTTTTCATTTTTTCAAGAAGGAGGAAAGCAGTATGAAGTGCCTACGCAAGTATGAGTGGGTAAAGTTACCCCGGAACTATCCGGATATGGGAAAAGGACTTATGGCTTATTGGGCAAAGCTGGCATCTCGTGCCGCTTTCCGCAAGGGTGAAGCCAAATACTGTGGCCATATCAATGCTGTAACGCCCGGAATGTGGGCTGGCGGTGTCGTAGGTCTCAAGAGCATTCTTGGTGTGAAGAGCCGTTCTGCAGCACTGGAGGTGCTGAATCAGCTGGGCTCTATGGGTTACATCAAGTACGGCATCGACCCCCAAACAAGGAAATTAACCTATGAAATTAAAGACTGGGTTGTCAAGTGCTCCGGCGCTGAGTGCCTGACAGGAACCGTTTATGCCACCGATGGCTATGGCTTCCTTTGCCTGCCCAGAAATATTACAGAGCGCTTATTTGAGCAAGGTAGAACTTTCGATGAGTCTGCTGCCTGGCTCGATCTCTGGTGTCACACTGCCTTTGAGGATCGTGGAAATGCTTTCTCGTTCCTTGCTCCGGTAGTTCAATATGGAAAATATGGCACCGTTCTTACTTTGGAAACCCTGGGACAACGTTGGGGATGGGAAAAGACTAAGGTGTGGAGATTCTTCAAGAAGCATGGGGATGTCTTCTCTCTGCACCGTTTGCCCAGCTCCTATGGTTGCCTCATTTTCAATATGCAATATCCAAGCGGAACCCTCAACACGCTCCCCTCACAGGAAGAAATTATGAGTATAGTGAGCGAAATACTCATAAGTGGCAATTATACTTACACGGAAAACTCTGAAAACACCAAGATCAACCATATGGTGGCTTGGCATAGCTCCAAGGTCATTGCACGCCGACAGGCGGAGTCTGCCCTTTTGGAGGAGAAAAACCGCGTTGCACCTTTCCGCCCTATAATACGCGCGTATCTTTCTCATGGTTGGAACTGTAAGCATTGTAGGAACTGTCAGTATGCCTGCCGGGGTGTGTTATCTGTTCCTCTCTCAAATTTGGCTCACGGAAGCTCGATCCGTGGGCCATGTTCGTGTATAGATCAACAAGCATGTGAAAGGAGTAAAAATCTATGAGAAGCAAGAAAGTTACGCCGTATGATGCGGAAGAATTGAAATTACAGGCTCAATCTGCCTCTATCGTGGATTATTTGAAGAGAAAAGGGATTGTAGAGGATACTCACATCGATAACGAGAAGATCCGGAAGGCACAGCAATCTAAGGCCCAGAAAGCCTATCATAACACCGAAGTTTTGCTTAATCAGTACAGAATGGTGGTCTGGGTGCTGGAATGCATCCCTGGGGAGATCGCAGCAGAGCTCCTTGGTCCCGTCAAAGATGTGGATGAGCTGGCAGAAAAGCTGGATCTGCAGATGTCTTTGGAGAATAAGCGGGTAGAAAGTCGGGTAAATGCCATGATGAAGACCCGTTTTTTGGTGGATCGCATCCATGAAGCCTTATCTATCCTCAGAAAGAAGCCCGGAAACGGTGAAGAACTGTATTCCATCATCTACACAACATACATCGATCCAGTAGAACGCAAACATGAGGAAATCCTAGCTAAGCTTGGAATGACAACCCGTACATACTACAGGCTTCGGAAGGACGCCATCACCTTACTTTCCTGCCGTTTGTGGTCTGCTCCTTCTGAGGAAACTGCTGCATGGTTGGAGGTTTTGACTTTGCTTCAGGATTTGTGAGGCTTCAGTCAAGTATGAGTCAAGTAAGAGTCAAGTAAAATAATGCCTAATGTGATGCGTAAACATTATGGCACAAACCCGTAAATGGATTGGCAGGTTGTTGCTAATGACACGTAAATGTAAACATGTTATACTTGTATTGTCCAAAATTGGACGAAGCGAAAAGGCACTGTTTTGAGAGCTGGTTTCAGCCCTTCGAAATGGTGCTTTTTTTGTTTCTATCCCCCGACGAAAGGAGGTATATCATATGGTCAAGCAACTCGCCAAAGGCAAGGAGCGTCTGACAAATACCTATTGGTCTCTTGTTGGTATGGCTTCTGTCGCGATGCTGTCGCTGCAACCTGTGATGGCGGATACGATTTGGGACCGGTTCTCTACAATCCTTCAGGATATTTACGGTCAAGTCGTTGCTATCAGCACCATCGTTGCAGTAACTGTGGGTGCCATTGCACTGCTCATCCGGATGATTTCCCGGAATCAGCGAGCAGTTGAGGAAGCAACCCAGTGGCTGAAGAGAATTGTGGTCACTTGGATCATTCTTAACTCTCTCGGCTTTGTCGTCGCGTACCTGCAGCCTCTCATTGCCGGCGGCAGCTATTCTCCCGGCACCTAACCTTTCCATGTCAAGCAGGGATGGAGGTGAAAACCGATGCTTGACTGGATATTTGAAGGCATCGTCGGCTGGGTAGCAAGCGTCGTATCTCAAGCAATGGATGCAGTATCAGCGTTATTCCTTGAGGCACTCGGTACCGATATGACCGCTATGGAGGAGTATTTCCCCTTCGTAACAAAGGCCTTTGACGTAATACAGGTTACAGCCTGGGCAATCTTGATACTGATTACCATATGGCAACTGTTTCGAGCGTTTGGCGGCCCAATTACAGAGGCAGAAAACCCATGGCACCTATTGATCCGAGGCGCATTGTTTGCATTCTTAATCGGCTATGCCAAACCCATATTCCTGACGTGCTTATCCATAGCCCGAGCTCCTTATACAGCACTGATGGATATTACAATGACTGGCTCGGATTTCACCTTTGCCGGTATTGAGCAAGCCCTATCCAATGGCCTAACCTCGATAATAGCAGTGGCCAGTGTGGTGGGCATGATCCTAATCCTGATCCTTGAGATCGCATTGGGCTGGAACTACTTTAAACTCCTGCTGGAGACCGTAGAGCGTTACATCGTTGTGGGTGTGATGTGTTACACTTCTCCGTTGGCTTTCTGTATGGGCGCTTCTAAAGCAACGAATCCCGTCTTTAAGTCCTGGTGTCGTATGGTTGGTTCTCAGCTATTACTGCTGGTGATGAATGTCTGGTTCTTAAGAGGCTTTGCTTCTACGATGGGTCAGTATATCGCGAGCGGTGGTGCGCTGTCGACAGGAAAAGGTAGTATCTTCCTCTGGCTGTTCTGTGCAATTGCTTATCTGAAGACAGCCCAGAAGTTTGATAGCTACCTCGGTGCGATCGGATTGAATGTGGCTCAGACCGGTAGCGGAATGGGCATGGAGCTACTGATGGCAGCCCGAGTAATCACCGGTGTTGGCGGAGGTATGGCTCGTAGTGCAGGAAGCATGTTCGGCAGAGCTGGCGGAAGCGTTGCAACCGGAACCGGTGCGGCGGCCGCAGGTTTTGCACAGGGCTTTGCATCCCGATTTAGCCCCAACTCCTATGTTCGCGATGCTGTTGTGCAAGGCGGACAGCGTATGGGATTTGGTGGTGGCGCAGGCTTCATGGCACGTGCATTTGGTGGTATCGCCGCAAGAAATGGTGCTACGTTGAATAGCAATTCCATTTCTTCTGTGGCAACCAGAGCACCCAATGCATCCGGTACCATTGCCGGCGACATTGCAGACCGCAGTCTGGGTAACTATATGCCCCAGATGCAGGGCTTCCAGCTTCAGGGAACGCAAATTACCGGTGGTCATATCAGTACCACGGCAATCTCTCCCGATGGAAAGCAATCTGCAGTGGATATGTACAGTGCGGCACAGTTTGAGAAGCCAGATGCTCCTCACAGTGTAGTTACTGCATCCGATGGAAGCCAGTGGTATCAGATGGCAAGCGGTGAAGGCCGTGGCGCCTTCTATGATGCGCCTGTCTTCAACGGTGCTGGCGCAGATATGCCTCAGGGCACTGCTACACCTGCAGGTGATGGTGTTTCGATGGCTACGAATGGCCCGGATACTCATTTGGATCCCGGTGCTGATGGAGCACCCATTAGTGTGTCGACAGAAGCGCCTCAAGTTAGTGGAGATCCCGGAGACATTACTGTGCCTGGAACAACCGTGGTTGCTGGTGGTACCGATGTGATTGGTGATGCCGGTGTTGCGGGTGTTGCCTTGGGCGAAGATACGCCTGAAGCACCAGCTGTCAGTGGATTTGTCGGTGGCGTTCCTTACCATGGCGAAGAGCCTATGGATGGATCTAGCGGACATGATTCCTACGATGGCGGTTATGTGGGTGGATACTCTGAAGCGGCTTTGGTTGCGGCAACATTCCCTGGTGCACCTGAAGGAACAGCACTGCGGACGGTTGATGAGGGTGTTATTGAGGCAAGTAATCCGGATGGCGGAAACACACTATGGTACAACAGCGCCTATTTCCAGGAACCCGATGCACCTCATACTGTTATGCAGTCGGCCAATGGTGTTGACTGGTATGCAATGCAACAGCACGCAGACGTACCCCAGTTTGAGGCTGGTGATGCGGCGGAAAGCTACAATCAGGCAACCTTCCAGCAGTTCATGCCTGGCTATGGTGAGCAGGTCTATCAAGTGGACGGCTCTCATCGTCAGGACGGACACTTCGAGGTTCGCCACGAAGATGGCTCCGGTACTCGTTTCTATGATACCGCACAATATGCGGCACCTAGAGGCGACTATCAGGTATTTGAAGATACTCATGGTAGCCAGTGGTATGCAATCCGAGGTGAAGCGGCCGTTGAACGCAGACCCGTTTACGAGCAAGGACATGCGGTCTATGATGGTGACAAGCTCCGTACCGAATCGGTGGAAACCGTTCGATACAAGCAGACACCCGCCCGTTACTCTGAACCGGAGAAGCGCGGTGACATTGAACGCAAGCCCCCAAGAAGAAAACAATAAAGAGGCGGCCATGATTGTAATTGCAGTCATGGCCGTTTTTCCTTTCCCAAGCATCACAGGAGGTGATACCAATGTCCGAGCCGGCCAAGCAGCAAATGGGAGATGGTCGAGATAATTTTGGCCAAGCTGCTGGCAAAGCCGCTCAAGCAGCAAAGCAGGCATCCAAAGAAGTCGCCAAACAAGCCGCAGCAAAAGGTGCAGAGGCTACAGCAAATGCCGCTGCATCAACCGTAAAGGCTGGCGTTGAAGGTGGTAAGGCGGTTGCAGAGATTGCAGCCGGCACAGCTTCCGGTGGTCCATGGGGCGCGATTATTTCCGCTGCATGGGCCATGCGACATACGTTGTACAAGATTTTGATCTGTATATGTCTTGTTTTGGTTTTCTTGATTGTGCTAATTGCATCCCTACCCAGTATTATCTGGGATTACCTTATGGGTGGTGGTGATAACCCTGCTTTTTCTACGGCCAATGCGGCTTCTGTTGTGGTGGCCTATGATGAACTGACAGATGAAGTCACAGCCATTGTAGATGCCGGTTATGATCAGGCACTCGCTTCTGTGGAAGCGATCATCCAAAATGGCGGATATGATTACGACTTGTCCATGCAGGCACTTGCCAACTATGCGCAAAGCTCTGCAGGTTATGATGTCAGCTATATTCTGGCGGCATACTCTGCATCCTTGCAACAGCAGAACACTACTTCTTCGGATATGCTTAGTAAGCTAAGCGGTACCACCGGTCAAATGTTTCCGATAACTTCTGTAGAGAAAGAAATGGAGCGAGTCGTCCCTGTGACCTACTCTACATATAAAACGGTCACAGTCACAGTGGTTACTTCGGTGCAGGTCAACGGCATAGTCAATGGCGTTACCCGCTATACCTATACCACCGAGCAGAGAACCTATTATTTGCCTGATGAGGTAAAGGAATCCGAAACTGCGATTACGATTCCAAAGTATAAAGCAGTAACAGTTTCCATTCCTACCTATACCAACGGCTCCATATCTGGCACACGCAGTGCTACCTATTATGAGGCCGATGGCGAAGAAACCGTAGAACCTACCACCGAGATCATTAAGTATGTGGAGTGTACGATTCATCCCTTTGACAACAGCGTGATTGCAAGTGCTTTTGGCCTTGACATGAGCGCGCAGTATCCCGGTTCCACACTGACCTATGGCGAGGTCACGCAGAACATGTCCAACTCGCTGAAGATGACCATCTATGGGACTCTTGGAAACGGAACTGTAGTTCCTCTTACCGATGCGGAACTGATAGCTTTTGTCAACCTTCAGGATTGCAATGCTACCCGTAAGCACATCATTACTACCGGACTGGCTCTGGTGGGCAAGGTGCCTTACTTCTGGGGTGGCAAGAGTGCTGCAGGTTGGAACGATGAATGGAACACACCCAAGCTGGTCACCGCTGCCGGGTCCAGTTCCTCCGGAACGATACGTCCTTTTGGCCTGGACTGTTCCGGATTCTCAGACTGGACCTACAAGACTGCCTTAGGCGTTAGTCTGCAGGCTGGTACCGGTGGACAATGGGAAAACTCAGAAGCCATTACCGCAGATGAGCTCCTACCCGGCGATCTGGGTTTCCTAATGGAAAGCGATGGATCCGGCTGGAACCACGTGCTGATCTTTGCGGGCTATGCCCAGGACGGCACCCGTATGTGGGTTCACTCTGCAGGCGGAACTGGTGTCGTGTTCAACTCACCTAGCTATGAAGGTTCCTTGCGGTTGCGTCGTCCCAAGAATGTGGACTTTGATCAGCCTGTCGGTTCTTCAGCTTACGGCGAGCCCCTTTACTCCCTGCAAGTGAATGTAACCCACTACTGTGCTTGCTCTAAATGCTGTGGCAGTAATGCGGATGGCTATACAGCCAGTGGCAAAGCTGTCCAGCGTGGAATGGTGGCGATGTCTAGCTACTATCCTTTTGGCACTCAGATTATGATCAATGGCGTCATGTATACCGTTGAGGATCGAGGTGCATCCGGGATAGAGAATGACATTAGTCGTGTGGACATATTTGTCCCGGACCACAATGAGGCTTTGCGGTTGGGCCGTTATGATACCACCGCATTTATTTATCGAATAGGAAGGTAAGCTTATGCGCACACAAGACTATCGAATCCACCTCATTGGTGGTCGCACGCTTCATGTCCGGGAGGAATGTAATGGTCCAGTCCAGACATTCCTCCACCACCGTTTTTGGCGGTGCAAGCCCGATGATATTCTGGAGGTAGGATCTCCCGAAACCAGTCGGGCTTTTATTCCCGCAAGGAATATCCTGTACATCTCAACCGGGGAGTCAATGGAAGATTGATTCCTCGGTACAATTATCAAGAAGGAAGTGATACCAATGAAATCTGTTTGTTTTTCTATCAACTTGACAAATGGAGATAAGATCAACGTTGTCGAGTGTTATCTGACCCCTGAGGCAGAAAAAGAGAGATTCCCTCAGTGCTTTGCTGAGGCTTGCCTCACCGGTGTTCTGATTACGGGCACCCCCGAGACTCGTCAGTTCATCATCCCTATGGAAAATGTGCTGTTCGTGGAACGCATTCCCAATTTTGATGAGGATGAGGGCGACGA
>JBGVPJ010000129.1:0-3431 GCA_045126955.1 Faecousia sp.
AGTCTCAGCACTATAACCCCTTTGCGTATATTCGCTCCGAAAAAGACATCTTGAAGCTGGTAACCACCTTAATTGCCAACACCAAAGGCGAAGGAAAATCGAATGATGATTTTTGGCAGAGTGCGACACGTTCGCATACAAACGCTGCGCCGTGCGCGATAAGCAGCACGGATTAACAGCCATGCAGCGCTAAAATTGCGGGGCTTCCGTAAGAACGGAAGCAACAACTGGTATCTCGAAAGGTGGAATGACGGGGTAACGCCCTGAAACGCCTTCCTTAAAGCTCCGACTGGCGCCATCTGGAAACGGGTGGGGTCAGAAGCTCGGTAAAGACGGCTGACTGCACTCGCTCTGCGCGCGGTTAACACTTGAAACAGCGGCAGCGGCATAGCAAGCCAGAGGTGGCTGTGAGTGTTAGGCCGGAGGTCTATAAACGTTCTATGGTCAGAATGTCCGGAAGGACTGACGAACTCGCGAATGTACGGGTCTAAAAGAAGCATGAGGCTAATCCCTCTATTCCCTGATGGGAAGTCAGTGTGGAAGAGTAAGACTTCTTCCTATGAAACTCCATGCTCCGTTACAGGCGGTGCCAAGCTGACAGGCTCATAGCGAAACCTAAGGAACGATGTACAGATAGAGATACCGGAACGTGGTGAAAGCCTACTGCATATCAAATTTGATATTTGCTGGCGAAGAAAATAAGCAGCACGGATCATTTATACGATGTGTCCGGCAGTGGGTAAAGCAGTGGCGGTAGCAATGATAGTTTCTGTAATGGAAACTTAGCGATAGCCACAAGTCAACAGGTTACTTTCATTCTAATTACAAGTGAACAACAGGATTCCGGGTACGACCAAAAGGTTAATTCCGCTCGGTCAATATAGACCTACAAAGGAGTTGATGCCTGATGGTTACCAAAAGCAAGCGTAAAACAAACCGAACAAAGCCGAGAAAAGTAAACTATCTGCGGAACGCGGAGTATTACGATATGCAACCCACCCTGGACAGGCTGTATGCTGAGTCGAAAAAGGGAGCGGTGTTCGATCATCTGACTGAAATGATTTTCAGCCGTGAGAATATCTTGCTGGCATATCGGAATATCAAGCGAAACGATGGCAGTGTAACGCCAGGTACGGATGGGCTGAAAATTAAGGATGTAGAGAAATACTCGCCCGAAGCTCTGGTTCGTCGTATACGGAACATAACTGCCAACTACACGCCGCGTGCTGTGCGCCGGAAAGAGATACCCAAGCCCAATGATCCCGGTAAAACCAGACCGCTGGGCATTCCGTGTATCTGGGACAGGCTAATCCAGCAGTGTATCATGCAGATTCTGGAACCCATCTGCGAAGCGCGATTCAGTGAAAACAGCTACGGCTTCCGTCCTAATCGAAGCTGTGAACAGGCTGTGGCAGCTGCCTACCGCTTAATGCAGAGATCGCATATGCACTTTGTAGTGGACTTTGATATCAAAGGCTTCTTCGATAATGTAGATCACTCAAAGCTGCTGCGCCAGATGTGGGCAATGGGAATTCGTGATAAACGGTTGCTATACCTGATCAAGCGAATACTTAAGGCTCCAATTCTGCTGGAAAACGGAACGATGATTACCCCTGACAAGGGTACGCCGCAGGGCGGGATTATCTCGCCGTTGCTGGCAAATATCGTTTTGAATGAGCTGGATTGGTGGGTTGAGAGCCAATGGCAGGAAAACCCGTTGACGCATCTGGGAAAACCCCAGTACAACGCACAAGGTGTTCTGGATAAGAGCCATGGTTATAGGGCAATGCGCCAAACACGCCTGAAAGAAATGTACATGGTACGGTATGCTGATGACTTCCGTATTTTCTGCCCATCAATGGCAGAAGCGGTACGGACGAAAGAGGCTGTTACCATGTGGCTGAAGGAGCGTTTGCGCTTGGATGTATCGCCCGAAAAGACCAAGGTGGTCAACCTCTGTAAAGGCTACTCAAACTTTCTCGGCATAAAAATGCGGTTGCGAAAGAAACAGGATAAGCTGGTAGTACACTCCCGTGTGGCGGATAAGGCAGTGAAGCGTATCAAAGCGCAAGCATGCCAGAAGATGCACGACATTGCCAAACCGCCGGCAGGAATCACAGAAACACAAGCGATTGTCAGATACAACAGCTTTGTGATGGGAGAACACAACTACTACTGTATGGCAACGGCGGTCAGCGTTGATTTCAGGAAAATCGGATTTCACATCAAACAGGTGGAAAAACGCCTGGGAGACAGATTGAAGCGTGAACCGACAATGCTCATACGGGACGCAGTATACGAGCGGTATAAGAGTTCGGATATGCTGCGTTTCATCAAGCACCTCCCATTAGTTCCGATCAGCTATGTGCAGACAAAGGCTCCCTTCTGCAAGAGCCGATTGATTCAGAAATACACACCGGAAGGGCGCTCCAGGATACACGATGACCTCGGTATCCCGACAAGTGTCCTCCACGCCTTGTTGCGCAGACCGGCGCAGAGCGACAGCACCGCGCTGGCAGATAATCGCTTGTCGCTATTCTGTGCGCAATATGGTAAGTGTGCTATCACCGGAAAGATATTTGGCTCACCAGAAGAAATTCATTGCCACCACAAGCTGCCACGGCATATGGGTGGAAATGATTCTTATGGGAATCTGATCTTGGTCACACAAGATGTGCACATTCTGATCCATGCTACATACCCAACGACAATCGCCCATTACGCAGAAAAGTTATCCCTGAACGTTAAGCAACTTGCAAAGCTCAACAAGCTTCGGAAAGAAGCTGGAAACGCAGTAATAGCTCTATAACGGTTTGATAGAGCTTGATTGCTAAAGGTAATAACTTGTAATAACGAAGAAAACACCCTGCTGATGGAACGCCGTGTGAGTGGAAACACTCATGCACGGTGTGAGGGAGGGGAAAAGCCGGAAACGTAAGATACGGTAGGCTTACCTATTCCCATAGGCCGAAACGCTGTTGTACACAGCGCTGATCGGCTACATCCATTATGTTGCCCCACCGGAGGAGCAGAATTTTGCCATGCTGATCGACCTGATCAGCAGCATGGAAACCCGCGAGGATGTTGAAGATTTTCAGAATCCCGTGGATGAGATGTTTGAGCGTCTTGAAAAGGACGAACCTAATCACTTTGCCGTCCGGCAGTACAAGAAATTCAAACTCGCCGCTGGCAAAACGGCGAAATCCATCCTTATCTCCTGCGGCGCACGTCTGGCTGTGTTCGACATTGCCGAACTTCGTGAAGTCACCGACTATGACGAATTACAGCTGGATACCCTGGGCGACCGAAAGACGGCATTGTTCTTGATCATGTCTGACACGGATGACAGCTTCAACTTCCTTATTTCAATGTGCTATACCCAGCTTTTTAACCTCCTTTGTGAGAAGGCAGATGACGAGTATGGCGGAAGA
>JBGVPJ010000130.1:0-6373 GCA_045126955.1 Faecousia sp.
CGTTTTCCGTTATAGAATTCGCCCTCGTAGTAGCCGTTATCATAAACCAACTTGCCACTGCCGGATCCCACCATTTTATTATTTTCCCACTGACCTCTATACCAGCCACCGTCATTATACTGCATCGTTCCGTTCCCATGGCGCAAGCCCATCACCAAATCTCCTGTATAGATGCCGTTTTCATATTCCCTTGTTCCGTAGCCGGTAAACTGTTCCTTCTCCCGCTCCTCATCCATATACTCGTGGGAAAGATTATTGGTCTGCCTTAGAAACTGCAAGACATCGTCTGTAAGCGTATCTGTCCAGCCAA
Organism: Faecousia sp.; assembly: GCA_045126955.1. Taxonomy (GTDB): domain Bacteria; phylum Bacillota; class Clostridia; order Oscillospirales; family Oscillospiraceae; genus Faecousia. The sequence goes on from JBGVPJ010000130.1 coordinate 311, forward strand.
TTAAATATGCCGTTAAAGGGTCTACTTCCTCTCCTGTGCACATAATAGAGTTGGGAAGATAAGTTTCTGCTACGGATTTCACAGATTTAGGATAATAGAAGTCCTTTGCGCCAAAAACGTGGGAAAGTTCGTGCTGAAAGGCATCAAAATTGTCATCGTTATACAAAACCACAAAGTCATTTATTGCACAGCTGGCATAAGATCTGCCTGTTCTGTTAAACGCAAATACAACCGGCGCTTCTTTTGTAAAGTATTTCTCTGTCTGACTGCTATGTAATTCGTCCAAGGGAGGAAGGCCCGCCTTTTCCAAAACCGTATTCTGCCAATTTGCGTCTGCTCCTACATTGGTCAGTTCCTCATCCACACGGACGCCATAGTAGTTTAACCGGAAGGTAAGCGCCGTTTCATAGGCTTTTGCATCATTGATAATATCCTGGGCATAAGTCATTAAGGACGCTTTCAGATTGGCAGCGGCCTCTTCGTCCCACTGGGTAACAGAGTCACTGACCATCACCACGGAAACCGCCATACTCCCTGTCAGGGACTTACAGCATCCGCTTTCCTTTTGCTGCAGAAAGAAATTGCCTTGCAATTCCTCCGGCACGGCAGAAAGGACCGCGTGATTAATAGTGCCTTCCTGTTCGCTGGGCAGGGGATCAATGCCTATGTTCTTTTCATTCCTGTTTTTTACGGCAAGGAGAACGAGAATGACAATCAAAATCACCGGCCAACCGTATCTTTTCTTTACTTTTTTCTGAGAAGCGGACATTGCTTATCCCTTTCTTTCTTTCATCTGCGCCTGCAGGTGCATGGACAGCACCGCAAGGGAGGTTGCCATATTTTCATTCTGCACCAAAATATTCGGCGGCACATCCAAATGCACGGGAGCAAAGTTCCAAACCGCCTTAATGCCGCAGGCAATCAGCTTATCGCACACATCCTGCGCATAAGCCGCGGGGACAGTAATAATACCCATGAGAATTTTATTACCGCGGCAAAAGCTCTCCAACTCCTCCATAGGAAGAATGGGTCTTCCCTCCTCGGTGTGGTCAGCGGTGGGTTTTGCATCAAAGGCCGCAAGGATATTCAATCCGTAGGCTTCAAAACCTACATATCCCAACAGTGCCTGCCCAAGCTTACCGGCACCTACCAAAATAGCATCGGTAGTATTGTCATAACCCAAAAACTGGCTGATATCCTCCATTAAGCTCTCCCGGAGATATCCAATTTTCGGACGGCCGCCATCGGAAACCTGCGCCAAATCCTTACGCACCTGCACCTCACCCATGCCCAGGGCATTGGCCAAAGCGGTGGCGGAAATGTAGGTAGCACTGCCCTCCGGAAGGCTCTTCAAATAAGCAAGATAAACAGGGAGGCGCTTGAGTACAGATTTGGAAATTCCCTTGCGTTCCATAGTTATCCATCCTTTTGTTATAATTATATCGATATAATTCTATATCGATTGTAACACAGGATGTTTCACTTTTCAAGTGATTATTATGCGCAACTGGTTTGTTTTAATAATTCTTTTCTCAGTTTTAACATAATTCTCTTCTCCAAACGGGAGATATAGGACTGAGAGATGCCCATAAGCTGGGCTACCTCCTTTTGGGTCAGCTCCTGGTGGCCGTAAAGGCCGAAGCGCATCACCACAATTTCCCGCTCCCTGTCCGGAAGTTCCTTGACCGCTTGGCGCAGAACACACAAATCCACATCGTCCTCAAGGGGTCGCATAATCATATCCTCATCCGTTCCGAGAATATCGGACAGGAGCAACTCGTTTCCGTCATAATCCATGTTGATGGGTTCATCCAGCGAAACCTCCGCCTTTTGCGCCGATATTTTCCGGATGTGCATGAGGATTTCATTTTCAATGCACCGGGAGGCATAGGTCGCCAGCTTGATATTTTTGTCCAAGCGGTAGGTGGTGATCGCCTTAATCAGTCCGATGGTGCCGATAGAAATCAAGTCCTCCAAATTTACACCGGTATTTTCAAATCGTCTGGAAATAAACACCACCAGCCGCAGATTTCGCTCAATGAGCAGCTGCTTGGCGTTTTCATCTCCCTCTTCCAGCGCCATCAGCGCCGCTTGCTCCTCCGTCCCCTTCAGCGGTGGCGGTAGCACATCCGCTCCGCCGATATAGTACACACTCTCCTGCCGCACCAAGCCAATTCTTATCAAAAATGTCAAAATTTTCCCCTTCATGCTGCCCCTCCTGTTAATGCCTGATATGCTCCTTCCGAACTCAAACCCTCCGGCGCGAACGCCACAACTGTGCTTCCCTGCCATTTGCCGATTTTCACATTTTGCAACCGCATAGCCAGCAAAAAACCGCCTCCGTTTCCCACACTGCGGTATGGAATCAGCCGCAGACCGGGCAGGACTCCCAGGGATTCCACCGGACTGTGCAGCTGCCCCCGCGTTAAACCTGTCAGCTCCCCCGCCACATCTGCGCTCACCACCAGTACTTGCTGTCCTGTGATGGGGTCGCGAAGTGTGTTGCCGGTATCCTGCAGGGCGGTCACCTTTAGGTGCTTTTGACCGTAGGATAGCTCCACCGGAACATAGGTTGTCCCGCCAATTTTCGTCCGAAAACCCACACCGCACAACAGACACACCACACCGGCCGCGCCCAGAATTCCCGGCACACCGCCGCTGCCCATACCCAGCACCGCACCTCCCAGTGCAAAAGACAAAAACGCAAATACGATTCCCCTGCGCAGTGCACTTCGTGACAGGCCGTAGGCAAGCACTGCCATTGCTCCAAGGCTCACTGTGCGCCAAAGTATATTCCCCAGGAAATGAAAACCCGGCATCAGACAGCACGCCCCATATAGGCCTCCCAGTGCCGCAGCCGCCAAGGCTCTGCCGATTTTTGTAGGATAACCGCAGAGCCGTCCTGCCCCCAGCAATAGGAGAAAATCCACCAAGAAATTCAGCAGTATCACCATGTCTAAGTACACCGTCATCTGTACACCCCCTTGTCTGTGGCTTTAGTATAGGGCGGCGGAGGAAAAAATACAGTCGGTTGGGGTGGCGGACTTCCCTACAGGATTCCCCTCTCCCCTGTGGATTTCTACTGTCCGAAAGAGCAAAACAAAAAATGCGGCAGCCGATGCAATCGGCTGCCGTTTCATTCTGTCGAGATATTTTTGAGAACCTCACGAATATTTTTCTCCGCCTTGAAGCGGGGCACCATAATCTCGTGGCCGCAGCCAAGACATTTGAGCCGAAAATCCGCACCGGTTCGCAGTACCCGCCACCGCTTTTCACCGCAGGGATGGGTCTTTTTCATCACTAAGATATCTCCCAATTGGATGTCCATACTATTCCCCCTTAATAGCTGCCCAGTACTGCTTGGCCGCCTGCTCCAGCTTGTTGTCGCCGTAGATATAGTAGTGGATGTCTGCCAGCTCGTTCGGCAGGTATTGCTGTTTGACCCATCTGTTGGGATAATTGTGTGGGTACAGATACCCCTGCTCCCGTTCCATGGTATAGGTATCTGCGTGCATATTTTGCAAATGTCGTGGAAAATCGCCGGTTTTTCCCTTGCGTACATCTTCAAGGGCACTGTCCAATGCCACATGGCCAGTGTTGGATTTGGGACTGGTGGCCATAAGCACCGCCGCATCTCCCAGGGGAATCCGTGCTTCCGGCATACCCAGCATCAAAGCCATATCCACACAGGCTTTTACAATGGGGATGATCATGGGGTAAGCAAGACCCACATCCTCAGCCGCAATCACCATCAGTCGCCGGCAGGCAGACTGCATCTGCCCCACCTCCAGCAGTCTTGCCAAATAATGGCAGGCCGCATCCGGATCGGAACCGCGGATGGATTTTTGCAGAGCGGAGAGCAAATCATAGTGGTTATCCCCGTCCCGATCGGCACGCATGGCACTTTTCTGTGTGACGGTTTTGGCATCTGCAAGGCTTAAGGGAAGTTTATCACCCTCCGGTAAACCGGCAGAAAACAGCACCTCCAAGGCATTGAGTGCCTTGCGTAAATCGCCACCGCAGGCCATGGAGATATACTCCAGTGTTCCCTCCTCGCAGACAGCCTTCAGAGCTGTCCGCTCCTCTAAATAGGAAACCGCCCGATGCACTGCCTGCAGTACAGCCTCCGAAGAGAGCTGTTTAAACTCAAAAACCGTGGAACGGCTCAAAATAGCATTAAAAACATAAAAATAAGGATTTTCCGTAGTGGAAGCAATGAGGGTAATCTTTCCGTTCTCAATATACTCCAGCAGAGATTGCTGTTGCTTTTTGTTAAAAGACTGAATCTCATCTAAATACAGCAGCACACCGTTGGGAGCCATAAAGGTATCCAGTTCTGCCACAATGCTCTTGATATCCGCTGTGGAGGCGGTGGTGGCGTTGAGCTGATATAAAGTGCGGTTGGTCTGCTTAGCAATGATATTGGCCACGGTGGTTTTGCCTGTGCCGCTGGGACCGTAGAAAATCATATTGGGGATATTTCCGGAATCAATCAAGCGGCGCAGCACCGCCCCCTTGCCCAAAATATGCTCCTGTCCGTATACTTCGTCCAATGTATCTGGACGCAATAAATCCGCTAAAGGCTGATACATAAGCCGCTCCTTTCCTTAAAACGTGGCAACATCCGGTTGCGCAGGCTCTGCAGGCTCAACACGAATGGCTGTGAGCACAGGACCCAGCTCGCCTTGATAAAGAGCATGCTTTTCTGCACGCACGTTGGCTGTTACCGCCACCCAAGACCGAGGCTCCAGCTCTTTGGCCTGTTCATACCGACATGGTACACCGCAGAACTGAATATCGTCCTGACAGCAAGTCATCACAAATCTGCCGGGGGCAAACATACCGTTTTTCTCCCGACGAAGCAGTGCTACCTGCCCCTTAAAGCTGACGGTCTTACCGTCGTACTTCTGAGGCTCCTCGGTCACATCCCGATACCACAGAGCATAGTCCTCATCGTTTATAAGAATCACCGGTGCATCGATATTAAAGGGCAGCGGATCCTCCACTTCGTCAAAAGCGGTGGTGCCGTCGGTGTAGTCGTAGAGGATGTCAATTCTCCGGTTGGCGGCACGGACCAGCTTGTGAAAGGGCATGGTATCCTGCCCGGGGGTGAGGCGGTTAAAGACTACCATCTGACCGCCCACCAGCTTGTCCATGACAAGGTTACGCATATTGGCATTATAGGCCATAAAGGTGGTGGAGTCGGCAAACATGACCTCCTGTGCGACGGCCCATTCCTGAGGGAATCGGCTGTAAATGTCGCCTACCAGCTGCATTCCGTTAAGCTCTGCGACCACTCTTTGAATTTTGTGCTTCTTGGCCATAGCCTGCAACTGCTTTGTAGTGACCGTTTGCTGGTCAACCACCTCTAAAAACACATTCTGGTGGGGATAGGTAGAGAAATCGTATTCCTCTTCTCCTTCCTCACACACCAGCAAAAGTGTACGCTCTCCGGCGTTGAAACGGGGATCTTCCAGCGTCTCCTGGATAAATTTGGTTTTACCGGAGTCAAGAAAACCGGTAAATACATAGACTGGAATCTGTACCATATTACACACCAAACAGTTCTGCGACTGCCTTTTCATCCAAATTGGAACCGATGACGCACAGCTTACCGGTCACGGCGGCGGAGCCAATACGCAGATTCAGTTCACCGGGAACGAAGTCAAAATGAATCCAACTGCCGTCCTCCCCTGCTACGATGCCCTTGGCGCGGAGCACCATGCCGTAGTCACCGCCATCCATGGCCTCCAGCGCGTAACGGATGGCATCGGCGTTGAATTTCTTATGGGTTTCCACGCCCCATGCAGTAAACACCTCGTCGGCATGGTGGCCGTGGTGGTCGTGACCGCAGGAGCAGTGCTCACCGTGCTCATGGTGATGATGCTCCTCGTGGTGGTGCTCTTCGTCGTGGCCGTCATGATGATGGTGGCCGCAGCAGTGGCGCTCCTCCTCATGCTCCTCATGATGGTGGTGACCGCAGCAGTGATGCTCTTCCCCATGCTCATCATGATGGTGGTGGCCGCAGCAGCGATGCTCTTCCCCATGCTCGTCATGATGGTG
>JBGVPJ010000131.1:0-29895 GCA_045126955.1 Faecousia sp.
CGGCACAAGGGATTTATCCCGTGGGATGATGATATTGATATCATGATGCCCCGGCCGGACTATGAGAAATTGGTCGAATACCTGATTTCTCACGAAGCGGAAATTGCACCATTAAAGCTGATGCATTACAAGTCCAGTAAAGATTACATTTACCCCATTTCCAGACTGGTAGATACGCGCTATTGGATTGATTACCCAAATGCCTGTGATTATGGCCTTGGCCTGTTTGTGGATCTGTATCCAGTTGATGGCTGTGGCAATACTGCGGAGGAAGCCGATAGAATCATGCATAGCAATTATAAAAGTGTAATGATGCTTTCTTTGGCAGGTTTGGATAAGTTTCAACGTAGTACCAGCGGCGAATTTATACGCACTGCAGTGAAGTTTGCAGCCTACTGCTATGCAAAATGCCGGGGTGCAAATTACTTTGCTAGAAAACTGGATGAAATGGGAAAAAGGTACGACTATGAAGACTGTGAATATGTAAATTTAACGATCTGGGACACCTATGTAAAACCTTTTAAGAGAGAACAGTTCGATAATATTCAACGAATGCAGTTTGAAGATGCTATGCTGTGTGCCCCTGCGCGGTATGATGAGATCCTCACGCAGCTGTATGGCGATTATATGAAGCTGCCGTCGGAGGAAGAGCAGATCGGGCATCATTTCTATACAGCATACCTGAAGGAAGAATAGAATTCAGGTATCCTGTTGCGAGGGATAGGACAAAAGAACCCGGATGTTCCAAATTGTGCCTAAAGGACCGCATCCTGCGCATAGTTAAGTCAACATGTTTGATATTTGCTTGTTTCAGAACCCCGGTTGAATAGCCTGCGTTGCAAAACAAAAGCGCTGGGAAGAAACACAATCATCAACACGGTAATTGGTGATTGCATATCCTGTAAACATTTTGGCATGTGTCTTCAGTGTGCTTTTTGTCCAACAAAAGATTAATAATAAGAGAATTTAACAAAAAAAGCGGAAGATATTGGTGCGGTTAGACGAACCTTCGAAGTTTTTTATATTATCGGGCTCCCGGCAAAAGACCGGGAGCCTGTTTTATATTGTTGTTCCAAACGATGCAAAGCAAAAAAGAACTGCAAGAACAGAAGAATATCTATAAAGTTTAAAGAGAGCACTTGACTTTGTTCCAAAACGCGTGTATCATAGGAGAAAATGAGAATGTTGAATACGGCATCCCATTCTCTTCTGTATGGAAAAATAGAAAGGATCACTTCAAGATGGAACATAAGCTTTCACGCAAGCAGTTTGATGTCTTGACATTTTTGGAGAAGCAAACAAGAAAAGTGAACCAACGGGAAATTGCAGAGGCAACCGGTATTTCTCTTGGTTCTGTCAGCCGCACACTCAGTACTTTGACCGAAGAAGGATTTCTCAGCGGCTACTCTGTTACTGAGGCAGGCTATGTTGCGCTGGAGCCATACCGTGTCAAACGCGCCGTCTTTATTGCGGCTGGTTTTGGCTCCCGGTTGGTTCCCATTACACTGAATACGCCAAAGCCGCTGGTTCGGGTGAACGGGACGCGGATGATCGACACACTCCTGGATGCTGTGGTCGCCGCAGGCATTGAGGAGATCTATGTAGTCCGCGGTTATTTAGGTGAGCAATTTGACCAGTTGCTGTATAAATACCCGATGATTCGTTTTATTGAAAACCCCATTTACAATGAGGCAAATAACATATCCTCTGCCATGTGTGCGCGGCATCTGCTGCAGAATGCGTATGTTCTGGAAGCGGATCTGGTTTTGTACAATCCCAGTTTGATTACCAAATACCAATATTCTTCCAACTATTTGGGAGTTCCTGTTGAAACCACCGATGACTGGTGCTTTGAAGTCAAAAACGGTGTAATCACGAAGCTGAAAGTCGGCGGAACGAATTGCTATCATGAGTATGGTATTTCTTACTGGAATGAGGAGGATGGCGCAAAATTGCATGAGGACATCAAGTTTGTGTATGAGATGCCCGGAGGAAAAGAGCGCTATTGGGATCAAGCACCACTGGAATATTGCAGGGAACACTACCATATTGAGGTGCGTAACTGCACATTTGAGGACATTATTGAAATTGACAGCTATTCTGACCTGAAAAAGCTGGACAGCGCATATCGCTGATTTTTTGAAAATATGGAGGAAAAACCATGAAGAAGTTGCTGACCTTGACTGTGGCTGTTTTGATGATGTTGACGGCATTGACGGGATGCGGCGCGGCGAAAGAGTCTATTTTGATTTATACAAGTGTTGAGGATTATGTTGTTGAGGATATGAATGCCCGCCTGGCGGAGGCGTTCCCTAACTACGACATCACTGTTGAATATGTTTCCACGGGCAACCATGCCGCAAAGCTGTTGGCTGAGGGTACGAAAACGGAATGTGATATCTCATATGACTTGGAGTATGCTTACATGGAGCAGCTGGCGCGTTCCGGTGTGCTGGCAGATCTGAGCGCATATGATACCAGCATCTATAACGAAGATACCGTTGTAAGCGGCAACTATCTGATTCAATGCCGTGTTGGCGGAGCGATTATTTTGAACACAGATGTTCTGAAACAGAAGGGGCTGGCAGAACCCACCAGCTATGAGGATCTGCTGAAACCCGAATATGAGGGCCTTATTTCTATGCCCAATCCCAAGTCCTCCGGTACAGGCTATATGTTCTTAAAGAGTTTAGTTAATGCGTGGGGGGAACAAAAAGCCTTTGCATACTTCGATGCGCTGACGGAGAATATTTTGCAATATACCACTTCCGGCTCCGGCCCGGTGAATGCGCTGCTACAGGGCGAGGTTGCCATCGGATTGGGTATGACATCCCATGCTGTGACCCAGATCAATGAGGGCGCGCCATTAAAGATTGTATTTTTTGAAGAGGGTTCTCCCTTTACACTGTATGGTCAGAGCATGATTGCGGGTAAGGACTCCCGTGCATGCGTCAAGGAAGTGTTTGATTTCCTGGTAAATACATACAGCCACGAATTGAACGAAAAGTTCTTCCCTGAGCAGATGTTCAATGATGTGACGGTTTATATGGAGAATTATCCTCAGAATATCATCTATGGCGATATGAGCGGCAATACCACGGAAGAAAAGGAACGGCTTCTGGAGCAGTGGAAGTATTAATACAAAAAAACGGAAATGCACTATTTGAGGAAAGCTATGGAGAATACTAAAATAATTGTAAAAGATCTGGAAATGGTCTTTGATGGCAAATGTATATTGAACAAGGTTAGCTTTGATGTTCGGGACGGGGAATTTCTTTCCATACTGGGTCCTTCCGGCTGCGGCAAAACTACGATTCTGCGAATTTTGATCGGTCTGCTAAAGCCTACAGGCGGCACCGTTTTGAAAAACGGAACCGATATTACCGACATGATCCCGTCGGGCCGGAATATGGGAATTGTGTTCCAGAATTATGCTTTGTTTGAGAATATGACGGTGCTGGAAAATGTGGAGTACGCCCTGAAAATCCGGAAAGAGAACAAAAGCAAGGAAGCAAGAAAGAAGATTCGGGAACGGGCAATTGCAGCAATTGAGAATATGGGTCTGATGGATCATATGCATAAGAAACCTGCCTTGCTTTCCGGCGGACAACAGCAGCGTGTGGCGATCGCCAGAACACTGGTGCTGAATCCGGATGTGATTTTATTTGACGAGCCTATGTCCGCCTTGGATGTGGCTACCCGCCTGATGCTCCGGGCGGAACTGAAGCGGATTCAGAAGGAATTCGGAACAACCATGATTTACATTACCCATGATCAGGAGGAGGCATTTGCTATGTCCGACCGGATTATGGTCATGCAGGAAGCAAATATTGTCCAATTGGACACACCGGAGAACATTATCAACGATCCATGTGATGATTATGTGCGGGAATTTGTGATTCAAAACTTGCAGACAAAAATCGATTCCTTGATGAAATATGTGAGGATCTGAGCATGGTTGTACAAAAGAAAAGAATCAAGCTAAGGGGGTTGGGAAGAGCAGATACGGTCAAACTGGTGCTCGCGTTGGTTTTTGTATCTGCTGTATTTCTGCCGCTGGTTCGTATGTTTACCTACATGGATGCGAACAGCATTCGAAAGGTAATTACATCCGTTAATTTTACAACAGCGGTGCGCAACTCCTTGATATCTGCTGTGCTGGGAACAGCCGCAACAGTTGTAATTGCCTTCGTTCTGGCAATGTGCATTCACAGGACCAAGATTCGTTTCAAAGGTATTTTTGAAGTAATTTTTGTTTTGCCGATGCTGATTCCATCCATCTCTTGTGGTATGGGTTTGGTTATCCTTTTGGGAAATAATGGTTTGCTTACCCGTCTGTTTGATCTGAGGATGAGCATTTACAGCCTGCAGGGAATTGTGATCGGTTCTACCCTGTATGCATTCCCCGTAGCATATTTGATGATTGCGGATGTTCTCCGCTATGAGGATGGATCTCCCTATGAGGCGGCGGAGGTTTTGGGCATCCCAAAGTGGAGACAGTTTGTTTCCATTACAATGCCGTATATGCGTAAACCACTGATTTCGGTTGTATTCGCTATTTTTACCATGATCATTACCGACTATGGTGTGCCGTTAATGGTAGGCGGAAAATATACCACTGTGGCAACTGTTATGTATCAGGAGGTAATTGGTCAGCTTGACTTTGGAAAGGGTGCTGTCTATGGCTCATTCCTGCTGATTCCTGCGGTAATTGCATTCATAATCGATCTGTTAAATAAGGATACCGGAAAAAACAGCTATGTGACAAAGCCCTGTGCCCAGTCTGGGAAAAAATTGGTGAAGACTGCCTCCTATGCTTACTGTGGAGTAGTGTCTGTTTTGACCCTTTTGCCAATTGTCGCCTTCATTTTGTTGGCGTTTACAAGGAATTATCCCAATGATTTGGCGTTCAGTTTCACAAACATAGTAAAAACCTTCCGTTTAAAAGCTGATAAATATTTAGTAAACTCTATAATTACTGCATTGGGAACCTCTGTCATAGGTGTTAGTGTGGCGTTTATGACAGCTTACATGTCTGCACGAATGAAATCCATTGTATCGCGATCCCTTCATTTATCGGCTATGACATCGGCGGCGATCCCCGGTGTTGTGTTGGGTCTTTCTTATGTTTTGACTTTCAATGAGACCCCAATATACGGTACGGTTTTGGTATTGATCCTTGTAAATGTGATTCATTTTATTGCATCGCCCTACTTGATGATCTACAATTCTCTGAACAAAATAAATGAGAATCTAGAAGGGGTTGCCCACACCATGGCGATAGCAAGGGGATATATCATCCGGGATGTCTTTATCCCACAGTGCAAGTACACATTGCTGGAGATGTTCGCATATTTCTTCGTGAATAGTATGATGACGATTTCTGCAGTATCTTTTTTGGCAACGACTGCCAATAAGCCTGTTTCTCTGATGATCAATCAATTCGAGGCGCAAATGCAGTTGGAATGCGCAGCAGTCGTATCGTTGATGATTCTGTTGGTGAATCTTGCAGTTAAGGGAACAGTGCACATCATTAAAATGCAAAGAAATAAAGTTATAAGACATTTCGTGGTGGAATAATGGAATAAGTGAGGCCTGTTGCAGAATGAAAGTTTCGCAGCAGGCCACTTTTTATGCACTGGGATGATTTTTGCTTTTCTTTTGTAAGCATCATTGTTAGAATTTACGCTTACTTTGTTTTTGGTTGTACCAAAGACAACCCCCGGCTATGCCGGGGGAATAAAAAAGCTTTAGTGGAGAAGAAAGAAATAAATAAGAATCCCTCAGTAGAGCAGAAGTGGTTTGCCGACCACACATCTACAATAGAGAGGGATTCTAACTGACAATTTAGGGCAGTATCGTCTACGGAAATGTTAGAATAGAAAAATACATTGCCCCTTTAGGGGCGGCAGGGCAGTTAATGCAGACACCAGAGATTCGGTGCATTTCTTTTAGATGCCTGCCAGTAAAAAGTCCTTCTAGGGCTTAATCAAGCCTCCTGCTAAGCCGGAGGCTTTGACTAAAGCAGTGCAATCATCGCATATCCACCACTAAAGGTGGATGCACCGATTTTCAGCATTGTGAAAAAGAGTTGTAATATCATCTTTCCTTTCTTTATACCTTGACCTCAATACTTACATTCCGAATACAAACCAGAAATAGATATATGCAGGAATGATTGCGGCCAGAGTAAACGGAATGCCGATGCGGAAGAAGTCTTTGTTCTTCACGGTATAGCCCGCTTTTCTCAAAATGCCAATTCTTGTGATGTTTGCTGATGCGCCGATAGGCGTACAGTTGCCACCGAGTGTAGCACCGGACAGAAGTCCGAAATACAGCAGAGTCGGCTCAATGCCCAGAGATGCGGCAAGTCCTGTAACCACCGGCAACATCGTTGCCACATAGGGAATGTTATCAATAAAGGCAGACAGAAGAACCGATGCCCAAACGATGATCGTATAGAGCAAGAACACATTTCCTCAACCCAATTTAGCCAGCAAGTTCGCAGCTTCGTCAATGACACCCATATGTGAAATGCCGCCGATCACAAGGAACAGACCGAATAGCAACCCGATGGTTTCAAAATCAATGGACTTCAGCGGCTCCACCGCAACAGACAGCTTTTTGTTACGGATGCAGGTATAGATCAATCCCACGACCAGAAGGCCGACACAGATAAGACCGTTAGTGATGTCAGGCTTATTGGGTATAAAGGACGCAGTAATCAGCAGAACAATGCTCAGAAGCAAAAGAACCGTAGGCACATAATCCGTAACAACAGTTCTGCTGTCCGTTTTTTCTATCACACTTTTCTCATTGCGGAACAGCCAAGCAAGAATTAGTGCAGATACCGTCGCGCCGAGTTCTACCGCAAAGAAGATGCCAGGCTTACCTTGATACCAGAAGAAGTCAAGGAAGCTCCTATCGGCATAGGAGCCAAGCATAATTGCTGTTGTATCTCCAACTAGTGTAGCAGCGCCTTGCAGGTTAGAAGATACCGCAATTGCAATAATAAAGGGCACAGGATTTGTCTTCAGCTTCTTGCAGATTTCAAGTGCGATAGGTGCCACCATCAGCACCGTCGCCACATTGTCAACGAAGGCCGAAATGATACCGGCAAACAATGATAAGGCTACAGCAGCAATCTGCACATTAGGTACTTTCGCCATCACCATATCTGCAAGCAAGGCGGACGTTTTACTGTCGATGAACAACTTAACAAGTCCCATGGTACCCGCGATCATCAAAAGCACATTGAAGTCAATGGAAGGCACAAGCTGATCTAATGGAAGCATTCCGGTTACAATGAACGCCAAAGCGAATCCGAGGGCGATATAAGTACGATACTTGCTGAACACAAGCATTAGAACATAGGTAATGACAAAAAGGATTAAAGCATAAATCATAAAAAAGACTCCTTTGTTTGCCGCTAAAACCAGCGGCATATTATGCGCGATTTATCGCGTTATTTATTAAGAACTACTTTAATTACAGGGAGGACATAGCATCCCAGAACACTGGATTTAAGCATCCATTTTTTGGGAGTCTGTGCTTTTTATGCCTATTTTTAAGGATGATAATGTTTCAATGAGCGGACGATACATACCGAAGGCAACAAAAAGTGTTCCTCCGCTGATACCCGGTAAAATAGCACCGAAGCCGACGACATCACCTTCCAGAAGCCACATAGGCTTAGCAGCAATTTGTTTTTCCGCTGCCTGTTCATCTCCAACGCCATCACATCCCTTCAGCAAAAGTGATGGTGCATTCGTAAACTCCATAACCGCCCATTTTGTTTGATTATATCTTTTTTTCGCCTAAGGGCGAGTAAAGAGTAAAAATTATTCATGTTCTCCGTTCATTCGGTAGCCGACACCAAGCTCGTTGATGATGTAGTTCATCTCACCCGGTTGCGAGCCAAGCTTTTTGCGGATATTTGCCATATTGACCTGCAGTTTCTTGATGCTGCCCTCGTGGGCGACTCCGCCCCAGATTGCCTTAATGATGGAGGAGTAGGTCATCATTTTACCGCAGTTTTCAGAAAGCAACGCCACGATATTATATTCAGTTTGGGTAAGCTTAATTTCCTCACCCTTAACAAATACCTGCCGGGCATCGTAGATAATTTCAAGATCTCTCAGTGTAAACTTGCCGCCGGGAAGCCTTCCCTCAGCAGAACTGAATCGACTGTTACGCAGAGCGGATCTGAGTCTTGCAAGAAGTTCAGCAGAGCTGAAGGGCTTTGTAACGTAATCGTTAGCTCCTTTATCAAGAGGTGTTACTTTGTCCTTGTCATCCGCACGGGCAGACAAGACAATAATTGGCGTTAGAGAATCCTGACGGACATGGTCAAGCAGATTCATTCCGTCCGCATCCGGAAGTCCCAGATCCAAAATGATTAGATCCGGCAGATAGGAGGCATATAAAGTTTTTGCCGTAGAGTAGGACTCCGCAAGAATCACCTGATAGCCCGACGATTCCAGGATAGTGGTTACAATCGTGCGGATGTTTGCGTCATCCTCTACTACAAGGATTTTATACTTATTCTGAATCACAGTATTCACCTCCCATATCCAGTGTAAAGCGGAAGACTGCACCTCCGGTCTTTCCGTTTTCGGCTTTAATATCCCCACCGTGGGCTTTGATAATGGTCGCACATACCGACAAGCCAATGCCTGCATTTCTTCTCTGGCTGTCGGCAGGGTCATCACTTGAAGTGTAATGCCCGGTAAAAATCTTATCTAACCGGTCGTGTGCAATGCCGCAGCCGTTATCCTTGATCTCAAAAATAGCACGGTTGCCCAGTGTAAACACCCGCAATGTCAGCCTTGTCATACCGGTGGCGTGCTGTACAGCATTTTCAAGGATATTGACGATGACCTGCTCAATCAGAATCGCGTCCATCGGAATCATGATAATATCGCTCGGGATCTCGATTTCCGCTTTCTGCACCGGATATCTCTTCTTAAACTTGAGGACCACCGAGTCGATCAGTTCTTCCAACACTGTCGGTGTTTTCTGAATTTTGACCGTACCGCTGTCGATTCGTGTGATGGAAAGCAGATTCTCAACCATACGCACAAGCCATTCGGAATCCTCCTTGATGCCCACAAGAATCTTATCCCGTTGTTCCTCGGTGATGGTCTCCTTCTTATCCAGAAGCGTTGTGCTGGAGGCGTAGATGGTGGTCAGGGGTGTACGCAGGTCGTGAGACACCGCCCGCAGGAGATTGGCCCGCATCCGTTCCCGTTCACTTTCTGCCTTTGCTGTCTCATGCTGCTTTTGGAATCCCGGGAATTGAGGCGGCCGCCTCATCCAATGTATTTGCCATGTTGGCTCATCGGATTCTTATTGTAGTACGGCCATCGTGCTGAAAAACGGAGAAAATAAGAGGATTTTCTGTTTTTTCTTGCAATTTGAAAATCTGCGTGCTATTATTGAAGCGGTAACAAGTTCTAAACTTTTTGTATTTTAAAACGAGAAAGGATGAACGAAAATGTTAGGAAAGAATTTTAAGAAGCTGCTGGCTCTGCTGCTGGCGTTGGCCATGGTTTTTGCCTTGTGCGCTTGTGGAAAACCCGCAGGCGGTGGCGGCGATGATGACGAAGGTTCCAGCCAACAGGGTGGCAACCAGGGTGGCAATCAGGGTGGCAATCAGGGCGGCAACCAAGGCGGCAACCAAGGCGGTGGCCAGAACGTTGACCCCAATAAGATGACCGACAAGGAACTCATGCTTGCTGTTGAGCAGCAAAGCCTTCAGGGTGCTGTCGGCGTCCTCATGGAAGTGCTGAAGGCTGCCGAATCCGGCGATATTTCCATGGATTCCATCGGCGCAGAGCTGGATATTACCATTCGCCCCAGTGTGCAGCTGGTGCAGCTGCTGCAGAGCAGTCTCTTCCCCCAAGGGGGTGGTTTGGACCTTTCCGCTTTGGAAAAGATTGGCCTGGATCTGACCACCAATATGAGCGGCGACATGACACAGATTCTTGCCGGCCTGTCCATCAACGGCCAGAAGCTGGTTGATATGGATATGATCATGGATATGGCTACCGCATCTATGTGGATTGCACTGCCCGGCCTGGCGGATCAGTACCTGGATATTACGCAGCTTTATTCGGCAGAGTCTGCACCCGCCAATCGGCCCAATTCCGAAATGATGAGTCCTTATGAGAGTAGGAGCGGCTCTGGGCAGGCCGGTATGGCAGCGACGGATATCATGGAGCTCCTGCCCGAGGTTATGCCCGACCCCGAAAAGCTGGAGCCTCTGCTCAATAAGTACATCGGCGTTATGCTGAACGCCATCGAAGATGTCAAGCGCGAGAATATTGTTGCGGAACTTGACGGCAAAAAGCAGAATGCGATCAAGCTGACCTACACCATCACCGAGGAAAACCTGGCAAAGATGATTCTTGCTGTTATGAAGGCAGCCAAGGATGATGCCGATCTGAAGGTAGTTGTTGACCAGCTGAGTGTTGATTTGACTGCTGTTGCTACCAAAATGGGCGGCGAATTTAATACAAACCTTTGGCAGGAGCTGCAGGCTTTCCTGACCAGCGGCATTGAATATTTTGAGTCTCTGACCGAATTCGGTGAGGGTAACAACATCGTTATTACCACCACTCTGGACAGCAGCAACAATGTCATTGGCCGTTCCTTCAAGCTGCTCACCGAAAATGTAGATGAGCTGTACTTTGCATATCTGACCGTGACCGAAGGCAATACCCAGGTCATCGATGTTATTTGGAATGCATACTCCAGGCAGTATGAAGACTATGATTGGGAGAATGATGAGCCCACCTTTGTGAATGTCAAGCAGGAAGTGAGCCTGAAGGGCTCTGCTACCCTGTCCGGCGGCAAGGTTACCGGCGGTACTTACAATCTGTTCTTCGCCAGCGGTGATACGGAGCGTAAGCTGCTGACTGTGGAACTGAGCAACATGACCGAAACTTCCGGCACAATCACCATTGTTCCTGCCACTGAACTGATGAGACTGCTCTTTGGCAGTAATGTTGAGATGAGCGCGGCTTTGAAGCTGATAGCTACGGAAGAAAAGCTGACCATCGAATTGCTGGTCGAAGGCGAGCGGATGATCGGTATCGACATCTCCGGCAAGCAGACCACCCCTGCTGCTGTTCAGAAGCCTACCAACATCTTTGATGCCACCAATAGCAGCATCTCCAACTGGCTGAACGAGAATGCCATTACCAAGCTGCTGGACAACTGGAAGGCAGCCGGCATGCCCGAGATCGTTCTTCCCGAGTGATAATGCTTAAACGGATTTGGCGCTGAAAGTTCAGCGCCAAATCTTTTATAGGGAGTAAACTATGGAAATTAAAATCAACCATATCACCAAAAGCTTCCACAAAAAGCAGGTGCTGACCGATGTTTGTCTTGAGGCGCGGTCCGGCAGCTGTATCGGCATCCTTGGCAGTAACGGCAGCGGTAAATCTACACTGCTGTCCATTCTTGCCGGTGTGCAGAAACCCAATGACGGTGAATTTTTCTGCGACGGCATTGACCTTTTTTCCGACAAACAGAAAAGGGCAGAGCTGGTGGGGTATGTACCCCAGGGAACACCCTTGATGGAAGAATTGAATGCCAAAGATAATCTGCTTTTGTGGTATGACCGAAAAGCTATGGAGGAATCTTTGGAAAGCGGCGTTCTGCAGCTTTTGGGCATTCCTGCCTTTTTGAAGACACAGGTCAGCAAAATGTCCGGCGGTATGAAAAAACGACTGTCCATCGGCTGCGCAATGGCAAACCGTCCGCCTGTACTGCTGCTGGATGAGCCCATGGCGGCGTTGGACCTTAGCTGCAAGCAAACAATTAGCAGCTGGCTTCAAAGCTACAAGCAGGACGGCGGAATTCTTCTTCTAACCACCCACGATGCCATGGAGCTTGCCCTTTGTGACAGCTGGTACATTCTCAAAGACGGCGTGCTGCAGCCCTTTGTCTACAACGGCGATATTCACGAATTGGTGGAAAGACTGTAATATGAGAAAGTATTTATTGCTTTACAGCAAACGATTATTAAAAATATTGCCTTTTGTGATTGTGGTCACTTCGATCCTTTTCGGCAGCCTGGCGGTGGCTTTTCGCGTGGTGAAGGAAATGGACGAAAACGACGCCATGAATGTCAAATTTCGGATCGGCGTTGTGGGCACAGCCGGGGATAGATACTTGTCGCTGGGTCTGGCGGCTTTTCAATCCATGGATTCCACCCGCTATTCCATTGAGCTGGTATCTATGAATGAGGAAGAAGCCAAGCGTCAAATGCGAACCCGCAATATCGCGGCCTATGTGGTATTTCCCGATGGCTTTATGGAAGCGGCCTTGCGCGGTGAGATCATGCCGGTACAGTATGTCAGCACCGCCGGCGGTGTGGACATGATCGCACTGATAAAAGACGAGATTACGATTATGGTGGAGCAGATTCTCTATGAGTCTCAGCGTGGCACCAACGGCGTGGGCGAGGCCCTTTGGGATAACGACCTTGTCAAGCTTTCCGGCAAGCATATGGACGGTGTTGCCATGGAATATGTTGAGCTTGCGCTGAAGCGGGGAAAGCTGTATTCTGCCCGGGAACTGGGGATTGGCAACGGCCTTGACATGAACGGTTATCTGCTCAGCAGTCTTACAGTTCTGTTTTTGCTGCTGCTGTGCATGGGCTACGCGCCGCTTATGATCCGTGCAGACCGTTCTATGGAGCAGCTGCTGGCAAGCCGCAGGATCGGCCCGGTCAAACAAAGCGCCGCGGAGTTCTTCCTATATTTTATTAGCCTTTGGACGCTCGCTTTGGCGGCGGTGCTGCTGATACACGCCTCCGATGTGCTGAAGGATTATAATCTTGGCCCGGGTGCGGTTTTGAAACTCCTGCCGGTGGTGCTCTGCGTTGCCGCATGGAGCTATTTGTGCTATGAGATCAGCCGGAATATTGTGGGCGGTGTGCTTTTGCTGTTTCTTTCCGCGGTGGTCATGGCCTTTGTTGGCGGCTGTATGTATCCGGCTTACTTCTTCCCGGAGAGTCTTCAGACCATCGGCAGCATTTTGCCCGCCGGTGCAGCCCGTCTGCAGATTGCCGGCTGCCTTACGGGAGCCGATACGACCCAAAGCAGCTACCTGCTGATGGGATACAGCGCATTGTTTTTGGCGCTTGCTGTTGCTGCCCGCATTTATGCGGTGCGCAGTGATCGGAGGTGAGCGCAGTGAAACGGATTTTGATATGGCTTTGGCTGCTGACCAAGCGGCTGTATAAAAAGCCCACATTTTTGGTGCTTCTGGCATTGATTCCGGCTTTGGTGTTGGGCTACAGTACGGTTGCCCGGCAGGACAGCGGCGTTGTGACCATTGCGCTTGCCACTTATGACAATAACGATCCCATGGCCAATGCTATTATGGATGACCTAATGGAAAGCAAGCTCATCTACTTCCGGCGCTGTGATACACCCGAGGAAGCAAAAAGTCTGCTCAATACAGGAAAAGCCGATGCAGTATGGATTTTTGCGGAGGATTTGGAAGCAAAACTCTGCAAATTTATTGCCGCGACTTTCAAACAGAGTGTGGTAGAGATTATTGAGCGGCAAAGCACGATCCCTATGAAGCTAACACGGGAAAAATTGTCCGGCACGGTATTTGCCCACCTCAGCCCCAATATCTACCTCAATTACATCCGCACCAAAATTCCGCAGCTAAAAAATGTCACGAACGAACAGCTGCTGGAGTATTACGAAAATGTCAAAGTTGAAGGGCGGTTGTTTGAGTTTTTCACATTGGACGGCGAACCAGCAGGGGATATGCTGGAATCCGACAGCTATCTGACCTCTCCCATCAGAGGTATGCTGGCGGTGGTGGTGACCCTGTGCGGACTTGCCGGTGCGATGTATGCCAAGCAGGATGAGAAGCGTGGTACATTCAGTTGGATGCCCGAAAGAAAGCGCCCCCTGACGGAACTGGCAGGACTGCTGGTCTGTGTTGTGAATGCGTCTGTTGCGGTTGTGATTGCGCTGGTGTTCATGGGCGTGACCGTTGGGTTTTTCCGGGAATTATTGGCGCTGGTGCTGTTCGTTATTGCGGTTTGCGCATTTTGTATGCTCATCAGCCGCCTTTGCGGCAGCTTACAGATGCTTGGCATGTGGACGCCGGTGCTGCTGGTGGTAATGCTGATCGTATGCCCGGTATTCTTTGACCTTGGTTATTTGTTCTGGCTGCAGCTAATGTTTCCGGTGACCTACTATGTCAACGGAATCTATACCAACCAATACCTGCTTTGGGCATTGATTTATACGATGGTGTGTTTTGCGCTGTGCGCAGGAATTGATAAGCTGCGATTGATTCATTCTCTCAAGAAAGCGCATTAAAAACCCCGGCGAATAAAGCTATGAGCCAATTGATTTTGCGGGAAACTGTTGGTCAAATTTAAAACGGTAGATTTCAAATCGTGTAAATTAAGAACAAAAACACCGTATTTTGCAATAGAAGTCGCAAAATACGGTGTTTTACTAACTATTCATAGAACCTCATAGCCACAAGGGTGTCATAGGGTAAATTCGCTCTTTCATTTTTCTATTTTTTTGTCAAATTGTCAGAGTTTCTTTGATGCAAAAGATAAAGAGCAAGCAACAAACTTAATGGAATAATTACAACTGCTATCGTTGAAAGCAACATTAACATATCGTTTGCGGCAGCAATACCGCATTTTGCTATTCCACTTGAAGATATATATGCGGATATATCTCCCCAAAGTTTCAACTTTTCATTATATATACCGCCGCTACTATACCATATACCTCTTATTGCACCTATTGCATAAAATGAAGATACCATGAAAAAGCTACCCAATACAATATCTAATATGCGTGGCTTTAAATTATAAAAAACAAGCTTTACTACAAGGTATACCAAAAATACCGCTATTAAGAGCTCAAAACTTGATAAAAACTTAAACATATAAACAAAATAACTATTAATTATTCCAAGTTTACTACAAGTAACATAACCCGAAACGAATAAAAAGGGTATAAAGCACAGCAATAATAGCTTTTGCTTCTTAAACGCTTGAAATAGACCGAATCCCACGCCTGAAGGAAGAATTACCGAAAAGCATACAGACATTATCGTTAACGGCACAACAAACAGGGAATTAATCAGATAACGAGAAAAAGGTGCCCAAGAAGTCGATATCAATTCACCTAAATTAGAGAAGTTTTGAAGAGTTGGATTTCTCGGCATAATAGGGTTCGGAAATAGAAATAATTCACCATTTGGCATAAAGGCTTTTAATAAATACGTTATGATAAAAATCAAAACCACAACGAACAATTGCATGGCAAAGGCAAAGGTTATAAATCCTACCACCTTAAACGTCATAGAATTAGGATTCATATTTTTGCAAAGTGTCCAAAAGCCAAAAGCAACAGAACAAACCAGCACACACCAACAGAAAAGCATTATTAAGCCTATAATCAAAATCGCATAGGCAAAGCCCACATCAAACCTCACCATAAGATAATCCTGAAAAACTGTATAAAGCCAATCAGCAGAATAATTCATTGATGGATAGCCAACAATACCCGTTACAATATCTCCACCGTTAAACATTAATACAGGAATTAAAGAAACCGCAATTGCAGTTCCTAAAAAGCTGTGTTTCATTCTTGCGGCAATATATGTAATTGAAAATACGGGGGCAAGGCAATAAAGCCAAAATACAATTACCGCCAACATCATTGCGTGCGATTGTTTAAATATTATAGGCTCATTTATAATCGATTTGCTTAAAAGCCAAGAATTTAGCATTCCATATCTGTCACCGCTAAAAAACATATTAAAAAAATTAGGCAGCATAGCGCAAACGCTTATAAGAGAAAATGCGCATATAACGCCCAGTCCAAACGGCAACTTAAGTCTTGCTGTAAAAACCGCAGGCAAAACAGCAGTAAGCATAAGCAATACCACAACCGCACAAACCATAAAAAGCGTATTGCCAAGACAGTCTTGAATCATTTCATCTTTAAAAATGCTTGCGTAATTTTCAAGGCCTACAAATGTTGGTTTTTCTAACATATTAAATTTGGTAAGGCTGTAATAAATTCTTTCGATTAAGTTATATAAGCCGAATATTGCTACAATAAACACGGGTATCTGAAAAAATATTCCGAACGGTGAACTTATCTTCCTGTTTTTAAAAACTTCGCTCACATAAAAACCTCCCAAATTAAACCTATACCTTTTTTATTTTATTATATCTAGTTACATATTTCAACACATTTATTTTATCTGTTATTAAATTTTGATCCTTGCAAAACAAAGGGAAAGATTAATCACAAAAACGACCTTATGTGGCACTCAATTTCGTGCTACACAAGGTCGCTTTTCTTATTTTATCTTGGTTTCTCTCAGGATATCGTATTTTACCCTATTCAGGATATTGGGGGGGTACCCTGAAATATATTTTTATTCCCACTCGATGGCGGTTTTTTGGTTTCGTGGATATGTAGTGGTTGCTGGTATATTAGCATTCGAGATGTAGCGCTATTATATCAGTTATTTTGTTTTACCAGACTTTTGTTGGTCAAAAGTTGGTCACATTTTTTAGGAAATACGGCTCAAATTCTGCGTTGCCATGCTGAAGATTCTGGCTCTACTGCGCCAGCTTCTGCAAAAAATAGGTTGCTGCCAGTAGGTCTGCGCAACCGCCGGGAGAGAGATTGCGGGCAATAAACTCATCATCCAGCGCTTCAATCTGCTGGATTGAAGGGTATTTTGTTGCAGACAAAAGCTCGCTTGTGGCTTTTGCTGCCCACTGAGCACCTGCTTCCCCGCCTCTTTTGTATAGGTTCGTATCCGTTACATTGGCAATTAGGTGCAGCAGGGTATATGAACCTGCATCGTTTTCGGAGAAACCGTCCGCGAGGAACTGCTGAAACCGTGGCAGCCCAATATTTCGTACAGACGGAAGTCCCTCTGCAATTTCGCCCCGGATTCCCCGTATGCCCTGCTGCAAATATAACTGTTCACCGGTTGTTTTGCCTTTTGCAGATGCAAGATCCTTCTGCACGGAAGTATAGACAATCCGCGCGCATTCAGCTAAGATTTCCTCTCTATCCGCAATAGGTTTCTCTGCTGACCATAGTCTGCCAACGCTTCCGCAAAGGATACCCAAGGTATAGACCGCACCCTTGTGGGTATTCACTCCGCCTGTTGTGCTGAACATAGTTTTCTCTGCTTCCAAACCTGCAGCGCGTAATAAGGGGAAGGTTTCTTCCGGAGGCAAGAGCGCTGTTTCCTGCCCGATTTGGACACAGGATTTGAAGTAAGATTGCAGAGCCAGTGCGCTGCTCTCAAAAAGGCGGACATCCATATCCTTATGACTGCCGTTGTTGCGGCAATCCACCAGGCCGGGTTTGGGTGTCGTGTGCACTTCGTCAATCAAGCTTTGAACCGCAAGCAAAGCAACCTGTTCTTGATCCCGGTTGCAAAAGTACCGGGTAAGCAACGACTGTGCGACCGCTTGCAGTTGTTCCACAGAATGGGTCCGGCTGGCGGCGCAAAAGCGTCCCGTTGCGCCGCAAACCATGCAACTGCGCTCAGTTTCCCGTTCTAATTTTGTGCCGTCGGCGTCGATCACATCCATATCGAAAAGGCGCCCCAGCGGGTGGCTTTCTTCTATGTGGGTGCAAAGCTGCTTTAACTCCCCGGCAGGCATAGAAATCACATAATTCCCCTCGCAGCCTGTGGGCAATATGCGGCTTTCCCGGAAAAGGAGCTTTTCTTTGGACAGACGGCTGTCCAGCAACTCCAGGCCTGCATAAAATCCCCGTTCAATCAGCGGTGTTGTCTTTACAGGTCCTGCAATATTCATGGTAAAGCAAAGCAAAGGCACCCGGTATTCGGTCAGCAAGGCTTGCTGCCGCTGAACCCGGGCCTCTCTTGCACTTAAAATATCCTGCAAACTGACTTCCATCATTAGTCCCAACCCGGTCGCTGATGCTGGTTATCCAACCGCTCCAAAATTTCGTCGGAGTTTTCGCCCACGCAGCCCACCAGTAAATACCGGCGTTTGAATTTGTCGTAAAGCAAATGATGCATAAGCCGGAAATTCTCGATCTGTCCGGTATGATGCACATGGATGCGAGGTCCGTTGCATTTGTGTACCTTGTCTCCCACGCTGATGTGGTTTTCATCCACATAGCCTACGGGAAGATTCTTCGCAATGATTTCATTTACCGACGCTTCCAATGCCGGGATATCAATATCCGGAGGCGTTTCGGGGAAATAGATAGCAAAACCGTGGCGCACATCGTCGTGGCCGCACCGTTCTCTGTCAAATTCGCACATACATATTTCGCACAGATCCTCTGCTGTGTGCGCCATCAATCGGTAGTGCAGAGATTTGTAAACCGTTTCACGGATCTCTTCCGGCTCCGGTCCAAAGATGTTGGGGCGGGCGATCAAAACCTGTTCACCCACACCGATCAGAAGATTCGCATTTGCGCCCAACAAAGGATATATCAGGTCGAAATGCTCCACCACCACCCGCCGGCCTTTTTCCAGAGCCTCCGTAATGGCATTTGCAAGAACTGTCATTTGGGTGAAGCCGTTTTCAAAGCGGATATCCACATGGTAAGTATGGGGCGCAAAAAAAGCAAACCCACGATCCTGCTCCAGCAGTGGCAGTGGGCGGACATACACGCCATTGTCATCGTTGTTCAATTCCAGGCCGGGAAACATACCGCGGATCAGCGCGCTCTTGCCGGAGCCTGCCTCGCCGATGATGCCGATGAGCTTATCATTGGGAGACAGATACTGCTGGGCCAGCTGCATACCCAGGGAATACATACGATTATGACCACGGGGAGCGAAATAGCTGCTGAGAATGTGGGTCGGTCGTCTTTCTGCCATAGAATCTCCTCCTTGTTTTATATGAAATGCTTATCTTTTAGGTAAGTAAAGGTGGTATGGGGAACAAGGGCACGCAAAGCTTGCTGATCTTTGTTTTCCAGCGCATTCCGCACGGCGCTTGCGCTGATGGGGGTGTCTTCTATAGATAGCCGGGGGATTTCCACAACCTCAATTCCGTGCCGGGGAAGCTGCGTTTTCAAAACTTCGTTATACTGATTGGTCAATAGACTGAGGGGTTCTGTTCCCACATAACGGTTGGTTACAGAAAAAGCCGGGGCAAAATGCCGGGCGAAAATCTCCACATCCAGCTGGCAGTGGATTTGTTCTGCCTGATCCCTGTTTTTCAGGAAATAGGTGGGAAAGGTTGCACCGGAGATCAGATAGGGACCTGTTGGCAATACAGTTACATTAGGAAGCTGCTCGGTACCCCGGCGCACCATTTCCAGGCGGTCTGCTGCCGAAAAATACCCCTTGTCCTCAGATAGGACAAATACATATAGGTGGTCGCACTCCCTTGCGGCAGTTTCAATCAAATACTGATGACCCAAAGTGAAGGGGTCGCAGTTCATGACTGCTGCACCGATCTTCCCTGTGTGCTTTTGTGGGGACAGATTGCGGATAAAACTGTGAATACCGTCTTTGCGGTCCTCCATCAACAAAACATCTCCGGTCTGCGCTACGGGATAAAACAGCAAATCGGAAAATAGCGGTCCGTTGGCAGGTTTGGTATAGAGAAATAAATGCTGATAGCCCTCCCGGAAGGACTCCTGCCGCAATGTGGTAAGCACTTTGGCAAGCAGACCCTCACCTTGCCGGGCTGGGTCAACTGCAATGCATTTCAAAAGGTTTCCTGTCCGGGAGCCGGTGGCAATAAGCTCTTCTGCATCCCAAATAAGGACCGTTTGCTCAGCATCAGAATCTGCCACAAGGCCTGCTTTTGCCAGAAAATCGCTCCAGGTATTTACTTTTGATCCCTGCAAGGGGCAGTGCAGCTCAACATCCATAACATTTCCTTTCTGGTGACTTTTCTAGAGTCATTATATATGATAATTCTGGTATATGCAATTAAAAAAACAGAAAAACGATTGCAAAAGTCAAAATTGTGTTATACAATATGGAAAGATTGTTACAGTAACTTTTATAAATTTCAAAAAGGAGCGTATCTCTATGGACATTTTGAAGCGCGCATCTGCCGGCACTATGGAGTCCAGCGATGCTTACATAGAAATAGAACCCGGACAAAACGGTCTGTCCATTCAACTGGAATCTGTGGTTCTGGGGCAGTTTGGAGACAGTATTGACCGCACTGTTCGGGAGGTTTTGGCAGAGCAGGGTGTTGCCAATGCCAATGTCCGGGTCATTGACCGGGGTGCATTGGAATGCGTTTTGCGCGCCCGGGTGGAAACTGCTGTTCTTCGGGGAAAGGGGGAAGTGTGATGCGTCGCAGTATGCTTTTTTTGCCCGGCAATAATCCCAATATGCTGATTAACGGCAATTGCCTGGGCGCAGATTCTGTCATCTTTGATTTGGAAGATGCTGTTTCTCCCGACGAAAAGGACGCCGCACGGATCTTAGTGCGCAACACGATGCGTTATATGGATTTCCGTGGTTGTGAGATCATTGTCCGTATCAATTCCATTGATACGCCCTATTGGCAAAAGGATATCGATGCTATTTTACCTTATACGCCTGGTTTGATCCTGTTGCCGAAAACCGGAAGTGCCGCCGATGTACTTGCTGCGGATGCGTATATCTCTGCGGCCGAAGAGAAGCTGGGCATAAAAGCCGGGACAGTTGGTTTGATGCCTTTGATTGAGACCGCGTTGGGCGTGGAGAATGCCTTTGCCATTGCTTCTGCTGCTGATCGCGTGAAGGCGCTGTTTTTGGGTGCAGAGGATTTGACAGCGGATTTGCAGTGTAAGCGCACCAAGGAGGGGCGGGAGATCGAGTATGCCCGCACCCGGCTGGTTATGGCTGCCCGGGCTGCCGGTGTAGATGTTTATGACACGCCCTTTACCGATGTCAACGACGATGAAGGTATTGAAATTGATGCCATGCTGGCAAAGAGCCTGGGATTCAGTGGCAAAGCATCCATTTCTCCCCGGCATGTGGATGTGATCAATCGGGTGTTCAGCCCCACATTGCCTGAGATTGATTATGCGTATGAAGTTATGGAAGCCATTGCTCTGGCGAAAAAACAGGGCAAGGGTGCCATCGCTCTGCGTGGGAAAATGATCGATGCGCCCATAGTAACACGCGCCCAGCGAACCATTGCTATGGCAGAGGCATTGGGTCTTGCCAGGAGGGAAAACGTATGAGTAAATTGGTAAATTCCATTCGGGAAGCGGTACAGCTTGCCGGACTGAAGGACGGGATGACTGTTTCTTTCCACCATCACCTTCGTAACGGCGATTTTGTGCTGAATATGGTTTTGGATACGATCGCACAGATGGGTATTAAGGATCTGAATGTCAATGCCAGCTCCGTTTTTGACACCCACGCACCTTTGCTGGATCATATTCAGAACGAGGTCGTAACCGGCTTGTCTGCAGACTATATTGCAGCCACAGTAGGCCGCGCCATCAGCAACGGTGTTATGAAAAGTCCGGTTCAATTCCGTACCCACGGCGGCAGACCCAGCGACATTAGCCTGGGCCGCACCCCTATTGATGTGGCATTTATTGCCGCGCCTACCGCTGACCCTATGGGCAACTGCAGCGGTAAATACGGAAAATCTGCCTGCGGCAGCCTGGGCTACGCCTTTGCAGATGCCATGTATGCCAAGAAGGTCATTGTGATCACCGATAATCTTGTGCCGTATCCTATGCAGGATTATTCCATATCCGAGGATTATGTGGACTATGTGGTAACTGTGGATGCTATTGGCGATCCTAAGGGCATCGTTTCGGGCACCACCCGGATCACCCGTGATCCTGTAGGTCTTGTGATGGCTTCTCACGCAGCAAAGGTGATTGAGGCATCCGGTCTGCTGACAGACGGCTTCTCTTTCCAGACGGGTGCCGGCGGCGCATCCCTGGCAGCAGCAAAGTTCTTGAAGGATATTATGCTGGAAAAGGGAATCCAGGGCAGCTTCGGCTTGGGTGGCATTACCGGATATATGGTAGATATGCTCCGCTCCGGCTGCTTCCGCAGCTTGATGGATGTCCAATGCTTCGACCTGGAAGCTGTGGAATCCTTGTGCACCGACCCCCGTCATCAGGAAATCTCCGCAATGCAATATGCATCCCCCAGTAGTCGCAGTGCAGTGGTGGACAGTCTGGATGTGGTGATTCTGGGCGCAACAGAGATCGATACCGATTTCAATGTAAATGTGCATACCGATTCCAACGGATATATTATGGGTGGTTCCGGCGGACACAGCGATACTGCCGCAGGGGCAAAACTGTCTATGATCATCGCACCTATGTTCCGGGCAAGGCTCCCTATTGTTACTGACCGCGTGACCTGCGTGTCCACGCCCGGCAAGGATATTGATGTGCTGGTAACCCAGGGAGGTATCGCCGTCAATCCCACCAAGGTGGAGCTTCGGGATCGGCTGATTGCCGCAGGACTTCCCGTTGTGGATATTCACGAATTGAAAGAAAAAGCGGAACGAATCACAGGAAAACCCCGGAAGCTCCCCAAGGGAGACCGGGTGGTGGCAGAGGTCATCAGCCGTTACGGTGATCTGCAGGATCAAATATACAATGTTCGCTAAAGGAGAATATATATGCGTCAAATCAGCGCACAACAAATTACAGATACGGTTGCCCGGTTATGTATCGAGGCAAATTGCCATTTGGGCAAGGATATGAAAGAAAGACTGGATGCAATGTACATCCGGGAGACCTGGCCTCAGGCAAAGGAGATTCTGGAACGCATCATCGAAAATCATCAGATCGCTGACCGGGAGAATGTTCCGATTTGCCAGGATACCGGTGTGGCTTGTGTATTTCTAAAGATTGGTCAGGATGTACATATCTGTGGTGATCTTACCGATGCGGTGAATGAAGGTGTCCGTCGGGGTTATGGGGAAGGCTATCTGAGAAAAAGCGTTGTCAGAGATCCTCTAGACCGTGTCAATACTGGGGATAATACTCCCGCCATGCTGTATACCGAATTGGTCCCCGGGGATCAAATCGAAATTACTGTTGCCCCCAAAGGCTTCGGCAGTGAAAATATGAGCCAAATCAAAATGCTCCGCCCCTCTGATGGTGTAGAAGGCGTGAAAGCTTTTGTTTTGAAAGTAGTAGAGGAAGCAGGTCCCAATCCGTGCCCGCCAATTGTGGTTGGTGTGGGTATCGGCGGCACATTTGATAAGGCTGCTTATCTGGCAAAAAAGGCACTTTTACGGGAAGTGGATGTTCAAAACGAGAAACCATACTATGCTGCATTGGAAAAAGAACTTCTGGATTCGGTAAATGCGTTGGGTATCGGTCCTCAAGGATTTGGTGGAAAAACCACTGCGCTGGCAGTAAACATTGAAACCTGTCCTACCCATATAGCAGGGCTGCCTGTGGCGGTAAATATCAACTGCCACGTGACCCGCCACAAAACGGAGGTATTGTGATATGGATAATGTAAAGATTTCCACACCTTTGACCCGGGAAGCGGCAAGAAACCTTCGCGCCGGTGACAGCTGTCTGATTTCCGGCGTGATCTACACCGCCCGGGATGCCGCCCACAAGCGCCTGTGCCAGCTGGTGGCAGAGGGCAAGGAGTTGCCTTTGGACATTCAGAATGCAATTATCTATTTTGTCGGTCCGACACCTGCCAAACCCGGACAGGCCATCGGCTCTGCCGGACCGACTACATCCTACCGGATGGACGCCTACAGTCCGACCTTGATCTCCCTCGGCCTTACCGGTATGATCGGCAAAGGTAAGCGCGGACCGGAAGTGGTGGATGCTATGAAGGAATACGGCGCTGTGTACTTCGGTGCCATTGGCGGCTGCGGCGCGCTTTTGAGCAAATGTATCAAAAAAGCAGAAATTGTTGCCTATGATGATTTAGGTGCAGAAGCTATCCGCCGACTGGAAGTAGAGGATTTTCCTGCTGTTGTGATTATCGATAGTCTGGGAAATAATCTCTACGAGGTTGGACGGGCAAATTATCTGGAACAGCAAAAATAAACAGATCGGCTTGCCGTCCGGCAAGCCGATTATTGTAACATTACTGTTGACAAAATAATAAAATAGGTATAATATTGGTATATAACAATTCTGGGAGGTGAAGGCGTTGTTTTCTATTTATCGGATTGATACGGAGTTGGACGTGCCCATCTATCGACAGCTGGTAGATTCCATTCATACTGCTGTAAAAAAAGGGGAATTACCAGCCGGTCACCAGCTGCCAACGGTTCAGGTTTTGACTGAGGAATTGGGTATCGCAAGGGGCACTGTCAAGCGCGCTTATGACGAGCTGGAGCGTTTAGGGATCGTGGATAAAGTGCAGGGAAGAGGCACGTTCGTTTGTTACCAGCCCAGCAATTCCGGCAGTCGTAAGGAGCAGGCGATGGCTGCAATTGATGCCATGCTGGACCAGCTGGGGGATATGGGCTTTTCTCCTGCGGAGGTCAATATCTTTCTGAACCTGAAGCTGCGGGAACGGGCGGAGCAAGAAGCCTATGTAAAAATTGCAGTAGTAGAATGTAACCCAGAAAACCTCGCCCAGATGAGCGAACAGTTGCGTCATATCGACGGTGTGGATTTATACCCCTATGCGCTCGACAGCGTTCAGAAGTATCCGTATAAGCTGAGCGAGGATTTTGACCTGGTTGTCACTACTGTCGCCCACGCAGACTACTTAGAAAGCATTGTACCCTTGAAGAAAAAGGTGGTTCGTATTGCTCTGGGCCTGTCTGCAGACAGCTTGGCTCCTGTTATCAAATTGCGCCCCGGAAAATCTCTGGGCATTATTGGGCACAGCCAAAAATTTGCGCAGCTTTTGTACCGTACAAGTAAGGCATATACTGAGGGTGTAGCCCTGCATATGCCCACATTTGCAAATTCTGCAGAGCAGGTCGGGCAGTATTTGGAGGGAAAGGATGTCGTCCTAGTTCCGAAGCCCTATGCGCATTATTTTAATGCGCAGATCGTGGAGATCTTGCGCGCCTTCCGGGGCGATCTGATAGAATGTAATTATGAGATGGATGCCGGCTCAATTCTGTATTTGGAGACAAAAATCAAGCGTTTGCTGGAAGAAAAGAGAATCTAATAACCAATCGCCCGGTGACCGGGCGATTTTTTTACTTTCTTGGCAAAAGTTACACTTTCTTTCTTGACAAAAGTTATAGTCCATTATAGTATATAGATACACAACAATTTTTGCAGTATTCTGAGAAATCAATAACGAGGTGCTAAAATGGAGAAACGCGAAAAGAAAGTGCTGGTCATGGGCGTCATTGGCGCAGATGTCCATGCAGTGGGCAATAAGATCCTGTACCACGCCTTTACCGAAGCTGGTTTTGAGGTGGTCAACCTGGGTGTTATGGTGGCGCAGGAAGAATACATCGCTGCAGCCATTGAGTCTGGAGCAGATGCTATCGTGGTATCTTCCCTGTATGGTCAGGGCGAGTTGGATTGCCGCGGTATGCGGGAAAAATGTGACGAAGCCGGTCTGAAGGGCATCCCCTTGGTAGTCGGCGGCAATATCGTCATCGGCAAGCAGAAGTTTGAAGATGTGGAGCGTCGCTTTAAGGATATGGGCTTTGACCGGGCATTCCCTCCCGGCACTTCTCCCGAAACCACCATTGAGGCTCTGCGGGAGCTGCTGCATATGGAAGGTGTAGCGGTGTGAAGCCTGTTTTACTGATCGACTTCGGCAGTACATATACAAAGCTGACCGCTGTGGATGTGGAACAGGAGTGCCTGTTGGGTACCGCTGCCTCCTATACCACAGTGCAGACAGACATCAACGACGGCCTGCAAAAGGCGCTTACCTTGTTGGAGAAGAAAACCGGCAAGCTGGAGTTCGATGCCTGCTATGCTTGCTCTTCCGCCGCAGGCGGATTGCGTATGGTCACCTCCGGTCTGGTACCGGAGCTGACGGGCGAAGCTGCCCGGCTTGCCAGTCTGGGTGCCGGTGCAAAGGTAGAAAAGGTTTATAACTTTCAGCTAACGGAAGATGACCTGGAAGAAATCCGCCAGTCTAAGCCGGATATTTTTCTGCTGGTAGGCGGCACAGATGGCGGCAACACGGAGTGTATTTTGC
This sequence comes from Faecousia sp., assembly GCA_045126955.1. Taxonomy (GTDB): domain Bacteria; phylum Bacillota; class Clostridia; order Oscillospirales; family Oscillospiraceae; genus Faecousia. Next base: position 26,113 of record JBGVPJ010000131.1, read on the forward strand.
ATAATGCAAAAGCCCTGGCATCTTTGCAGCCGGAATTTCCCATTGTTGTTGCAGGTAACCGGACAGCGGCACGGGAATGTGAACGCATTTTGGAAGGCTGCGAGGTTTACATTTGTCCCAATGTGATGCCCAAGTTTGGTGTACTGAACATTGAGCCTACCCAAAAGCAAATCCGGGATATTTTCCTGAACCGTATTATCCAGGCGAAGGGCTTAAGCAAAGCTACCGCCTTGCTGTCGGATATCATGATGCCTACACCCGCTGCTGTGTTGCAGGCAATGAATCTGCTGGCTCAAGGCTGTGAGGAAGAAGCCGGCATCGGCGAATTGGTTGCCGTGGATGTGGGCGGAGCTACCACCGATATTTACTCTATCGCTGACGGCATGCCCGACCAGATGAATACGGTCTACAAAGGACTGCCGGAGCCCTATGCCAAACGGACTGTTGAGGGCGATATTGGAATGCGTTACAGCATCAAGGGTATCGTAGATGTGGCAGGCTTACCCCGAATAGCAAAGCTGTCCGGGCTAAGCGAGGATCGTGTTATAGAGCTTGTGGAAGATCTGCGGTTGCATACAGATAAAGTGCCCAATGGCAACACCGAATTAGAGGCTTTGGATTTTGCCCTGGCTTCTATGGCCATAGAAGAGGCCGTCAAGCGCCATGCAGGTACGATGGAAGAAACCTACACTTTGATGGGAAAAACCTTCCTGCAAGAGGGCAAGAACCTCACCAATGTAAAAAATATCGTAGTAACCGGCGGAAGCTTGATCCATACCAAGCGTACAGAAGAAATAGCTTCTTATGCCTTGTATAGCCCTATGCATCCCATGTCCCTGCGGCCTGTAAAGGCGGATGTGTGGGTGGACAGAACATATATATTAGCTGCGATGGGTCTTCTGTCCGGGTATTATCCGGGCGTTGCCCTGCGGATTATGAAAAAGGAGTTAGAGCACCATGGATATTCAAAATAAGCGAATTGGCGAGAGTGAATTTATGGCCATGCGGCAGGAAGTTCTGAGCCAGTGGCCCACCGGTAAGGATGTGGACCTAGAAGAGGCGGTTGCCTACCATAAGGCAATGCCTAATAGCCGTAATTTCTCACAAAAGCTATTGGATGCCAAGCGTGACAGAAGAACCTTGGTTCAGCCCCGCGCAGGTGTTCCTGTAGTGGAGGAGCACATCAAGCTGATGCAGTATCTGCAGGACCACGGAGAAGCTGACCTGCTGCCATCCACCATTGACAGTTATACCCGTCAAAATCGCTATGAAGAGGCTGAAAACGGTATTGCTGAGTCCATCCGTTTGGGTCGTGCTATGCTCAACGGATTTCCTGCAGTCAACCACGGCGTTGCAAAGTGCCGTCAGGTCATTGAGAGCGTCAATGTGCCTATGCAGGTTCGTCACGGCACACCGGATGCTAGACTGTTGACCGAGATTACATATGCCGGCGGTTTTACCAGCTACGAAGGCGGCGGCATTTCCTACAACTTGCCTTACTGCAAGAATATCCCCATGGAGCGTACCATCCGGGACTGGCAGTATGTAGACCGTCTGACCGGTCTGTATGAGGAAATGGGCGTTTCCATCAACCGTGAGCCTTACGGTCCCCTTACCGGCACTTTGGTGCCTCCCTGTATTTCTCACGCCGCAGCTATCATCGAGGCATTGCTGGCAGCAGAGCAGGGTGTCAAGAACATCACCGTTGGCTACGGTCAGTGTGGCAATCTTGTTCAAGATGTCGCCGCAATTCACACTCTGCAGGATCTGACTGATGAATATCTGCAAAAGTATGGCTACAGCGACGTAAAGGTCACCACCGTTCTGCACCAGTGGATGGGCGGTTTCCCCGCCGACGAAGCAAAGGCATTTGGTGTTATTTCTTCCGGAAGCCTGACTGCTGCTCTGGCAAAGGCTACCAAGGTTATTGTCAAGACTCCCCACGAAGCTGTGGGTATTCCTACTATGGAGGCCAATGCACAGGGTCTGCGCTGCACCAAGCAGGTGGTTAATATGATGGCTGATCAAACATTCTGTGACAGCCGTCTGGATGAGGAAGAAAGTATCATCCGGGCAGAGACCCGTTGCATCGTGGACAAGTGCTTTGAGTTAGGCAACGGTGATATCGCTGTAGGTGTTTGCCGCGGCGTAGAGGCCGGTGTGCTGGATGTTCCCTTTGCACCTTGCCGTGCCAATGCCGGTCTGATGCTGCCCTGCCGTGACAATAATGGTGCTGTGCGTATCCTCAACGTTGGCAATCTGCCCTTCACACAGGATCTGAAGGATTACCATGCTGCTAAAATTGCTGAACGCGCTTTGGCGGAGAAGCGGAAGGCTTCCTTCCAAATGGTGATTGATGATGTGTATGCCATTGGCAAAGGCCGTTTGGTTGGCCGTCCCAAATACTAAGATTAAGGAGAATCATAATGAAAATTCTTGATGTTGTCTGTTCTGCCGGACGTACCGGCTTCTATTTTGATGATCAGCGCGCCATTAAGCAGGGCGCCGGTCACGATGGCATTTTCTATGTTGGGCAGCCCGTGACCAACGGCTTCCGTTCCATCCGTCAGGCCGGCGAGAGCATATCTGTTATGATTATTTTGGAGGACGGGCAGATTGCCTTTGGCGACTGCGCTGCCGTTCAGTATTCCGGTGCAGGCGGACGGGATCCTTTGTTCCTGGCAGAGGATTTCATCCCTGTTATCGACAAGTACATCAAGCCTCAGCTGGTTGGCAAGGAGGCCGACGATTTCCGCGGTCTGTGCGCTATGATGGAGGCCATTCAGGTAGAGGGCAAGCGCCTGCATACCGCCATCCGTTACGGCGTGTCCCAGGCAATTCTGGATGCTGTGGCTAAGGCAACGAACCGTCTGATGTGCGAGGTTGTAGCTGACGAGTACGGCTGCACCGTTTCCGAAACACCCATCGACATCTTCACCCAGTCCGGTGATGATCGCTACGACAACGCCGACAAGATGATCATCAAAGGCGCGCAGGTTCTGCCCCATGCGCTGATCAACAATGTGGAAACCAAGCTGGGCAAAAAGGGCGAGAAGCTGGAGGAGTACGTGGCATGGCTGCGGGACCGTATTTTGGCGAACCGCACCGATGAGAATTATCTGCCTGTTTTCCACATCGACGTTTATGGCACGATCGGCGCTGCTTTCGGTATTGATAACTATAAGGCTATGGCTGACTATATCGAGAAGCTGGGTCAGATTGCAAAGCCCTTCCACCTGCGGATTGAAGGTCCTATGGACTGCGATGTAGACGTGCCTACTCAGATGAAGGCTCTGGCAGCCCTGACCGCTGAGCTGGATGCCCGTGGCTCTGATGTGGAGCTGGTTGCTGACGAATGGTGTAATACTCTGGAGGATATTAAGCTCTTTGCCGACAATAAGGCAGGCCACATGGTGCAGATTAAGACCCCTGACCTGGGCGGTATTAACAACACCATTGAGGCAGTTCTATACTGCAAGGAAAAGGGTATCGGCGCATATCAGGGCGGCACTTGTAACGAGACGGACCGCAGCGCGCAGGTTTGTGTCCACTGCGCAATGGCTACCCAGCCTGTGCAGATTCTAGCCAAACCCGGTATGGGTGTAGATGAAGGTTATATGATTGTTTATAATGAAATGAATCGCATTATGGCAGTACGCAAGGCAAAAAAGAATCGCAACTAAAACAGACAGAAAATTAAGATTTTATAATAAAGGATGGGGTCAGGCTTATGAGCCTGGCCCCAACTTCTTTGGTACAACCAAGCGGAGGGGGGGGGCGGGG
>JBGVPJ010000132.1:0-4964 GCA_045126955.1 Faecousia sp.
GCCTGTGCGCCCCAGCAGATATGGAAGGTACTATGTACATGGGTAGTGCTCCATTGCATAATTTCGCATAATTCCGGCCAGTAATCCACTTCTTCAAATGCCATGTTTTCTACCGGCGCGCCGGTAATCACCATACCGTCAAACTTTCGATCTTTCAACTCATCAAAGGTTTTATAAAATGCCAATAGATGCTCTTGTGATGTGTTTTTTGAGGTATGAGACTTGGTATGCATTAGCTCAACTCGCACCTGCAAAGGCGTATTGCCCAACAGACGGCATAACTGTGTCTCAGTCGCAATCTTAGTAGGCATAAGATTCAGCACGACAATTTCCAACGGACGAATGTCTTGCGTGATTGCCCTGTCCTCCGGCATGATGAATATATTCTCCTGCTGTAAAATTCCGGCAGCGGGCAGATTGTTGGGGATTTGAATGGGCACAATATGTCCCCCTTTCATGACTTTCCCCTATTCTACTAAACAAACCCGCCTTTGTCAATTCCGTGAATAGGTTTTCAGTTCAGTTCCGGGATAGTAATGTGCCAGAATCTCCGGATATGCGCTGCCTTTTACTGCCATTGCCTCAGCACCGTATTGGCTCATACCCACACGGTGCCCATATCCTCTTGTTGCAATATGCACATTATCCCCAACAATCATAATTACAAATGCAGTAGATCGCAGACCCAATTTCTGCCGCAGTTCTGTTCCTTTGAAGGTAGTATCCGCGATTTTCATGGTATCCACACCACCACCTGCTGTATAGGTAATCGGACCCAACCAGGAAGACGGCGCACCTTTGGGAGAAATTTTTAATAATTCTGCAAGCTCTTTTACTGTAAATTGGATAGTATCTTTATAATGCGTGGCTTGCTCCTCCCCAGGGCTGTCCACCGCCTGCAAATAAGGTATATCAGTTCCCCAAACTGCAAGGGCATCCTCTGTCCTTCCGCCGGAGCAAGAAAAGTAGGTGGCTTCAATCAAAGCATCGTTATAGGTGAGCACTTGCCCTGTTGTACTGTTGACGGCTGCACTCACTCTTTCAAGCTCCTGCTGTGTGCCGCCACGCAAAAGGAACTCTTCCGGCGAACGATAAGCCTGACAACAGGAAGATGTGGTACAAACCGCACACATCTCATGCTTTTTCCCCGTGGTATTGCGTTTTAGCGCATAGGTCCTGGCGACAACCGCTTGTGCTTTCAGCGTTTCTACCTCAAAATCTGTAGGTAGCTCTCCCAGTACAACCCCGGTTATATATGTATCCAAGTCTATTATTTTAACAGTACCATCCGATAGCAGTATGGGAATGGAATTTGCAGAAGCAGGCGGCGATTGTTCTGTAGGTGCATTTGTTGTCGCTACCGAACTGTTCTCCGGAGGCTCCTGTTTTTTATGCACAACAATCTGCTCTGCAATTGTAAAAATCAAAGCAGGCAGCAAAATGCCCATTGTAAATGCCAGCAGCCATTCTTTGCCGTTAGCTTTCATGTCTATCACCCTATGTTATTGTAGCGCATATGCAGCTAAAAATCAGACGGATTCTGCTGGATGTGCAGATTGAATTTTGTTCCACTTGACACACTTGGTCCGGGGCAGTATAATTATCATGAGAATTTGTCGAAATGGGGCATACCATGAATAAAGCTATTCGTTTTTTAATACCTTTCTTACTAGCCTTGGCAATTGTTTTTTGCTCCGGCTGGTATTTGTTTCAATATGATAGAGAATTCACCCGGGATATGATGCTGCAGGCTGCGCGTTATTTTGAAAAAACCGGCAACCATGTCGCTTCCGGTTGGTTTTTTGATCAAGCATATGAGTTGTCTGATGATAACGATGCTGTTGCAATTGAATTAGCAAATCAGCACAAGGCAGCCGGTAATTACACCAAAGCTGAGTATACCCTCTCCAAGGCCATTGCCGATGGTGGCGGTGTTGATTTATATATCGCACTCTGTAAAACCTATGTGGAGCAGGACAAGTTACTGGATGCCGTAGATATGCTCAGCCATGTAACCAATAAGGAAATCAAGGAAAAATTGGAGCAACTGCGCCCAAAGGCACCAATTTGTTCTCCAGATCCCACAACATCCGGCGCGTACTACACGCAGTATATTACCGTTACCATAACTGCACAAAGCGGCACGTTGTATGTTAATAAAAACGGTGAATTTCCCTCTGTTAAGAAGGATTTATACGAAAATGATATTACACTTGTGAATGGTGAAAATGTTTTTTATGCTATTGCTGTAGATGATAACGGCCTTGTCAGCCCGACTGCTGTTTTTGGCTTTACTGTGGGCGGAGTTATTGAGAAAGTTACCTTTGCCGATGCCGCTATTGAGGCCGCCATTCGAGAAAAGCTATCGGTGTCTACAGACAAGGTTCTGTATACCAACGATTTGTGGACCATTACCGACTTTACCGTGCCTGAGGGTGCAAATAGCTTTGCTGATCTGCGACATCTCATTTTCTTGGAGCGTCTAACGATCAACAAAGGCATTGCCGGTGAGCTTAGTTATATCTTCGGGCTGTCCAATTTGAAGGAGCTACACATCACGGACACCGTCGTTGCGTCGGATGAAATACCCTTGATCGGTCAGCTACCAAAGTTAGAAAAATTGACGCTTAACGGTTGCGGACTTTCTACAATAACGGGTCTTGAACAGGCGGATACACTTACCTATTTGGATTTGGGCAATAACACCATTCGAAATATCACTCCGCTTGTTGCATTGGAGAATTTAGAGACACTTAATTTGGGGCATAATGCTGTGAACAACGTAAGCATTCTGTCCTCCCTAAGCAAACTGCTCACACTGGATGTGTCTTATAACAAGCTTTCCACCCTCTCCCCTATCACCTCTATTACAGGACTGACTTGGCTGGAGGCTGGCTACAATTCCATAAAGGAGTTAAACGGTTTTGATAAGCTCACTGCACTGATATATCTCGGTCTGTCTAATAATGCCATTGAAAGTATAGCTCCGCTTACCTCCTGCTCCAAGCTTGCACAGCTAAATATTGCCGATAACAAGCTAACGGATATTTCTCCTCTCTCCGGTATCAATAAGCTTGCAATTTTGGACTTTTCACATAACAATGTAACTGCACTTCCCAAATGGAGCAGTGAGTCCGAACTGGTTAGTATTGATGGCTCGTATAACCTTGTGACCACGTTGGAGCCTCTGGCCGGCCTCAAGCGGCTGAATAGAGTATTTATGGACTACAACAAAGAAATCGCTTCCGTGAATACCTTGGCAAGCTGTCCTCTGCTGATTCAGGTGAATGTTTACGGCACCAAGGTGACAAAAACATCACAAGTAGCTTCTTTGACCTCACAGAGTATAATTGTAAACTACACCCCAACTACTGGCAAATGATAAAGCGGCATGACCATTGTGGTCATGCCGCTTTCATTCTGCTTGTTCATTGTCTTCTTGCGCGATCTCCAGCAAAAGCTTTCTATCCTGCTTGCTGCTTAGGTCCAGCTTTACATACATATCCGGCCTGCGCTCCCGGGTTCTGCGAATGGATTGCTTCCGGCGCCATTGGGCAACCTTTTGATGATTACCGGACAGCAGAATTTCAGGCACTTCCCTACCGTGCCATACCGCAGGGCGGCTATATTGTGGATACTCCAAAAGGCCATTAAAATGGCTCTCATCTTCAAAGCACTCCGGATCAGCTAACACACCCGGCACCATCCGGCAGATGGCATCCGTCATGGCCATAGCCGCAATCTCACCGCCCGTGAGGACAAAATCACCAAGTGAAAGTTCTTCATCAACGCACTCATCGATAAATCGCTGGTCAATGCCCTCATAATGGCCGCAAACAAAGATGATATTATCCAGCTTGCTTAACCGAATGGCATCCGCTTGGCAGAAGGTCTTTCCACACGGGGAAAGGTAAATCGTATGCGCCGGGCCACCGGCTTTGTCGCATACAGCCTCCCAGCAACGGTACAGCGGGTCCGCTTGCATCACCGCGCCACGACCACCGCCGTAGGGATAGTCGTCCACCTGCATCTGCTTATTGGCAGTGTAATCCCGAATTTGGTGGGTATCAATGGTAATGAAACCCCGTTCCTGTGCACGTCCTAAGATACTCTCGGACAACACATCCCCCAGCGTCTCCGGGAATAGGGTCAGAATATCAATTCTCATCGGTACGCATCCCCTCAATGAGCCGCACATACATCTCATTCTTCTCAATATCCGTAGAGAGGATAAACTCTTTCACGGCCGGAATCATGTATTCACCCTTACCTATCACATAAACGGAATTGCCGGGATAGTCCAGCACATCGGTGATTTCCCCGATTTTCTTGCCCTCGCAGAATACCTCCATACCCAACAGTTCAACCGCAAAAATCGCATCACCGTCAATGTCCTCACGGTACAGCTGGACGGTTCTTCCACGCATAGCCTGGGCATCCTCCATGGTATCGATTCCCTGAATCTTCATTAAATTGCAGGTTTTCTGAACACGGCAGGACTCAATTTTATATTCTTTTCCGTCAATACGGCAACGTTCAAATTCACAAAGCATCTCGGGGCAGTCGAGCCACGTTTGGATCTTAATTTCTCCACGGACGCCGTGGGTAGTGACGATTTCCCCAGCATCAATATAGGTTTGCTTCATCTTTTTCCTCCAAAAAACGGGAAATGCGTGGCGCCGAGCGTCACGCATAAGCCGTTAATCCACGATTTCCACCGTGACTTTTTCGCCGGTGCGCTGGGCAACGGTTTTCACAATGGTACGAATCTCTTTAGCAATCCGACCCTGGCGGCCGATTACCTTACCCATGTCGCCGGGGGCAACATGGAGCTCCAGAATCTTACCTTCCTCATCGGAAACCTCTGTTACCGTAACTGCCTCAGGCTCGTCCACCAGATTCTTTGCCATATACAGCAAAAGTTCTTTCATTGGGCAACTCCTTAAGGGAAATTACAGCACGCC
>JBGVPJ010000133.1:0-10595 GCA_045126955.1 Faecousia sp.
TGAGGGCATCGGCATTGCCGTGGAGAAGGGCTTCCAAATGGGCGGTCAAGTTATCCGCAATTTGGGATATCACTTGGAATCTTTGGCGATTGTGGAATCCATGAACCATGAGACCGGCGAAATATTCTTTAGAAAGCAGTAATGCAATGGTTTTTCAAACTAAGTGCAAGTTCCGGATCCCAAAGCTGTTGTGCCGAAACAAATTTAAGAATTTTGCGAAACCCGGTGTTAATCAACACCGGGTTTCGTTTTGGTGTTAGCAGGGCAGGGCGCGCTGGTTAGGGGAAATTCACAAAGCAAAGCTTGAAAGTTTTACACTTTTTCGTGATTTAGTGATTGAATTTGCGTTTGTGTTGATATATAATTATTCTGATAAATATTATGGGGGAAGTGTTTGGCAGATTGATAACTGCTCATCCAGCCCTTGATAAGCAAATTGTGCTATACGTACTTTCGGTGAGAACCATGCAGAGAAAAATACGTATTTGATTTCTGATTGTGAAGATAAAGAAGGCTCCATCGCCGCAAGGCGAAAGGAAGACACGCATTAGTCTGTAACGGAACAAAATCTTAAAGAAGGAGTTATATGGATGAAGAAGGCGTGGAAAGTTATATCCAACATTTTAGTTTGGGCTGTAGTTGCTGTTGCGGTGTTTATGATGATCTTTACGATCATCTCCGTAAACACATTTAATCGCAACGATCGCGATTTGTTCGGCGTGAAGTTCTACATAGCACTGTCTGACTCAATGTCAAAGACAGATTTTGACGCCGGTGATCTGATCCTGGTGAAAGAAGTTGATCCCACCACCTTACAGGAGGGCGACATCATCGCCTATCAGTCCCAAAACTCCGAAAACTACGGCCAGACGGTGACCCATAAGATCCGGGCCAAGGCCAAGGACGCCAATGGAAACCCCGGCTTTATCACCTACGGTACGACGACGAATGTTGACGATGAAACGGTAGTTACCTACCCGTTCATCCTTGGTAAGTATCAGATGGCACTACCTAAGGTTGGTACATTTTTTCAGTTTCTGAAAACACCGCAGGGCTATATTGTCTGCATCTTGATTCCGTTCCTGCTGCTGATCATCTACCAGGGTCTAAATTGTGTGAAGATATTTAAGATGTATAAGGCAGAACAGATGGCGGAATTGCAGGCGGAGAAAGATGCCCTGGAAGCCCAGAGAAAGCAGTCCGAGGATATGATGGCTCAGCTGCTTGCAATGCAGAAACAGATGCAACAGCAGAACCAAACCACCGCACCTCCTGCACAGGAAACGCCTGCAGACCAGCCGGATATGGCTGCTATGATGGCAGAGCTACAAGCCTTACGTGCACAGGTAGCATCTCAAAATCAAACACCTGTACAGGAAGAACCCGAAGTGCCGAAAATCCTGGAACAACCGAACATTGAAGATATTATGAAGGAATTCGGCGAAAGCGAGGAGACTTGATCATGAGAAAGTACGGAAAATATGAGAAGCGGCCCGAAGGCGTCCCGGGAAAGCAGACAAAAGTAAAAAATATGCTCCTGCAGACCTACTTTACCGGTTTGATTTGCCTGATTGTGTGTGTGTCGATGTTCTTCGGAACCTCTTATGCGTGGTTCACCAGCGAGGCCAAGAATGAAGGCAACGAGATCTACATTGGCACACTGGATGCGAAGCTGGAGGTATTGAAAGATAGCCAATGGGTTAATGTTGAAGAAAATGCCGATGTAAAAATTTTTGACAACAATATCCGTTGGGAGCCCGGTTATACCACAATGGAAACCATTAAGATCAGTAACGAAGGTAATTTGTCCTTCCGCTATGCGCTGTCCTTTACTGACGGCAAGCTCGATGGTGTAAAAAATGATGAGGAGCTGATCAAGGTCGCTCAATACTTTACTGTGTATGTCCACGCAGATGATTTTGATCCGGAAAATGGCGATCCCAGACCCAACTCTTTTGCGGATATCGAGGAAAGCGTGAAAAACGAAGACGGAAGATGGCGTGTGGTGCGGTTGGGCAAAGATCCTGCTACTCTGGCTGATATCCTGACAAGAGGATTCCCGGTGCTCAGTGGCAATATGGAACAGGAGAATGAGACAGATACCTATGTGATTGCGCTACATATGCTGGAGACTGCCGGAGAGGGCGAAACAGAGGCGGACAGTATTGCGTTGTCTAAGAATTTGATGGGGAAGAAGATCAACCTGAATGTGAAGCTGACAGCATATCAGCGTACTCACGAGCAGGATGCCTTCAATGCGGATTATGATTTGAATGCCCATGTTACCGAATTGGGTGCATTGGATATCGAATACTCCAAATGGATCGGCGAACCCACTGAGTTCATGACGGTGGATGTTGCTTATCAATTCCAGCCTGTGGAAAGCTACGAAGAATCCCAGAGCAATACCCATAAGAAGTACATTGCAGACTTTACTGTATGGGCGGATAAGGATGTGCCTGCAAATTCCATAGCGTTGGCAGGCTATTATGACGCATGGTGCCGCTATAACGAGGATCGCTGGATCGTGCTGCAAGCTGATGTTCCGGTTGCTGCCGGTGAGAAGATCCGTCTGGTAGAGTCCATGGGAGATTCCTTTGCGGTTACTTATGAGATGCTGTGTGAATACGGCAATGACGGAATCGGCTTCCTGTGCGGCGTCAAGGATATAACCGGTGAAAATGCAGGTACCACCATTACGGTTGAATTGCGCTTGCATGAGGTGGTAAACGGTGAGGAAACCGAAAACTATATTGTTGCAGGCCATTATGAATACACCTTTCCCCAGCAGCAAATAAATCCCTGAAGAACCTCGATAATCCGAATGAGAAGAAAGTAGGTGTGGCCTATGCAGATGCCTAAAAAAGTTAAAAAGATATGGGATACAGTGGCTACCGTACTGGTGGTTCTGGTCGTGGTATTTGCCGTCTTTCTGATGGGTGCCCGATTGGTGGGACTACAAGTATTCCATGTAATCTCACCCAGCATGGAACCCACCTACAGCGCAGGCGACCTGTTGTATGTGAAAACGGTGGACCCGGATAGGGTGAAGGTTGGCGATCCCATTACCTTTGTATTAAATGAGGATCTTGTGGTGGCGACCCACCGTGTTACGGCTATCGACGGGGAGAAAAGAGAGTTTACTACCAAAGGCGATGCCAACGCCACGGAGGATGCTGCCCCGGTACATTTCAATAATTTGATCGGTGTGCCGGTATTCTCCATTCCGTTGCTGGGCTATGTATCCGCCTATATTCAAAGCCCTCCGGGTATGTATGTGGCCATTGGCTTCAGCATAGCGCTGTTGGCGATGGTATTTCTGCCCGATTTGCTGATTAAGAAGCCTAAAAAGGAAGACACACAGGAGGAAACCCAATGAAAAAGAAAGCTTTAGCAATTTCTCTGGCAGTTGCTCTGATTGCTATTATGGTCAGCGGTACTTTGGCCTACTTCACCGCTGAGGACAAGGTAGAAAACATCTTTACCATTGGTTCCGTGGAGATCGAGATTCATGAGAACGGCGCCGTAACTACAGAAACTGTCCGCCCCATGGGTCAGTTGGCTCCTGTTGTAAATGCCAATTCCAATGATCCCGGCTATAAGGCAAAAGCAGTCAAGGTGGAGAACACCGGTCTAAATGCTGCGTACATCCGTCTGCATATCGCACAGCCTGTGGAGCTGCTGGGTTATCTGGAATTGGAAATGGATAGGAACGGATGGAATCGTCTACCGACAACCTATGCAACCTTGGGCACACAGAGATATGTTGTTGCGACCTTTGATTACAATACGGCACTCGAGCCCGATGCCTTCACCACTGAACTGCTGAAGGCTGCATATCTGGTGCCTGAAGCAGATATCAAGGATAACCCGGATACGCTTTCTGCCGATCTGGAATTCTGTAAGCCCGATGGCAACGGCGGCTATACGTTCTCCGGCTTTGTGGCACACAGCAAGACTGACACCGGCTATACCGGCCAAACCGTCAGTATCCTGATTGCAGCAGAGGCCATCCAGGCGCAGGGCTTTGACGATGCTACCACCGCACTGAACAGTGGTTTTGGAGAGAAAACCAACCCTTGGATGGAATAACCAAGTTTTCACAATCGTGGGCTGGCGCGCGGCTCATGATTCTGAAATAGGATCTTGAAGAAAGGAGGAAACAATTATGAGCAAAAAGAAGTTGCTCTCATTGGCGGTGGTGGCCATTATGATTGCAATCCTGTCTTTTGGCACCTTGGCCTGGTTCACAGACAGCGATAGCGTCACCAACAATTTTGGTGTTGCCGGCGGAGAGAACAATGATCCCGATGAGATCTTCTCTATCGATGTGATGGAATACGTGATGGATGAAAACGGAAAAGGTGCTACCATCGGCTATGATAAGGACCCCGAATATACAGATACCTTCACCTATGAGAACATCGCCCCCGGCGAGTTGCTGCGCAAGCAGCCTCAGGTCCGCAACACCGGCTCTTATGAGCAGTGGGTGCGTATGAAGGTTACCTTTGATAACGCCAACCACTGGGTGGCACTGATGCAGAAGTACGGCTATACCGATATGACCGACATGCTGTACATGCGTGACAAGACTACCAAGCTGGTAGATGCTACGAACTGGATCTTTGCTCCTGGGGAGACCACCGTGGAGAACGATCAGGTCACTTATGTGTTCTATTACAACACCAAGCTGCAGCCCCTTGCAGACCCCAATAATACCGGCGCAGCCGAGAGCAATGCGATTTTCTTCAGTTGGGTGAAGATTCCCCAACAGTTCACCCAGGCGGATATGGCTCCCTTTACCAACGGTGACTTCCGGATGGTGGTGGCCGGTGAGGCAATACAGGTTAAAAATATTGACGCTGATACTGCCCAGGAAGCCTTTGCAATCATAGAAAACAGAAACACCAACGGCTAAGCTGTGGGAGTACTGTTGAGCCTCTCCCTCCGGTCTGGCTCATGAAACATTTCTAATTTTAGGAGGAAAAAATGAAACGTAAAAATGTAACCCGCAATGCGTTATTTACCAGCATTCTGTCTCTGCTGCTGTGTGTTTCTATGCTGGTTGGTACCACATTCGCCTGGTTCACGGACTCCGTTGTCAGCGGCACCAATGTGATCACCGCTGGTAACCTGGACGTAGATGTCTACACTGCTGACGGCAACAGCATTCAGGATGTTGACACGCTGTTCAACGATGTGACTCTGTGGGAACCCGGCGCTGTTGCCTGGGAGAACCTGACTGTGGTTAACGAGGGCAACCTGGCGCTGAAGTACCAACTGGCGCTCAATTTTAAAAATGCAACCGAAACCGCACAGGGCAGCGGTAAGACTCTGGCCGATGTGCTGAAGGTTGCTGTTGTTGCCGGTGGCTTTAGCGGTACCCGCGAGGCTGCCACGGCTCTGGCTTACAACTACTCCCTGCGTTCCTTTGCTCTGGAAGGCAAGCTGGCGGAGAAGGCTGCCTCTGATGTCTACGGCATCGTTATCTACTGGGCACCTACCGCCAACGATAACGACTACAATGTGGCAGGCGGTCTGTCCATCGACCTGGGCGTCAACCTGTTCGCAACTCAGCTGACTGCTGAGAACGACAGCTTTGACAATAATTACGATGTGGATGCCTGGGAAGACACCAAGAATCAGAGACCTGAGGTTGGCAACAGCGCTGCGAACATCAGCTCCGACGGCTCTGCTTCTATGGAAGTAAACGCTGCTCCCTCTGCAACTACCAACAAGACCATCGTGGATGCACCTGCCGGTTCCTTCGACTCCACCGACAAGGTTGAGGTAGAGGTGGAGACCACCAACAGCCTGTTTAATGTTACCGCAGACGGCAATGGTGTTGTTGCAAAGCTGGACATCACCATGACCGTTAACGGTATTGAGACCTCCGCTGATCTGGAGGCAGGTAAGTATTACACCGTTACTACTTACATCTCCACGGGTCTGTCCAATGTTACCGTTGCTTACACCGGTACCGACGGCAAGGCTCAGCCTACCGAAATCACTTATGATGCTGTGACCGGTAAGCTGACCTTTAAGACCAACCACTTCAGCGAGTACGCGGTTGCCGGCGCTGCTCTGGCTTATGATGCTAAGAACGATACTGCTATGTCAACCGTTCAGCAGGTCATTACTGCTACCCAGGCTGAAGGCAACACTGTTGTGATCCCCGAGACAAACAAGGACGCTATCGAGGATGAAATCAAACAGCTGCCCGCAGAGGAGCAGGAAGCTGCTGCTGCAGCCACCGCTGCTGCCAAGATCGGCGATGTAACGTATGCTACTCTGGCTGATGCCTTTAAGGCTGCAAATGACAACGATATCATCGTTGTACAGAACAATGTGGCACTGAAGGATGCTCCTCTTGTTTGCGCTGGCAAGCAAATTACTCTGGATCTGAACGGCAAAACTCTGGATGGCACGGCAACCAGCAATACGACTTCCTACTTGATCAAGGTTGAGAAGGGTGCTGGACTGACCATCATGAATGGCACGGTGACCTTCCTGGCAATTAAGCCCGATGTCGATTGGGTCAAGCCAGATTTCCCCGGCTATGCAAACAATACCATCAGCTGCTCTGGTAAACTGGTAATTGTAAACGCAGTTATCGAGAACAGGACAGCCAAGGGCGGCGCATCCTACGCAATCGACTGCTATCCCGGCGCTGATGTAACCGTTGAAAGCGGTAAGGTTAATGGTTTTGACAAGAATGCGATTCGTACCTTCGCAAATTCCGGCACAGAATCCATCAAGGTCACCATCAATGGTGGCGAGATCGTCGGTAGCCGTGCAGTGTGGATTCAACTGCCGAGCAGCAATGCAAGCATTGCTCCCCTTGTTGAACTGACTGTCAATGGTGGTACTCTGACCTCCAATGACGAAACCTATAATCTGGCTGTTTACTCCTACTCCTACGGCAATGATGCAAGCGGAACCAACATCGCCTTGAATGGCGGAACCATCAATGGCAATGTAGTTGTCGGTGGCGGCACCAAGATTGGTAAGGAAACAGTTATCGTTGGAGCTGACTGCACAATCAACGGTGAAGTATATCGCTATCTGGCAAACGATGGTGTTGAGTACATCTACACTGACGGCATGGTTTCTGATGCTAAGGAGCTGGAGCATGCTCTGGCTGTTGGCGGCAACATTGTGCTGGCTAATGACATCGAGATAACCAAAACTCTTCTTGTAAAAAAGGATGTAGTTATCAACCTTAACGGTAAAACCGTAATGGCATCTTTTACAGGTAATATGTTCCAGTCCTCGAGCGATACTGATCCCAGCATGACCATTACCTCCTCCGTGGCGGGAGCTAAGATCAACGTATTAGGAGGCAATACATCGGTACTCCTCGGATATGGTAGCACTGAGATCAACAACGTTACTATCTATGTAGAGAGTTGCAAGAGTTCTTCTACCAGTCCTTTCAAAGTATACGGAGACCTTACTCTTGGTGAAGGCACGGTTGTTAACGTTGATTACCTTGGCACTTCGCTTATAAACAACAACGGTGCGAACGCAATCGTTATAGACGGTGCAAAGATCAATGTTGACACCTTTAAGGTAAACGGCGGCGCTATGATAAGCCTTACAAGAAGCGCTACCCTTGCGCTTAAAGGTACAGAAGTAAACGTAGATCTTGATACTACGTATCCCTCTTACTTCATTAGCAATGCAGACAATGCTACCATCGAAGGCTGCACCTTCGACGTTACAGATGCTAACGGCGCAACCTATGACATCGAGTTCAAGCCCGATGCAAATGTTGGAGCAAAGTATGCTTGGGTAAAATGTAATTAAAATTTCTAAGAAATAATTCTAACGGCAAGAAGGTAATGATGTTCCGTTGTAATCATTGTTAACGATGCAACATCGCTTCAGGCTGCGCTTGACGGCGCGAATGCCACCAGTACTGTTGACGGTGCTGCATTCACCGCTACCCAGTGGGCCAAGTAAGACAGTTTATCTTTAGTTTATTCCCTAATTAAATCCCAGCCACCCAACCCCTTCGGGGGTTGGGCGGCGATCAAAGGATATCGGCCTACGGTATCTTTTGATTGCTGAAAAACATCAAAACTGAAAGGAGGACACCCTATGAAAGCAAAGTCAAGGTTATTGCTCATCGCTTTGGCGGCGATTTTGGTCACTGTACTGACCCAGCCGACATTGGCCTTTTACTCCGTCATCGGAACGGCCACTAATGTGGTGACCTCCGGCAATGTCCAGCTGAAGATTCACGAAAAGACTGCCTCCGGTGATGATTTCCCAGCAGAGGGTGTCTACATTATCCCCGGCGATATTGTGTCCAAACAGGTGAGCGTGGAGAATGTCTGCGCCCATCCCTTCTACCTGCGTGTCAAGCTCGTCAGCGGCTCAACTAACCAAACCCTCTCTGCTGACGATTGCCTGAAACTGGATATCAACACCCGGAAATGGACCTTCAAGGACGGCTTCTATTATTATAATGAGATCCTCCGGCCCGGCGAGACGACCCCTACTTTATTTAACCGGGTGGAGATCGTGGGCAGTAAGGTGGATCGGACACATATCGGTTCCACTCTAAGCCTGACCGTCAATGCTTACGCCGTCCAAAGTGAAAATAACCCCGCCGAGCATCCTTGGGATGCCAGCGGCTGGCCTGCAGAATAAGGGGGTAGGGATATGAAAAAAGCCTTTTCTGTATTCCTGGTTTTCGTAATTCTGTGCGCAAGCGTCCTGCCGGTCTTCGCGGCAGATGGCAATGTGAAATACAGCGGCGACGCAGGGAGGTTTATCTTTGCTCCCGGAAGCGAACATTCTCTCACGGATTTGTTTCCCAACTTTAAGGATGTGATGCCCGGTGACAGCCTAATGCAGGCAATTACCATTAAAAACGAGGCATCCAACAAGGTCAAGGTTAAGGTCTATATGCGCGCTTCGGGCGCTCATGAAGAAAGTGCAGAGTTTCTATCTCAGCTCCATCTTCGGATAAAAAAGAGCAAAGATAACACCATGGCCTATATGTTTGATGCGCAGGCGAATGAGAAAGCCCAGCTTTTCGAATGGGTCTGCTTGGGTACACTCTACTCCGGTGGCGAGATTAAGCTCGATGTAAGCTTGGATGTGCCGGTGGAGTTGGATAACCAATTCCAGAATCAGGTCGGATATTTGGACTGGGAATTTATGATCGAGGAATTCGAGATTGAACCAACAGACCCCGAGCCGCCTAAAACAGGCGACGATAGCAATGTCTTGCTGTGGTTTGGACTGATGTTCGGATCTGCAGCAGCCTTGTTCCTGCTAATCCTTCTTAAGAAAAAGAAAAAAGAAGACGCATGATCTTTATGAAAGGAGGCGTGAGCCTTGCAAAAGAAAAAATGGCGTAAGGCGGCGCTTGCCTTTTCTGCCTTGCTCTTTGTCCTGTGGTGGACACTGGGTACCGGTGCGACCCTTGCGTGGTTCTCGGATCGTGACGAGGTTCGTAACGAGTTTCAAATTGGCTTGCTCGACTTGGATGTTTTCTATAAGCACGATATTGCAGAGGAATTCACCAAACACTTGCACGGAGCAGAAGAGGTCTTCAACGATGATGCCCTTTACGAACCGGGCTACACGCAGGTGGTGTACCTAAAAATTCAAAACAACGGCGATGTAGACTTTAACTATAAGTTGGCAATTACCATTAAAGAGGAAAAACAAGCCACCAATGTATTGGGCGGCAAGTTCTATTTGAGCGATTATCTGCGCTACGGTGTGGTGTTTGCTGAAACAGAAGCCGTGCTGCAGGAGAAGGTTGCAGAGCGTTTAGAGGCAAGAACCCATGTAACTTACCAACCCCTGGCTACATGGTCTGAAATATCTCCGTTTACTTTTGAAAAGGGAGAAACTCCGCACTATGCTGCGCTGATTGTTTATATGCCTGAGGATGTGGATAATGTGGCCAACTACCGTGGCGCAGTTATCCCTGAGATCAAATTGGGTATTTCGGTCTTTGCTCAGCAGGCCAATGCGCCGATGCCCACTGAGTGATTTTAGGAAGGAGGTCGCACCGTGAAAATAAAACATTTATTTGCAGTTCCACAGGGAGAAAAAGTTACGGAGAAGCATCTGCGTCGGGTGCTGATCTCCTCAATCTGCAGCATCCTGCTGTGTATGACTTGCCTAGCCAGTACCACCTGGGCGTGGTTTACGGTGAGTATAGAAAATACGAATAATGTAATCGAAATGGCTACCGCGACGGCAAGTGTACAAATATCGCCGGTAGCAATAACAGACGAAAACGGTGCATACATTCTAAACGCGGGCGAAAATTATACGGTCACAGTGACCGTTAGTGGCTATGATAGTAAGGTAGACGCCTTTGGCATCAAAGGGAAGATGTATGTCAAAATATCCGCTATTGTATCCGGGAAACCTGAGCAAATTGCTTGGTTTGAATTCTCTGGGAATGGCGAACAAGTTGTAGAACTGACTGTCTACGAAGGAACAACATTATGCTTTTATCCTATTTCGTGGGAGACTCCTTCAAGTGACGAACGAGTTGGAACAGCACTTACCCTCGGCGAAGAACCAACAGAAGCAACACCTGAATCCACAGACACCTCTGT
>JBGVPJ010000134.1:0-6005 GCA_045126955.1 Faecousia sp.
CTATTCAAAAGCCAATACGGAAGGAATAGTGCATCATTGGACGGATTTTCCAGGTCTCCGGGACCTGCTATTCTGAACCGCTCAGCAATTGGCTGAGATCCAGACGCAAGCTTTTCATATTCGCCATGCATATCAAAAACAATGATATTAGCATGTTGAAGCGCACTGGCTTTCTCAAGAATATTTGCAATGCACCAGCTTTTGCCAGAGCCAGTACTTCCCAGTACAGCAGCATGTCTCTGGAAGAATTTATTGCCATCAAGTACTGCATCAGCTGAAGAATCCATCATAAAAGAACCAATTTTGAGGCGCTTGTCAGTATCAATGTTATGGCTTAAGACATTCATGAAGTTCTGTAAGTTGAGGCCCGAAATGCAGAAACACTTACTTTCTATTTGAGGGAATGTATCAACACCCCGCTTAAAAACATCACGAGCATTTCCAAAAACAGAATGATAAGTTCCAATGATACTTACTTTAACGTAATCGGCAGAGGATATCATAATGTCATTGACATCTTCTTCACTGTCGTTGAAATCATCAACATATTTTCGCGTTACTTTATCAATCAAAGAAATAAGCAGTTCGTGGTGCTTTCCCGTTTCTATTGCAACGAGATTGCCAACACAAATTTGAGCCATAATGAGAGGATTCTCAATTTCGATAATGATTTGCTCTGTGTCAACGTGTGTTACGCTACCCAGCAAATCACTGTCAGTAAAGTTAAGTAATTGTGCCATTAAAATACCTCCTTAAGCATCTCATCCAAATCCCAAAGATTCAGATTTTGGAAAACAGTTTCACCTGATTGCGTAACAACCAAAGAGTCACTTGCGTTTGTGCTGCATATTGCAGTGATATTCTTACAAGAAACGATAAGATCCCGTGCTTTCTTAGAAAGCGAATGCGTCAGTATTAGCGCGGGTTTTCCGTTTCTAAGTTGTTGTACCAGATGCGTTTCCAAATGATCATCACCAAAACCATAGCCAATAACGATATACCGCTGTGCAGTGTCGATAGCATCATTGGCTCTGGCTCGATGCGTGTCGAAAGGTGCATTGTACCCCTCTTTATATTTGTTAATACCCGGTGTAATAATCAAGGTGTCGTCAAAACAGACTTGCGGAATTGAATAAGGTACTCCATCAACCAGATGCCAACTTAAACATCCGTGAGGTTTTAACACAGTTACACGCGGAGAGAATTCCGCAACATTTTTGCCTCCTCGTTTAACAAAATTCCTACAGAACATGTATTTACTCTGTTCAGGCTCAAAACGAGCAAGAAATTTTCCAACGAATAGATTGTCAACACGGATACCGTTTACCTCACAAGCATACTCGATAAGTCTATCATAATTTGTCGTAATAACCACAAGACCGTTATTCCGAATGGTAAAATGGTTCAGATACTTCGAAAAACGTAATTTCTTGTTGTTTCGGACAATATCAATCAGAACATTCTCTTCTGCTTTTCCTATATATCGAGCAGTTGTTGCCCTGATGTTTTCTTCAATTGTCGGCGTTGGCTTGGTATTATGAAGAGCTTGTTCCAGAGCAACTCCGGAAGACAAATCGGTGGCTATCTTTGCCCAAACCTTAGCATCATCAGAATCGGTAAGCAACGCAGGCAATTTGCTTAATAACTCTGTTGATAGTGCAGACATTCCGGGAATGCCTTCGGCAAGAGAAAGACCTGATCCAACGATTGTGACGGTGTTTTCTTGGAAAAAATCTTGGATTATTTTCTTTACCTCGTCCAGTTCCATAGTATCTCTCCTTTTGTACAGCAAAACACTTGCCGAAGTGATGAAGGAGCACAATTGTTGTAATAGTACGACCTTCAAAGGTTAAGGGACCTTCTTTTAATATTAGTTTAGCATAAAATGGTTAATCTTTCAATTACAAACGTATTTACTGGATATAAAGCAATAAATAAAGCCCAGAGGACGGTTAAATCCTCTGGGCAGCAGCATCAATATGTAATGTCTTTGATATAAATAAAAAATCCGAACGCACTTCCTATCGTGAAGTAGTTCGGATTTTTCATATATGGTGGAGACTAATGGACTCGAACCATCGACCTCCTGCGTGTGAAGCAGGCGCTCTAACCAGCTGAGCTAAGCCTCCATGTGGAACGGATTCAATTATAACACACTTTGGAAAAAAGTCAACACCTTTCCCTTGGCAAAACGGCAAAAATCTGTTATTCTATAGCAAAAGGAGGGCCTCCCCGTGAAATATGCAAATGTCGTACCCGGCACATTTCTATGCCGTCCCAACCGCTTTATTGCCCATATTGAAATCGATGGCAAGGAAGAAATTTGCCATGTCAAAAATACCGGCCGCTGCCGGGAACTGCTGCCTGTCGGCGCACAGGTCTTTTGTGAGGATGCCCAAGCCCCTTCCAGAAAAACCCGCTATGACCTGATTGCCGTTCAAAAAGGCCCCCGCCTCATTAACATGGACTCCCAAGCACCCAATACATCCGCAAAGGAGTGGCTTTTAGCCGGCGGTTTGGGTGATATACAGAATCTCCGTGCGGAGAGCCGCCACGGTGACTCTCGGTTTGACTTTTCCTTTACCAAGGACGGCCTTCCCTGTTTCTTAGAGGTAAAGGGCGTGACCTTGGAAACAGACGGCATCTGCGCATTCCCCGATGCACCCACCTTGCGCGGTACCAAGCACCTGCGGGAGCTTGCACAACTGGCACAGGAGGGCTACGGCGCATATATTCTGTTCGTCATTCAGATGTCTAATGTTTCCTATCTCCATCCTAACGACGCCACCGACCCTGCCTTCGCCGCCGCCCTTCGGAAAGCGGCGGAAGCCGGGGTGAAGCTTCTTGCCATGGACTGTGCCGTCACCCCCGACTCCATGGTTCTGCGCAAGCCCGTGGAAATCCGCTTATAATTTATCCTCCCAACACGGCATACTTCCAAACCGCCACAATTTCTCTTAGAAAATAGCTGACAAGCAGAGACACACTGCTTGTTTTCACCGGAATGCCGATTGCTGTCACCTGCATCTTTTCCGCCACCAGGCCTGCACGGTACAGATGAAACTCGCTGGACACAATACCGACAGCATGGGGCCGTTTGCCGGTTTTCTCTTCAATCACCCCAAGGGAAAATTCCAAATTTTCCCACGTGGAGGTGGACTTCTCCTCCAACCAAATGCGGTCGGCGTCAATCCCCCTGCCGGTCAGATATTCCTTCATGAAGGAGGCTTCAGTCATATCCTCCCCCGGCCCCTGCCCACCGGAAACAATGCAAACAGTCTCCTCATGGGTAGTCAAGTATTCTACCGCGACATCCAGCCGCTCCTTTAGAATCAAGGAGGGCTTTTTGCCGTTTAGGCTCGCCCCCAATACAATCACATAGTCACACTCCGCATTCGGATTCCCCTCACACGCCCTTCCGACAAAAAAGCCCGTTACCGCCGCCGAGAGGATTGCCAAAATCAGCAACGCCGTCAAGCAACGCCGCAGCCACCGGGTCACGGTACCGGGTCGTTGCGCAAGAAACCAATCAATCAAAATCACCGCAGCAATTCCGAAACAGAGGAGGCCAGGGAAGCGATAGCCTCGAAGGCCGACAATACACAAACCCAGCACCGCAAAGCAGGATGCTGGAACAAAATGCCATATTTTCTTTTTCATACTCCACCTCCAATGAACCGATCATACCACAATTTTTACCCAATTACAAGTAAAACAGCACCCCATTTGCAAATGGGGTGCTGTTTTACTTGTATTCCGCCGCAGCCTGACGAATCAGTGCCCGCTTTAGCCGCGCTTCTGCCAAGCGCAAATCGGTATCACTGGAGGACTTGTCCGCCAGCACCGCCTTTGCCCGTTCACCGGAGGCCACTGCTCGGCCCACATCAATGCTGTCCGACCACTCGAAGGTGGTGGGCACCAGCTTGACCTCCCCGTTCAGCACGGATACCATACCGCCGATACAAGCTCCATAGCGCTTTTCGCCCTCCTGTACCACAGTAGCAAGTCCCATTCCCAACGGAGCCACACAGTTCACATGTCCGGCCAAAATACCCAAATCTCCACTCACTGTGCGGACAATCAGCTCCTCTGCCTGCCCATCAAACAGCAAGCCGTCGGGGGTCACAATTTTTAAGGGAAAGCTTTTCATCACGCCTGCCCCTTCCACTTTGCCACCACATCGTCAATGGAACCGGCAAACAGGAAGCAGGACTCGGGGATTGCGTCATGCTTGCCCTGGATAATCTCCTTGAAACCACGAACAGTTTCCTTCAGTGGCACATATTTGCCCTCATAGCCGGTAAACTGCTCAGCAACAGAGAAGGGTTGGGAAAGGAACCGCTGTACCTTTCTTGCCCGGTTCACCGTCAGCTTGTCCTCTTCGCTCAACTCGTCCATACCCATGATGGCGATAATATCCTGCAGTTCCTTATACCGCTGCAAAATCCGTTGCACACCACGGGCGACCTCATAATGCTCCTGACCCACGACCTCCGGAGACAAAATCCGGGAGGTGGAATTCAAGGGGTCAACCGCCGGGTAAATACCCAAGGAGGCAATGCCTCTGTCCAATGCAGTAGTAGCATCCAAATGCGCAAAGGTAGTGGCAGGTGCCGGGTCTGTGTAGTCGTCCGCCGGCACATACACCGCCTGCACAGAGGTGATAGAGCCGTTCTTTGTGGAGGTAATCCGCTCCTGCAGAGCACCCATTTCTGTCGCCAGAGTAGGCTGATAACCAACTGCCGAGGGCATACGGCCCAACAGTGCGGACACCTCAGAACCTGCCTGCGTAAAGCGGAAAATATTGTCGATAAACAGCAGCACGTCCTGATGCTTCACATCCCGAAAGTACTCTGCCATGGTAAGACCGCTTAGGCCCACACGCATACGGGCTCCGGGAGGCTCATTCATCTGTCCGAAGACCATGGCCGTCTTCTTAATAACGCCGGACTCTGTCATCTCCAAATACAGGTCATTGCCCTCACGGGTCCGCTCGCCCACGCCGGTAAATACGGAATAGCCATTGTGCTCAGTGGCAATGTTATAAATCAGCTCTTGAATCAAAACGGTTTTGCCCACACCGGCACCGCCAAACAAACCGATTTTGCCGCCCTTTGCATAGGGGCAAATTAGGTCGATGACCTTAATGCCGGTCTCTAGAATCTCTGTGGAGGTCTCCTGCTCCTCGTAAGCAGGTGCACTCCGGTGGATGGGCCAACGCTCTGCCTCATCTACCGGCCGACCGCCGTCGATAGGCTGTCCCAACAGGTTAAACACCCGTCCCAGACATGCTTCACCCACCGGTACTGTGATGGCTGCACCGGTATTTTCCGCCTGCGCACCGCGGGCAAGGCCGTCAGTGGAGCTCATGGCGATACAGCGCACCACATTGTCACCCACATGCTGGGCAACCTCCGCAATAATGGTCTGCTCCCCGTTTTGGACCTGAATTGCCTGCAAAAGCTCCGGCAAATTGTCCTCCGGAAAACGTATATCCAAAACAGGGCCCATAACCTGCACCACTGTTCCCAATTGTTTGGTCATTGAATTCAACTCCTTACTCATATTGCCTAAGAGCCGGCAATAATCTCCGTAATCTCCTGGGTAATTGCCGCCTGCCGTGCCCGGTTGAACTGCAAGCTCAGCCCGTCAATCATCTCCTGGGCATTTTGCGTGGCCGCATCCATAGCAGTACGCCGGGCCGCTTGCTCAGAGGCACGGCTCTCGCACAGAGCACCGTACACCACGCCACCCAGATATTCCGGCACAATGGCTGCAAACACGGTCTCACTGTCCGGTTCGTAGACAATCTCCTGCAGGGAAGCGCCTTCCGTGCGTCTGTCTTTTTGCAATGGCAGCAGCTGCAAGCACCGGGGCACTTGAGAGAGCACGGACTCAAATTTGGTATACACCACATACACCTCATCAAACTCGCCTTTTACAAAGCCCGTGCACAGTTGCTTTGCCACAGAGAAGCAGTCGCCGATGGACACGGATTCCGCATT
>JBGVPJ010000135.1:0-3192 GCA_045126955.1 Faecousia sp.
GCCATGGTCTTTTCCTTCAAGCCGCCGATAGGAAGCACACGACCCCTAAGAGAAATTTCACCGGTCATTGCCACATCACGGCGTACGGAAATGCCGGTGAGTGCCGAGACAATCGCCGTACAAACAGTCACGCCCGCAGAAGGGCCGTCCTTGGGAACTGCGCCCTCCGGGAAGTGTACATGGATGTCCTTGGTTTTGTAGAAATTCGAAGCGATGCCAAGCTTTTCACAATTGGCGCGAATATAACTTAAGGCCGCATGTGCAGATTCCTTCATCACATCGCCTAAATTGCCGGTTAGCTCCAGTTTGCCGGAGCCTTCCATGACATTGACTTCAACCTCCAACGTTTGGCCGCCAACCGAGGTCCATGCAAGGCCGGTCACTAAACCAACTTGGTCAGTACAGGGCAGACGGTCTGGCAGATATTTTCTTGTGCCGAGGAACTCCTCAATATTACCGCAGCTGATGATAATTCGCTTTAGGCTCTCATCGGATACAAAACGCATGTCAGCTTTTCTGCAAATTTCCGCAAAGCTTCGCTCAAGACTGCGCACCCCGGATTCTCTTGTATAGCAACGAATTATATCACGGATAGTATCGTCAGAAATCTTTAGCTGTGATTTTTTTAAACCATGCTTTGCAAGCTGCTTGGGGATCAAATGATTTTTGGCAATCATCAGCTTCTCTTCATCTGTATAGGAGCCGATTTCGATGATTTCCATACGGTCCAGCAAAGGTCTGGGTACAGTATCCAGTGTATTGGCTGTAGTGATAAACATTGTGTTGCTTAAATCAAAGGGAATCTCCAAATAGTGATCACGGTAGGTCTTGTTCTGTTCCCCGTCCAACACCTCCAAAAGGGCTGCGCTGGGGTCTCCACGGTAGTCAGAGCCCATTTTATCCACCCCATCCAGCAGTAACACCGGATTGGAACTCCCCGCCTGAATCAGCGCTGTAAGGATTCTGCCAGGCATAGCGCCTACATAGGTTTTTCGATGGCCTCGAATGTCCGCTTCGTCGTGAACGCCACCCAAAGCAATTCTTGCGAGCTTTCGGTTTAAGCTCTTGGCGATAGAGTAAGCAACAGAGGTTTTACCCACACCGGGAGGGCCTACAAGGCACAGAATTTGGGGCGGCATTTCCGGTGCAATCTGGCGCACAGCGATGGTCTCCAGAATTCTGTTTTTCACCTTTTCAAGTCCGTAATGTTCCTTATCCAAAATCTTTCTTGCTGCAGATACATCTATCCGTTCTTTGGTACACTCGTTCCATGGTAGCTCCAAGACAGTATCCAAATAATTCCGCAAAACAGATGCCTCAGCAGAACCGTATGGCTGTTTTTTCAGTCGGTGCAGGTCCTTCAGCAATTTTTCCTCAGAATCCTGGGGTAAGTTTAATAGCAGAATATTCTTTTCATACTCGGCAAGCTCATCGTCATCTTCACCCTCGCCCAGCTCCGCACGAATGGTTTTCATCTGCTCACGCAGATAGTAATCCCGCTGGTCTTGGTCGATACTGGCACGGGTTTTCTCTTGAATATCTGCCTCTATACGCAGCATTTGCATCTCCTGCTGCAGAAGCTTCAAAGTACTTTCCATACGACGGACGGGATTTAACTGGCAAAGAAGCTTTGCCTTATCCCTATAATCGATACCGGAGTTTTGTGCGATGGCATCAGCAACAAAACCGCAGTCCTCCGATGCCAAAATTCTCAGCTGTACTGTCTGGGCAGGGCGTTCTACCATTTCGCTGTAAGCGCCATAAAGCATAGCAGCCTCACGGCAAAGTGCTCTGCTCTGCAGAGTGTCCTTTATTGGCGTTTCTATGACAGTTTCCACCATGCCGGCAAGGTGCGGTTCGTTTTGCGTCAAGTCCAAAATTCTGGCCCGTTGCAGTCCCGTGACCAGCACACGGATGTTCTCATTTTGCGCTTTGAGAATCTGCTTAACTTTTACAACTGTGCCGATTGAGTACAATCCGGCCAGGTCGGGATCGTCGTCTAAAATGTCCTTCTGTGGGACTAAAAACAGTGTTTGGTCGTGTTTCATAGCGTACTCCAACGCCAATGCAGACTTGGCACGACCAATGTCAAAATGGACAGTCTGTTCCGGAAATACCGCGAGGCCACGCAAGGCCAGCACCGGCAATCTACCGGATATAAATTGTTCACCCATGTCCATCCTCCTTCCTGGATATAAACAAACAGGGGGTAGAATTCTACCCCCTCATAGTATTACTTTCTCGTGGTAAGCTTTTCACGAGGTTTGGTTTTATCACGCAGTATCTTCGGTTCCTTGCCATCAATAGCCTCGGCAGTAATCACAACTTTTTGAATAGAAGGATCTGAAGGAATCTCATACATGATTTTTGTCATAGTTTCCTCCATGACTGCACGCAGGCCACGGGCACCAATCTGCCTGTCTACTGCCTTTTTAGCAACCGCTTCCAAAGCCTTCGGTTGGAATTCCAACACAACATTATCCATAGCTAGCAGTGCTTCGTACTGCTTGGTTAATGCATTTTTCGGTTCCGTAAGAATTCGAATCAAATCCTCCTGCTTCAAATTCTGCAGACTGCTGATTACCGGCATACGACCCACAAGCTCCGGAATAATACCGAATTTAATAAGGTCATGGGGCTGTACTTGAGCAAGGAGCTTGCCGATATCACGGTTCTTCTTGCTCTCAACCGGCGCATCAAAGCCAATTGCTGACTTGTCGGTTCTGGCCTCAATAATCTTCTCAAGGCCATCAAACGCACCGCCGCAGATAAAGAGAATTTTGGAGGTATCCACAGGAATGGTTTCCTGCTGAGGATGCTTCCTTCCACCCTGAGGTGGCACATTGGCAACGGTTCCCTCCAATATTTTCAGCAAAGCCTGCTGGACACCCTCGCCGGATACATCTCTTGTGATGGAGGTGTTCTCACTCTTCCGGGCAATTTTATCCATCTCATCGATATAAATAATGCCGCGCTCAGCTCGCTCCAAATCGAAGTCTGCCGCCTGCAAGAGCCGCACAAGAATATTTTCCACATCATCGCCCACATAGCCGGCTTCCGTTAAAGTAGTGGCATCGGCGATTGCAAAAGGAACATTCAGTATTTTGGCTAATGTTTGCGCAAACAAGGTTTTACCGCTTCCGGTAGGACCAATCAAAAGAATATTACTCTTCTGAAGCTCCACATCGGAAT
>JBGVPJ010000136.1:0-5425 GCA_045126955.1 Faecousia sp.
CTGTTCTTAACCAAGAAAAAGTACTTCGGCGCTGTTCTTATTGGCATTAGTAAAAAAGATAGCGCATCAGTTAAGTGAGAACTTATAAAAAGGCCAAGTATCTGTAAATGATACTTGACCTTTTTTGTGCAGTTATTGCGGAATGCGGTCTTTTTGTGGGAATCCTGCCAATTAAAGGTAAATGTAGGATAAAAGAACAATCTGCGCCACCAAAATCACCGGAATTCCAACGGTAAACTTTGGGTGCTTGGTTTTATGGCGCACGGTGTACATGCCAATGAGGCTTCCCACACTGCCGCCGATGAGAGCAACACCCATAAGGGTGGTTTCCGGAATTCGCCAAAGATTATTTTTCGCCTTGTACTTATCCACAAGCATAAGTACGAAGCCAAGGGCATTTACTATTAACAGGTAAATAGGCATAATTTAAAATTCCTTTTTGGAGGGGATAGCATGAAAAAGATTTGGGTCATTCCCTTGATTGTTTTGCTTCTTGCCGGTTGCAGTAAAAACAGTATGCTGGAGACTGTCTCGGATGTACCGGCAGCATCGGTTGTAGCTCCGATGCAGCGGATTTTGGTGCAGTTACCGCCAGAGCTGTCAACACCTGCACTGCAAAGTGAAAAAGATGGGAAACTGTATCTGTGCGATGACTATTCAGTAGTGATTCATACGGTACAGGCCGGGGATTTGGAGCAGACCATCCGCAATGCCACAGGGATGGAAAAGGATGACCTGCAAATCATGCAAACCCGGCAGGGGAGTGCGAAATGTTATCAATGGGTATGGACTACCAATGGGGAAAACGGAATTCAAGTTGGTAGAGGCTGTGTCTTGGATGACGGTGCGTATCACTATGTCCTTACTACACTGGCAGACGAAGCAAAGTTCGGGAAGGTGCAGTCAGCATGGAAGGAAATCTTTGCCTCCTTTCGGTTGACAACCGACAGAGAGGAGATCAGTACTGGCTCATAGCCTCCCTGCATAGGTTACAAAGCTCGTCCGCAACGGATTGGGGGTATAGGATTTTAGCCTTACTGCCAAAACCCATTACCCAGCTTAAAAACATGGGCGATACCGCCACTCGGACAGTGAAATTAAAATGTTCCTCCCCATCGGGAATGAGCATGGTTTCCTTGCCAAAACGGTCAATTACCACATTGAGAAGGCTGTTGTGAAAACGTAGCTTTACATCTACAGCATCTCCTGAAAACATCTGGAATAGCCGGTTGGCATGATCCAAAAGCGCTTTTCCATTGAGCTCCGGACAGGGGGTACGGGTCGTATCTATTATCGCAATGTCGCTCATTCTGTCCACACGGTAGGAGGTAATACCGTGGCGGTCGGACAGAGCCAGCAGGTAACAGTTTTCGTTGTCCTGACAAAGACCGTATGGACTGGCAATGTAGGCCTTCTCCCGATATTTCCGCTTGCCGCCGAAATCCCAGTCAAAGTAGCGAAAGGTAATCTGCCTGTTTTGGGCAATGGCCTCTTGAATGGAGTCTACACTGTAATAGATGGTTTCATTCATGCTCTTAACACGGCCGGAAACCAATACATTGCGTTTCATAAGCTTTGCATCCTGCTCGTTGCACTGCGTTAAAAGCTTTTCAATCAGTTCCCGCGACTTCTTTTCCGTTAGATATTTACTGGATTGTACTGCGTCAATCAGTAGCTTTAACTCCGGTAGCTCAAAATTTCGGGAGGCGATGTAGTAACCGCCGTTTTTGCCCGGCAAGGATACAATATCCACGCCATACTCCTGCAAAGCAGCTACATCGGAATAGACCGTCTTGCGGTCGCAGGAGATATTGTGCTGTCGGTCCAGCATGGCAATTAAATCTGAAGCTCTCACGGGATGTGTCTCGTGGGAGTTTTTTTGCAAATAGTCCAAAATATAAAAGATTTTCAACTTTTGATTGTCCGATTTGGGCATGGCATCCACCTCCGATTTCCTACAGTATAACACATAAAACTTCTTTTTGGAATGATAAGTTAAAAATCTTGATTGATATTCCGGTTGAAAAATGGAAAGAATGTGGTATAATCATGCTCATAAATCATGTGATGGAGGGATTTCGTGCTGGATTATATCAGAATTGCTTGTGCTGTTCCTTCGGTACGGGTGGCAGATGCGGTGCAAAACACACGGGACATTTGCGCTAAAATTGCTGAGGCGGACAAAGCCGATTGTGATGTTGTGGTATTTCCTGAGCTTGCACTTACCGGATATACCTGCGCTGACCTGTTTTTCCAGGAAACACTTTTGAATGCCGCTGCTGCGGGATTGGCTGAAATTTGTGAATATACCCGAAACTTTCCGGCATTGACTGTTGCGGTTGGTGCGCCTTTGGTGATTGGTGGACAGATGTACAATTGCGGTGTTGTGATATCTAACGGAAGGGTTCACGGCATCGTGCCCAAGACCTTCCTTCCCAATTACAAGGAATTCTATGAACGCCGCTGGTTCTCTTCCTCGGAGGATTTGCGCCAAGAGTTTGTAAATGCTTGCGAATTCGGTATTGCAGATGGTTATGACATACCCGTCGGCCGCGATTTGATTTTCAAAATCGGTGACGGTGCTCTGCTGGGTATGGAAATCTGCGAGGATTTGTGGACACCTATGCCGCCCTCAACCATGCTGACACTGAACGGCGCAGAGGTTATGGTGAACCTTTCTGCCTCCAATGAAACGGTGGGCAAACGCTCTTACCGCCGGGATTTGGTGCGCCATCAATCCTCGATTTGCAACTGTATCTATGCTTATTCTTCTGCCGGCTACACTGAGTCCACCCAGGATTTGGTATTTTCCGGTCACAGTCTGGTATGTGAAGACGGAACCTTGCTTGCGGAGAATCAGCAGGAACTGGAAACCGATTATCTGCTGGTGCAAGATGCGGATTTGAGTCGCGTGCGTTGCGAAAGGCGGAAGAATAAGAGTGTCCGGGATGCGGCCTCCGTCTATGGAAAGCTTGAGCCTGTCCGCATCATCGACTGCCATAGTCCGGCACTTCGTTCCGGTGGCAATTTGTACAAGCTGAATAAGCTGCCTTTTGTTCCCACCACCCGTCAGGATCGCTTGGAGCGGTGCAATTCCATTTTCAATATTCAGGTGACCGGCCTTGCCCAGCGATTGAAAGCCATTGGAGCCAATGCAGTTATCGGCATCTCCGGCGGTTTGGATTCCACACTGGCGCTCTTGGTGGCTGTAGAGGCTATGCGGCGGTTGGGTAGACCCATGACCGATGTTTACGGCGTAACCATGCCATGCTTTGGTACCTCTGACCGCACCTACAACAACGCATGGGAGCTGATGAAGACACTGGGTATTTCCGCCAAGGAAATCTCCATCAAGGATGCAGTGTCCACCCATTTTCGGGATATCGGGCACGACCCCACGGTATTTAACGGCACCTATGAAAATGCGCAGGCTAGAGAGCGCACACAGGTTCTCATGGATTACGCCGGCGTTGTTGGCGGTATTGTGGTGGGTACTGGCGATTTGAGCGAGCTGGCACTGGGATGGTGCACCTATAACGGCGACCATATGAGCATGTATGGTGTTAATTCCTCCGTCCCTAAGACCATGATTCGTTGGATGATTGCCGCTATTGCAGAAAATCCGCAGTTTGCCGCCTCTAAGGAGGTGCTGTTGGATATTTTGGACACTCCCATCAGTCCGGAGCTGCTGCCCCCGGACGAAACGGGAAAAATCTCTCAGCAGACGGAGGATTTGGTGGGCCCCTACGCCCTCCACGATTTCTTCCTGTATTATATGCTCCGCTTTGATTGTCCTCCCAAAAAGATATACACACTTGCTTGCCGCGCATTCAAGGAAGATTTTGATGGGGAAACAGTTAAAAAGTGGCTGAAGGTGTTTTATCGACGGTTCTTTACCCAGCAGTTTAAGCGCAGCTGCATGCCCGACGGTGTGAAGGTTGGCAATATTTCCGTCAGTCCCCGTGGGGATTGGCGTATGCCCAGTGATGCCACCGGCCGCATTTGGTTGGATGAGGTAGAAAAGCTATAAATGTCTGAAACGGGTGCGTTTTGCACCCGTTTCTTTTATAGTAGGATGGGCTGGATTTGCTGATGTTCCAATGCCGCGGTCAAGGTTTCTGGAATTTTGATAAAGTCAGCCACCATACTTGTGGGCTTTTTCTCCGGACTGTCTTGACCAAAGGGCACAAAGTAGTAGTTTTTGCGATTCAGGAGTCTTCCGATATTTTCTGCGGCACCGGCAAGGGCATCGTTGGTGGACACTGCAACAATTATCGGTCGGCTGTTTCTCAAATGGCTCTTCGCTGCCATGGTTACCGGCCCGTCAGCAATGCTGTGTGCCAGCTTTGCAAGGGTATTGCCGGTGCATGGGGCAATAATCAATGCATCCAGTAGCTTTTTAGGGCCGATTGGCTCCACCTGTTCAATGGTATGAAACACCTCATGCCCACAGATTCGCTCCGCAGTCAGAATGTGCATCCGGTGAGTGCCGAAGCGGCTGTCGGTGGTATAGGATGCTTCTGAGAAAATAGGGATAAGGCTATGTGTTTCCGCCAGCTTTTCCATAGCGGGAAATACCTGTTCATAAGTACAGAATGAGCCACACATGGCAAAACCGATATTCATACCTGCTCCTTTCTTAATTTGGGGATGAGGGTTTGCGCGATAAGCTGACCTGAGCTTTCCGGGGCGTCCTTTCCGGGGAGTCC
The DNA here is from genome assembly GCA_045126955.1 of Faecousia sp. GTDB lineage: Bacteria > Bacillota > Clostridia > Oscillospirales > Oscillospiraceae > Faecousia. Next base: position 4,710 of record JBGVPJ010000136.1, read on the forward strand.
TCTGGCCCAAATGACATCGCTGCTACCCAATCCCAGTCGGGATGCCAAGTCGATTTTTAAAGCGCTGCCCGGACACACCGGGAAGAGCATTGTAGGTACTGTGTTAAATACCACACGATATTCTGCTAAATCGACTTTCTGAAAATCTGCTGTCCCGTATCCAAGCGCTGCCAGCATGCTGCGGTCGGATTCCTTCCTTGCACAGACGGTCACCCGTGCTCCCAATTGCCGAAGCAGCTGCGCTAAGCATTTTCCGATTCGACCCCATCCAATCACAAGAACTTCACAGCCGTCCAGTATGATGGGTAGTTGATTGAGTACTAGTTTTATGGCGCAGTGTGCGGTGATTTTGGCGTTCATTGCAAGATATGTGTCGTCTTGTAACAAATCGATGGTTTGATAATAGTCAAGTTCGGGTCGGTCTAGATTTCCCCCAATGACAATGATGTTTTTAGGTAGCAATGTCAGCAAAGTGCTTAAGTTTCCGCCGCCAATAATACCTCCATCCGGTGCAAAGCTGGGAACGGGTAGGAGCAGGTGCGTTGTCTGCACACTGGGCTCAGAGAGTATGGTAAATCCCACCTGCTTTAATGCTTGGATACAATGGCTCATGGCGGGGGAGTACCCAGCAGCGTAAAGAATACAATTACCCATAATCATTCTTCCTTTCATGACAGATTATGTTACACGCCTTTGCGTTGTGCTTGATTTTTTTA
>JBGVPJ010000137.1:0-11585 GCA_045126955.1 Faecousia sp.
TTTGTGCTGTGCGACATACCTGTGCATAAGCTGCACAACTCGGACTATAAGACCGCCTTGCAGGAGCTGGTGCAGCAGAAGAAGGACCAGCAACTGAGCTACCGTCTGGTGGGCGAGAGCGGCCCCGACCATGACAAGGCATTTTCCGTAGAGGTCACCCTTAACGGAAATGTGGTGGGCAAGGGTATCGGCTCCAGCAAGAAACGCGCGGAGCAGGATGCCGCCCGTACAGCCATTGAGGTGCTGTTTCCCGATAAAAAATGAAATGTATAATCCCTCCTGTGCCGGAAAAAATAGCACAGGAGGGATTTTTTATGACGGAAAAAGAATACGGAAAACTGATAAAAAATATGGCACCCAAGTCACCCATCGGCAAGGATTGTGCCGGTGCCTTCTTGATTGGGGGACTGATTTGCTGCATCGGCCAGCTGATTATGAACGGCTATGCCGCACTGGGTTTGGATAAGACCGATGCCGGCACCGCAACCTCTATGACTTTGATTGCCCTGTCTGCCTTACTCACAGGTCTCAGTCTGTATGATGACATTGCCAAGCATGCGGGAGCAGGTACACTGGTGCCCATCACCGGCTTTGCCAATTCCATCGTCGCTCCGGCCGTGGAATTTAAGACCGAAGGATTTATTTTGGGAGTTGGGGCTAAAATGTTCACCATCGCCGGCCCGGTGATTGTGTATGGCGTATCGGCCAGCGTGGTTTATGGACTGATCTATTGGATAACAACGCTATTTTAATAAAAACGGTATGAGGAAAACTCCTCATACCGTTTTATTCGTTATGTTCTGTATGTATTTACATTTGGGATAATTGGAACAACCATAAAACTGGTCACCTGCATTTGCACCTCTGGTGGCAGTTCTCAAAACAAGATTGCCATTACATCTTGGACACTTGGGAATTTGCTTTTCTATGGGTTTGACCTCAACAGGAATTTGCTCAGTTGATTCTATCACAGGAGATTGCAAATCCTCCACAACAGTTTCAACGCCAACAGAATTAACCTCGGTTTGTATAATCGTTATGTCGTTTGTTGCCTCGGTTTGTAAAGCAGTAACGCCAGGTGGTGCATATTCTGGGGTGGGCTGTCGAATAGGTTGTTCATTTAGGTTGTTGCGAATGTTCGCAATATGTTGTGCTTTTGCAATTTCATCAACCTGTGTGAATGGATAAAGTTTGTTGTATAGTTCAGTGATATTTCTGCCGCTCAAAATATCACTTGGTGTCTGGTTACAGATTGCACACACAACAGGTGCAACATTGTAACGATTGATTACACTAATATCGTTGCTTTTGATTTGCACACTTTTCAATGTGCATCTGTCGGAAAATACGATGATTGATCGCATCGGGAATTGTTCGCCAAGTAAAGATTTTAGGTGCTTGATATGGGAACGGTTTTGCATAATAGGGTTATAGAAATGTTCCTTGTGACTTCTTCCTCTGCCGGATGGCAATGTTTGATACCAGTTTTTTTGACTTTCACTGCCAAATATCCAGCCACTGTAATTCTTGCTTTCAAACACAAAGATACCCTTAGGGCATATCATTAATACGTCAATTTCAGTGGTTTCTCCGTTGCCTTTTGGAATATAAACGTTGAAAAGGAATTTTGCTCCGTTTGCCTCCATGTGCTTGAGGTATTTGTATGTGAGATATTCGCCATATCGCCCAGTGTCGTGCCGAACAGAAAGGTATGGCAGTTTGGTGACTTGATAATAAGCGCCACTTTTATACTCCTTGTTCTTCTTGACAAGGACAATAATGATAATAATGGCAGGGATAAGTATTACAGGATTAAGAAATAACAACACAAGTTGCAACATAGACATAAATAGTCTTTGTAATTGTTCAAGCATAGTTCGACCTCCAAGAACAACCTTGATTAAGTTTATATTACCATATCATCGACTTGATGTAAATATTTTTCAAAATTGGGTCCTAATAGAACACGGAGTAATGGGTCCTAAGTTGACACAAGCAGAGGGATTCATCTTGGGCGTCGGCGCAAAGATGTTTACAATAGCAGGACCTGTCATCGTCTATGGTGTGTCAGCTTCCGTAGTTTACGGCTTGATTTACTGGATAACGACGTTATTCTAACAAGAAAGGCTTGACCGAATAGGGTCAAGCCTTTTGGCGCTTCCATAACCAGAGAGCATAAGCACCGGAGATGAGGATAATCAGCGCTGCACTGCAGGTTTCTACCAGACGGGAGGAGGCAGATCCGAAGATTACAGCAACAAACCTGGTGAAAAGGCCTTCTTCACGAGCAAACACACTGGAGCCATTGACAAAAATATGGCTTGCGATACAGGGCCACAGACTACCGCCTTTATATACGACCACCGTGTAAAGAAAACCGATTACAATGGCGTATCCTACTTGTAGCAATACACCCCAAATGTCTGCAGTGTTAAACACATTGACAATATGTCCTGCGCCGAAGGTTATGGCCGAAACTATGATAGCGTTGCGAAGATTATCCTTCGCCATGGCTTGGAACAAAAAGCCTCGGAAAATAATTTCTTCCACATAACCGCCTAATGCCAAATTGACAGCCATTAGCAGTGTAACACCAAATGAAGCTGAAAGGCCAAGTCCGTTCTTCAAGTTTGTACAGGACATGACAATCAATGGTACAAACCATAAAAATGATTTTATATTACCCCTAAAAGCACACAGGCCGAATTTCTCGGTTAATCCGTTTCGGATAATCCATAGGGTTGCGACCACAGCAAGAACAAGAATACAAATTACCGGAACCAACATTTGCGGAACGGTCTTGGTTTCAAGGTTGTCAAAGCCACTGCAAAATTGCAAAGCTATATTCATCACGACTACATACAGTCCAATCCACAAAAGGGCGAAGCCGAGCTCGGTTTTTCTATATAGCTTTGTCATTCTTTCAGATCCTCCCAGTTTTCAGAATATATACAATTATAGCACCAACGATTAGAAAAACAAAGTGCTGATTTGTGAATGATCAGGAAAAATCGACAGTTCACAAGAAAACTTAGTCCTAACAGAACACGAATGCATGGGTCCTAACTGGACACAAACAGAGGGTTTATCCTGGGCGTTGGCGCAAAGATGTTTACGATTGCAGGACCGGTGATCGTTTATGGTGTGAGTGCCTCGGTAGTGTATGGATTGATTTATTGGTTGATTGAGATAACTTAGCCTATCAAAACTTGACTTTTTATAACTTTGCTGTATAATTAACGAAAAATATTGGTCATCGGAGGACAGTACACCGTAGTGTAGGGGATAGTAAGTATAATACTTGCAGGCCGCCTGTCAGATAAGATGTCGAGTGAGCTCGGTTATTACTATGTGTAATGGCCGAGCTTTGTTTTTGGAGGTTGCTATGGATTCCGAGATTTTTGAAAAATTACCGCCAACGAAATTGTTCTTTCGTTGTGCAATACCATCTATGATTACAATGGCGTTTGGTGCGCTTTATCAAATTGCGGACGGTTTGTTTGTAGGTCGCTTTATTGGCGGCGATGCACTTGCTGCCGTTAATCTCATTATGCCGATTATTATGATTGTTTTTGGATTTGCCAATCTAATTGCAACGGGCGCATCGGTACGTATTTCTGTCTTGCTTGGTGAGAAAAACCGAGAAGAAGCATCACGAGTGTTCACCTATACACTCAAAGTGATTTTTCTGCTTTCTTGCTTACTCGGCGTATTGGGCCTTGTTTTTGCCGAAGCCTTTGTGCGATTTTTAGCACCGGGAGCAACGGAACAGGCAATACAATACGGTATCATTTACACCCGTATTTATGCTGCATTTGCACCGTTGATGCTTATATACCACGCTACCGATAATTATCTTCGTGTTTGCGGTAAAGAAAAAGTATCAATGTGGTTGAGCATTGCTACACAGGTATTCAACGTCGTACTTGATGTGATATTGATTGTATTTCTCGGACAAGGTGTTTGGGCGGCGGCTTTTACAAGCTGTCTTGCGATGGCACTTGGTTCAGTTATCACGCTTTTTATGTTTCGTAAAAAGCGCATGGACTTATACTTTGTTAAAGGCAGAATCAAGCGGTCAGTCTTTTGCCGTATTCTCGCCAACGGCTCAAGCGAATTTTTTAGCAGTATATCGATGTCTATTATGTCGATTGTGTTTAATTTCTTTTTGCTTAAATACGGCGGCACAACAGCGGTTGCGGCTTTTTCGGTTATTATGTATGTGGATAGCATTGTAGGTATGCTTGTGTTTGGTATGTCCGATTCGCTTCAGCCTGCGATCAGCTATTGCTACGGTGCGGGACTTATGAATAAAGCAAAGGCAATTTTTAAGCGTGTGATTTGGGGGGGAATTATACTTTCCGCACTTTCGCTACTATTTATGTTCTTTGTCGGACAGCATGTAGCACCACTATTTGTGAAACCTGAAGATACTGAACTTTTGGCGGTAAGCATTATCGGAATGAAGTTGTTTTCACTCTCTTATATCACAGGTTGGGTGGATATGTGCTTTTCTTCTTATTTCACTGCATTGGAACGCCCTGCACGTTCAATGCTTGTTTCCTTCTTTGGAACACTCGTATTCCCTATAGTATCATTGTTCGTTATGACACCTTTTCTTGAATTGAACGGTGTGTGGCTCAGTGCACTTGCATCTTGTTCCGTAAGTGCAGTATTGACTCTGATTCTATATTGGGATTTGCAAAAACGAAAAAATAATGGGTCCTGAGTAGACACAAGCAGAAGGCTTCGTGCTTGGGGTAGGTGCGAAAATTTTTCGGATCGCCGGCCTGGTGATCGTATATGGCGCATTTGCCGGCGTGGTGTATGGGGTTATCTATTGGGTTATTTTAAAACAAGGCTTGACCGATGCGGTCAAGCCTTTTGTATGCCATATTTTGAAAGTGTTATAATTTTGCGCCTGAACCTGCACCACCAAAAAATTCGGGGTATAACCCGGAATTTGAAACCGGTTCACCTTTTATGTATAAATGTGATGTATCTCCCATTTGCTTGCATTTAAACACAAACTCGCCAGACACCCTCTCTTCTGTTACAAATTCCGTGACGGAAGATGTGGGCAAAAACATAGTCTGCCACAAAAGGATTGGAGAAATTCCGGTCAAACGGGATGCAAGTACCATTCCCAGAGCAAAATGGCAAAAAATAGCAATGGTATCATTTGTGTTTTTGCCTTTATATATTAAACTTTCTCTCTTTGCTCCGTGATTTTCAAGAAGTTTATCAAATTCCTTTACCACATAAAAATATTTTTCAGGCATATCTACAGAGGAATATAATGGGCTTTGATGAAAGGTATTTATATTAAAAGCTTCTTTTTCTTCCTGCCATATTCTCGGCATAATATTCCATGGAATTCTGTTTTTGTCATCTAAACATATTTTTCCCTCAAACTCTGTAAGCCAATCATATATTTTTATGTCTTTATTGATTTTCTGTGCTGTTGGCTTTGCTGTTAAATAAGCCCTATTAAGAGGTGAAGAATAAATGTGTGTTATATTGTTGTACTGAAGCTTGTCAGACAAATATTCTGCCTCCACAAACCCTTTTGGGGTCAAGGTGTTATTCTCGTAATCAGGCTCTGCATGTCGTATGATTAGGATCTTCATAATATTTACTCCTTTCTTTAATAGCATTAGCCTCCGGAATTAGATTTACACGAATTATACAACCTGAAAAATCGAATGTAAATTCTATTTTTACTGGGTTATAATTTGATACAAGCAGACGGTTTGGTCCTGGGTGTGGATGCAAAGATGTTCACGATTGCGGGACCGGTGATCGTGTATGGCGTGTCGGCAAGTGTAATATTGTTCTAACATTAACAAATGCTTGACCGATTCGGTCAAGCATTTATTATTTGTTCATAGAGATTAGCAATTTGGAGAGCGCGTTGTCCTGCAAGTCGGAAAAATTCCTCAGGGGAAAGGGAGTCGTAGATTAGGTCCTTGGGAGCGTTGGAAGTAGAACGCTTTTTGATTTCAAAATTCAAGATGTCCTGCTTTGGCAGACCTTTTAATGCCAAAAGGGTGTGTTCCCAAGGAATATTTCCGTCGTAGGGCAGAAAATGCAGATCGTCATTGCCGGTGGGTGGGGCGTTGGTATCCCGCTGACCGAGGTTGTCGTTTAGATGGGTCATAATCAGCCGTTGACCAAAGGTTTTCAAAAAGTTAAGTTTGTGGGGATAGCAATGATCGTGGCCGGAATCCCAGCAAAATCCAACATGAGAACGGTCACGGTAGCGATTTAGCAGTGCCTCCAGATATTCCTCGCCCTCCAAATTTTCAAAGGCGATGGAAACATGACATCTTTCTGCATGATCTACAATATGGTCAAAAGCAGAAAAATCCAGCGGTGTTTCGGGGAAGATGTAGTCTAATCCCTGCCAGCCGTGGACTACAACAAGGGGAATCTGAAAGCGGGCGCAGTCATCGATGCAATCGGTGATGTTGCGTTGCGCGTTGGCGGAGTGGGAATCTTGAGAATTCCAAAGGTAAGATAGACCGCCGTGTGGCGCGTGGAGAGATTGGAGGATCATATTGTGTTTTTGTAAGTCTGTCGCCAGTGTCTCCAAGGGAAGTGCGGAAGACCAAACGGGAGAGACGGCCGAAAAACCGGCATTACTTAGCAGCTCTATAACCTGCGCTTGTGGACAATCATATTGCGGTTGCAGTGAAAAACCAATATTGACCATCTATAAGTACCTCTAAAATTTTCGAAATTATAGTATGTAGAAATTTTTGTGTCAAATTTTGAAAATAATGGGTTCTAACTTGACCCACGCAGAGGGCTTCAGCCTCGGCGTGGGCGCAAAGATGTTCTCCTGTTGCGGTGCCTGTCAAGATTATTAACCCAGTTTGCTTTTCACGGCTGCAATGTGCTGGGGGGTAGTGCCGCAACAGCCGCCTAAAATGCCGGCGCCCATGGTGGCACAGTTGGCAATAATTTCTGCAAATTCCCTGGGACCTAACGGATAGTGGGGGAGGTTGTCCTCTCCGATTATCGGATTTCCTGCGTTGGGCTTACAGATAAGAGGCCCCTTTACGGACCGGCGTAGTCTGCTCACAAGGCCTGCGGTCATACTGTCGGCAGCCACGCAGTTAAAGCCTACGGCGCAGGCACCGGCCTCCTCCAGTTCCCGAAGTACGGGTGCGGCATCCCTGCCGGAGAACAGACTGCCGTCCGGCTGCATGGTGAAGGTATACATCACGGCACCCGCCCCTTCCAGCTCAGCGGCGGTAAAGATGGCCTCTGCCTCTTGGGGGTACATGAGAGTTTCTGCCGCCAGGAAATCCGCGCCACCCTCCAGCAGACCCGCAATCTGCACCCGGTAGTTTTCTACCAGAAGGTCAAAATGATTTGCATCATAGCTATCGCAGAAGGCTGCCAAAGTGGTTAAATTTCCTGCAACCAACACGTTGGGGGCTGCGGATTTGCTCAAAGCTACCAAATGGGCATTGATTGCCTCGGTCTGTTTGGCCAAACCCACCCGATCCAAAGCAATGGGCTGGGCTTGAAAGGTAGGCGCGTAAAGAATGTTGCTTCCTGCCTTTACATACTCCCGCTGCAAGGAAACAAGGGCGTCCGGATTGGCAAGGATCCACTCCTCGGTGCAGCAGCCACGGGGCATACCGGCCTTTTGCAGATTTGAGCCGGTGGCACCGTCCAACAGGACAGTTTTCTGCAAATAGGCGGAAAGTTCTTCTCTGGTGAGCATATTATCACTTCCTTTTCTAACATTATAGCGCCAACCGGAAAAAATGCAACATAGATTGACGAAGTTTGGGAAAACTGTTAAAATGATAGAAAACTCTTTGCAGGGAGACTAAAATATGAAAAAATCCATTTTAAGAGAATATGCAAGGCTCATTGTCCGCTGTGGCGTGAATGTGCAGAAAGGGCAGGAGGTTTTGATATACGCAGAGTTGGACCAGCCGGAATTTGTAAAGCTGGTGGTGGAGGAGGCTTATAAGGCCAAGGCCAAAAAAGTCACCGTGGAGTGGAATTACCAGCCTTTGGAAAAGATTCATGTGCGGTATCAGTCTGTCAAGACCATGGGCACGGTTACCGAATTCCAAAAGGCCCGTCAGCAGCATTACTGCGACACCCTGCCCGCGCGGATTCACCTGATTTCCGAGGATCCGGACGGCCTGAAGGGCATGGATACGGAAAAAATGGCAAAGGCCCGCAGAATGAGCTATCCCATCTTAAAGCCTTATGTAGACATGCGGGAGGGACAGCAGCAGTGGTGTATTGCGGCGGTGCCCGGTAAAGCGTGGGCGAAAAAGGTGTTCCCCGGTCTGCGTACAAGTGTGGCCGTGGAAAAGCTGTGGGAGGCAATTCTCTTTACCTCCCGTGTCACCGATGATCCGGTGGCGGCATGGGAAGCGCACAATGCGGATTTGCGTGCAAGGTGTGAATATTTGAACAGCCTTGGCATTGATAAGCTGCACTTTACTGCCGACAACGGAACAGATTTGACCGTGGGCATGATTCCTGAGGCGATGTTCTGCGGCGGCGGTGAGACCAGCCGGCAGGGAATCTACTATAACCCCAACATCCCCACCGAGGAGTGCTTCATCTCTCCCAAGCGGGGACAGGCAGAGGGCATTGTTTATTCTACCAAGCCGTTGTCCTATCAGGGACAGCTGATCGACCGGTTCAGCATCCGCTTTGAAAACGGCAAGGCTGTGGAGGCAAAGGCGGAAGTGGGTGAGGAGCTGCTCAATACCATGCTCTCCATGGACGAGGGTGCAGCCTATTTGGGCGAGTGTGCTTTGGTCCCTGCGCGCAGTCCTATTGCCGAAAGCGGTTTGTTGTTCTATAACACTCTGTTTGACGAGAATGCCGCCTGCCATTTGGCGCTGGGCATGGGCTACGCCGACACCATCCGTGACCACCACAACAAGACATTGGAGGAATGTCGGGAGCTGGGTATCAACGATTCCATGATTCACGAGGACTTTATGATTGGCTGTGCTACCATGGATATCGATGCTATCACCCGGGATGGAAAGACAGTTCCTATCTTTAGAAAGGGAAACTGGGCGTTCTAATCTAAAAAAACAAAAAAATTTCAAAAAAACACTTGCATTATGGTGCACGCTGTGGTATGATATGCGGGCGATTAAGAATTGCTAGGGCAATTGCGCCCTTTTAGCTTATTAGAAAGAGGTGAACAACATGAAGGAAGGTATCCATCCCCAGTACGAACAGACAACGATTCGTTGTGCTTGTGGCAACGTTTTTACGACCGGTTCCACCAAGAAGGACATTAAAGTTGAAATCTGCTCCAAGTGCCACCCTTTCTATACCGGCAAGCAGAAGCTGGTTGACACCGGTGGACGTGTTGACCGTTTCAACAAGAGATTCAATCTGAAGTAAGAATGAAGTCCGTACTGCGTATCGTAGTGCGGACTTTTTCTTGTTTTTGGAAGATTTAGGTTGTGTGGCGGCACTGGACTGTGTTATACTATAGGGTAAAGAGAAATGGGCGCACTGTCGCCGGGAGGACCAATGGAACAGAATTTTGAAGAACATGTACAGGAGCGTGCGGTGCTGGTAGGCCTGAATGCCGATTGCTTTACCCGGGAGCAGACCGCTACCGACGAAACTTTGGAGGAGCTGGAAGCACTCCTTGAAACTGCCGGTGGTTTTTGCACCGGAAAAATCCTGCAAAATCGCCATGCTCCCGATGCCCACAGCTTTATTGGCGAGGGCAAAGCACAGGAAGTGAAAATGCTGGCGGAGTTCACGGAGGCCACCATGGTTGTCTTCGACAATGAGCTCTCTCCCGGTCATATTCGGGCGCTGGAAGATATTTTGGGCGTGACGGTGCTGGACAGAAGCGCGCTGATTTTGGACATTTTTGCACAGCGGGCCAAGACACGGGAGGGCCGCTTGCAAGTAGAGCTGGCGCAATATAAATATCTGCTTCCCCGCCTGTCCGGTATGGGCATTTCCCTGTCCCGACAGGGTGGCGGTATCGGCACCCGCGGTCCCGGCGAAACCAAGCTGGAATCCGATAGACGGCATATTCGGGAGCGGATTGCCCGTCTGCAAACGGAATTGGAGCAGGTGCGGCAGGTGCGCAGTGTCCAGCGGGAGCGAAGAATGAAAAATTCCGTGCCGGTGGTGGCCATTGTAGGCTATACCAATGCAGGAAAGTCAACCCTTTTGAACTGCTTGACCGATGCAGGCATTCCTGCCAATAACCGGCTGTTTGACACCTTGGATACCACTTCCCGACAGCTGACTGTGTCCGATAATCTGGATGTGATTTTGTCCGATACCGTCGGCTTTATTGCAAAGCTTCCTCACCATTTGGTGGATGCCTTCCGTGCAACCTTGGAGGAGCTGGAATATGCGGATTTGTTGCTCCATGTGATCGATGCATCCGACCCCAACCGGGAGGAGCACATCGCTGTTGTAGACGGTCTCATCGCCAAATTGGCAAAGCCCGGTACCAAGGTGCTGCAATGCTATAACAAAGCTGATCTGGTCAGCGCTGAGGACATCCCCGTGGGACAGGACATCGTGAAGATCTCTGCCAAAGAGGGCAGGGGAATGGATGCGCTTCTGAAGGCTATTGAGGATGCTTTGGGTCACAGCCGCCACCACATTGTAGTGACCCTCCCGTATTCCATGGGCGGTATGGTAGATACGCTTCATTCCGGCGCACAGGTGCTGAATGTGGACTACACTGCGGAGGGAATCACGGTGGAAACCGTGGTGGACCCCATTCTTTACGGAAAGCTCAAAGACTATATCACAAAGGAGTGTTAAGCCGTGGATGAATATCTGGTACCCACCGGCTTTGGTGAGGATGAATTTACAGAGAAAAAATCCAGATTTATCGGCAGAGTCTGGCCTGTGGAAACAGAGGAAGAGGCTTTGGCGCATATCCAGGCTATGAAAAAACAGCACTACGATGCTACCCATAATTGCTGGGCCTATGTGATTAAGGACGGAGCGGTGCGATTTTCCGACGATGGAGAACCGGGCGGCACCGCCGGTATGCCCATGGTGCAGGTGCTCCAAAAGGAGAACCTGTTCAATGTGTGCTGTGTGGTCACCCGATACTTTGGCGGTACCCTGTTGGGTGCGGGCGGTTTGGTGCGTGCCTATACAAAAGGTGCCAAAATCGCTGTTGATGCGGCGGGTAAATCCATGAAACGTGTGTGGAGTGTGCTGTACCTGCCGTGCCCCTACAATTTCTACGAACGGATAAAGCTGGAGGTTGCCGCTTTCGGCGGCATCATTCGGGACACCCAGTTCGGAGCAGAGGTGGAACTGGAAATTCTGATTGCAAAGGGAGTGGCCCAAAGCTTTTTGGAAAAAATCACCGATATGACCTCCGGTGCTGTGGAGGGCATGGAAACCGCTTTGGAATATCGGGCGTTTCCGGTAGAATAGGAGGGACAATATGACCATACGTGAAGAATTGGAAGCGTTGGAGCATATTCAGTTAGACAAGCGTGCGGCTTTTTCCGACGAAACCAAGGGTAGGCTCCATCCGGAGGATCCGAAAGCTGAGGATGTGCGCACTGCCTATCAGCGGGATA
>JBGVPJ010000138.1:0-2518 GCA_045126955.1 Faecousia sp.
CGATAAGCTGCTGTTTGAAGAGTAGGTATAGCATCAAACTACAGGAGTTGTCATCCTGAGCGAGCGAAGCGAGTCGAAGGATCTGTTCGCTGAAATATATTGGAAAGGTAACCTACAGTGTGAAGATCCTTCGACTCCGTGCTTCGCACTCCGCTCAGGATGACACACTATTTTAGTTAGGCGTTTAATCTTCGAATAATAATTTGTCGAGCTGGCTTATTTCGGTTTGGAGCTGTGATGAATAGATATGCGTTTTTTTACAGCCCCAATTGTTGCGTTGTGGGGCAGTCAGAAATTACTTCTAAAACCGCCATCCCTATCGACGAAAGGGCATTTTCGTGCTATCATGCCTGTAAAAACCAACGAAAGAGGTGTCCTGCATGGGTGAGCAGCTAAAAAAACAACATATCAGCGCCGGCCTGCTTGCCCATGTTTGTGCAAGCAGAGGAGTACCACGCAAGGTTTTTTGACTGCTGTGTTCCTGGTTTTCCAATGGGATAAGATACTCGAAAATACAAACCCGAAAGAGCGGCATCTCTTTCGGGTTTTACTTTTTTAGGAAGCTCCATCACTAAGGAATAATCTGTATACATTTTGGGAGTGCTCTGCATAAATTCTTGTGCAAAGCAATGTATTTTGGTATTTTGAAAGACGTTTGTTGACAAGCGGAGGACAAATATGGTAAAATGAATGTATTATAGCGTACATCCTATAATAAGGAGGAAAAACATATGAAGAAAACAAATTCATGGAACCGGCTTCTGAGCCTGGTGCTGTGCATCTGCATGGTACTGAGCCTGGTACCGGCATCGGCACTGAGCGTGTTTGCGATGTATACCGCATATCCCTATGCCGAGGTGGACGCCGAAGCAGGTACCGCAACCATCGACGGCACCCTGGGCGGCAAAACTGACGCAACCGAGGAGGATCTTACCGCCTTGGTGAACGCGATCAAGAGTTATCTGGAAAACGGAATCACAACGGTGATCGTAACAGGCAGCCAACCTGCGAAGCTTGTTAAGGACGGATATCTTACACCGTTGACTTCTCTTGCTTTTGAGCAACTCACTTATGCTTATTGGGACGAAAATACAGACAGCTATTGGGGCACAGTTGATTTAATTTATCGAGATGTTACGGAAATTGTAGAATATGAATTCTATGTTTGTGATGTCCTGAAAAGCATCACGCTCCCCAAAGTGACAACTGTAGGTGATAGAGGCTTTTGGGCCTGCTATTATTTGGAGACTTTGACATTCGGTTCGGTGGTTACTGATATTAACGACAACAGTGGAGAGGTATTTTACGATCTTGGATATAAAATCGGTGGTTGTACCCTTGTTCTCAACTGCGGACAATTGCAGGCAGCAACAGAATATCAGCCGAACCTCAACACGAAAACTTGGTGGAATACCGAATGGAAGAGCATCACGCTGGGCACCCATAGCTCCGGCGAGGATGGAACGTGTGACTGCGGCACCAGCGTAAAGGCGAAGGTGGTCAATGACGATGCTACTACCTACTACTCAACCCTGGCTGAGGCACTGATTGCGGCACAGACTCTGGGCAATCCCTATGGGAGGAGCGCTGAGGTTTACGCTATGGCGGACTATGACGCTGACTTTGCCGTTCCTTCGTCCGTGTTTTTTTATGGCCGCAGTTACAGCTTTGGCGGCCATGTGACCAACAACGGCCGTATCTTTGACGGCACCTTCAACGGCGAAGTGACTAACCATTATCATATCTCCGGCGGCACTTTCAACCGCGGCGTAACAAACTGGTTTTGCATCGATGGCGGCACCTTCAACAGCGAAGTGATCAACAACAGCGACATCTTCAACCTCGATGAAGACGCTATCGTCCTGGGGGAGAACTTCTCTATTGTCAATGACGGAAGCGTTGAATGCAGCTACCACATCTGGAAAGACGGCTTCTGCCGCCTGTGCAGCAAACCCTGCGCACATACCGGCGGCGAAGCAACCTGTACTGAGAAGGCAATCTGCGATATTTGCTCCAAGCCTTACGGAACCACTCCGGCGCATAGCTTTGATGAAACAGGGAAATGCTCCGGCTGTGGACAGCAGGCAACCATCTCTGTGACTGACGGTACAAATACCTATTACGCATTGGATGCAGTTTCGTTGAATACGGCTGTGACCGATCTGCTGAATACCGGCGCAAGAACATTTACCGTGAATCTCCCTGCAACTGCGGAAGCAAAGCTGTTTACCGCCATCCGCCGTGCCATCTGCGACACCGAGGGCGTTGCCGACGGTAGCATCCACCTCACCCTCAAGGGCGTGACTTCGATTCCCGGTACTACCAACTGGGACGGTGCTGCTTTTGGCCCAGGCGACATATATGATGAAGCCGGAAAAATTGTAGATCAGGAACTCGTTACCCAATTGGCATCTATCAATCTCCCCGATGTGACAGAAATTGGTGCTCAGGCATTTTATTTTTGTGAAAATCTGGTTACAGTCTCAGCTCCCAAGGCGCAGACAATTGGAGCGCAGGC
>JBGVPJ010000139.1:0-5602 GCA_045126955.1 Faecousia sp.
AAGAACAGGTCAATGCTCTCCCCGTACACATCCGGCCCTGAGGAGTTGCTGTAGGTATTATAGCCTACGAAGCCGATATCCGTATGCTGCAGCGCAACAAAATGGGCACCGAATTTCCACCGTTCACGCCAGTGATAGAACAGGATGCAGACATCTGATTTTTTCGCAACCTCATCAAATCTGTCTCTGCGGGATAAGTACTCCACCCGAAAGCCACGGCGCTTAAAATAAAAAGCAGGCGCCAATATGGTGGTTCCGGCATTGCCGTGAATAAGAGGAAGCTGCCGTTCATATTCGGCAATCAGCGTTTTCGGTTCTGCATGATACCCCAGTAAACGCAAGGCATTGTAGGTAGCAATCCAACCACAGCCTGTAGCCGCACTGGACCGAAATCCGTAGCGCCACTGCTCCTTAGGAATTTTCCGTTGGCAGTAAATAAAGTCATCCATATTACTTTTCCAAGGGATGTTGGGCAATAAAACCGTCCATCAGCTCTGCGGCAACCATCACCATACGGGTGCAGGGCCGCTTGGCGTAAAACTCCGCTGTGCGGGGTGTGGGATTGGGATCAGAAGGAGGATTTTTCAGAATTTCTCTGCAGACAATGCTACCGTTGATCTCCCGGAACTGATTGGCAAGCTCCTGAACTTGTGCGTAAAGCAGCTTTTTAGCCCCGTCATCCGATGCGTTGTCATAGCCATACAGATGTCCAAGCACAAACAACATGCCGCTGACAGCACCGCAGACCTCACGAAGTCTGCCCATACCGCCCCCGAAGGGAGAGACCAGCTTGGCGGCAAAATGCTCCTCCATACCGGTCACATCACAAAAAGCCACCGCAACCGCCTGTGCGCAGTTATAGCCATCTAAAAATAATTCTGCTGCTTTCATCGGGTGATTCATAACAATACCATCCTTTTATATATTCTCCATCAGTGCCTCGGCACACATAATGCCGTCAATTGCGGCGGACATGATGCCGCCGGCATATCCAGCGCCTTCTCCCGCCGGATACAAGCCCCGCAAGCCAACAGACTGGCGGCTGTCATCCCGAATGATCCGCACAGGAGAAGAACTTCTGGTCTCCGGCGCAGTCAACACGCTGTCCGGATGGGCAAAGCCTTTTAGACTTCCATCCAGCTGGGGCAGTGCCTCTTTCAGTGCGGCTGTAATTTTCTCCGGAAGCACCCCATGCAAATCGCACCAGGTCACACCCGGACGGTAGGTTGGATTAACGATTCCCGCACCTGCAGACGGACGGCCTGCCAAAAAATCGCCTACTTTTTGGGCAGGGGCGCGGTAGTTGCCGCCTCCTAAACTGTATGCCTTCCTCTCAATCTCCTGCTGCCAGTACATACCGGCAAGGGGGTCCTGTGAGGGAAAATCCTTGGGATTCAGTGTCACCAGCAGGGCGGCATTGGCATTTTCACCCTGCCGGTCGGCATAACTCATGCCATTGGTCACCACAGTCTCATCCTCTGAAGCCGCAGCCACCACATAGCCGCCGGGACACATACAGAAGGTGTATACCGTTTCGTTTTCCAGGTGCTTAACCAATTTATAGTCCGCAGGGGGCAGTACCGGGTTACTGATTCCGTACTGGGACACGTCAATTACCTGCTGGGGATGTTCAATCCGCACACCCATTGCAAAAGGTTTCGCTTCCAGTGGGATATTGATTTGTTGTAAATACCGAAAAGTATCCCTGGCACTGTGTCCAACAGCAAAAATAACCTGCTCACAGGCAATTGTTTCGGTTTCGTTGATTTGAAGACCGGTCAACCTTCCGTTTTCTTGCAAAATTCCGGTCACTTGGGCACGAAAGCGCACCTCACCTCCAAGAGAGATGATCCGCTGACGCAGATTCTGCACCACCGTCAGCAGCACATCCGTACCCACATGGGGCTTGGCATCAAAGAGGATATCTTCACGGGCACCGGCTTTTACAAACTGCTCCAAAATCCAGCCGATTCTGGGATTGTTCACACCGGTGTTTAGCTTGCCGTCGGAAAAAGTGCCGGCGCCGCCCTCACCAAACTGTACATTGCTCTTGGGGTCCAATTCCCCGGTCTTCCAAAATTTCTCCACCTTTTCATGGCGGGTGACCGCATCCTCACCCCGTTCCAATACCAGCGGTCGTAAACCGGCGATTGCCAGCACCAAAGCGGCAAATATGCCGGCAGGCCCAAAGCCCACAACTACCGGCCGTTGGGTAGGAATTTTCCCGCATTTGGGTGCCTTATAGTATTTATCGGCCGCAAGACTTGCCCGCTTACAGCCAGACTGTTTTAAGATTTTGTTTTCACTGCCGTCCACAGAAACATCCACCGTGTACACAATCCGCACATCCGGCTTTTTCCGCGCATCTACGGAACGGCGAACAATGGAGAGCTTACGGATTTTCGACACGGAGATACGCAGTGCCTGCGCCGCCTCATAGGACAGCTGGGCGACACTGTGCTCCGGTGGCAGAGAGATTTCCCGAATTCGAATCATTTTGTTTCCTTTCCGGCGGAAAGACCTGCCAAGCGTCCGGAGCTCCAGGCCCATTGCAAATTATAGCCGCCGCAATCACCGTCGATATCCAGCACCTCGCCACAGGCATACAAACCGGGTACAAGACGGCTTTCCATAGTATTTTCATTGAATTGCTCAGTAAGTACACCGCCTGCGGTGACCTGTGCGCTGTCCATGCCAAGGGGTTCTGTCAGCAGAATTTCCAGTGCCTTTACCGTACGGCAGACCGCTTCCGCCTCAGCATTGCTCAATTCCCCGGCAAATTCCTTACCTTTAACCCCGGCTGTTTTGGTGAGCACTCTGCCCAAGCGGTTATGGAGAATACCTGTGAGCAACTCTTCCATAGGAAGCTCTGAATGCCTGCGGCGCTGCAGTTCCAAGGAAAGCTCCTCTTCTGACCAACCCGGAAGAAAGTCCAGCCTTGCCGTCCAATCCCCTGCTCCGTAGCACACATCACGGGAAATTTCAAACACCACCGGACCGGAAATGCCGGATTCCGTCAGCTGCAGCTCCCCCGTACTCTCTTGAAACAGCTTGCCGTTCTTCAAAATCTGCACATGGCAATTGGCACGGACGCCTTTCAGCGCTCCGACACCGTTCCAGTCGGTCTTAATCTGCACCAGCGATGGGCGCAGCCGTGTGGACTTATGGCCCAGCTTTGCCAGCAGCTTATAGCCGGACATAGTACCGCCCAGCTTACTGCCGGCCAAACCGCCGCAGGCTACAATCAGTTTATCGCACCGCACCGTTTCTTCTTGACCGGTAACCAAAAAGCCTTCTGCACTTTTTTGTATTTTCACCACCTCAAAAGCCAGCTTTAGGGTGATATTCGACATGTTTAAATTTAGCCGCAGTATATCCACAACAGAGTTTGCCTGGTCGGAATAGGGATAAACCTTACCGGATGCTTCTGTCACCGTGTAGAGTCCCAAGCGGGCAAACCAGCGGAGAGTGGCTTCCGGATCAAAGGCGCAAATAGCAGGCAACACGAAATCCGGGTGTTCCCCGTGGTAGCCCCTGTCCTTCGCCTGCAGATTGGAAAGATTGCACCGCCCGTTGCCGGTGGCCTGCAGCTTTCTGCCCACACGAGCCTGTCGCTCCATTAAAATCACTGTCACATTTGGATTCTCCGCTGCCGCCAAAGCGGCCACCATACCGGATGCGCCGGCACCGATAATGCCAACTACCATATATTTCACCTGCTTTCGCTCCTATTATAGTTGAAAATCCACCAGGAAACAAGGAAAACTTTCTTGCAATGAAAGAATCCTATGCTATAATAGGAGAATAAGTGTGAAAGGATGTGCCTATGGATCGGAATAACATCGAAAAAATCGCCAAGAATCCAGAGGATCGGGTACTTCTTGCAAAGGTTTGGGACAAAATCAATGCCGGAATACAAAAGAACATCCCGGCAAACACCTGTTTTTTATCCCTTCGAGAACTGGATATGACACGCTTTTTGTTTGGACAGTTGGACGGGCTACATGCCTTTGGTGGCTATCCGGCGGCAGAACGGCAGATGCTTATTTACCTGCCGGAATATATGGAAGAAAGCGCCCTGTATGATGAAGACTCCCCTCTTGTCTGTCTGCGAGCCACCTTTTATGAGGGCGATACCCCTTCCCACCGGGATTTTTTGGGTGCGCTGATGGGGGCCGGTATTGGACGGGAAACCGTGGGGGATATTTGCGTTGGGAAAGGAAGCTGTGATTTCTTTGTAACCGCAGAAATTGCACCCTATATCCAGCAAAACTTCCTGTCGGCAGGTCGCACCAAGCTCCATTTGGAGCGAATTTCTCCGGATGCGGTTGCCGTATCAGAGCCGGAAATGAAGGAAATTCGGGACACACTTGCCTCTGTCCGGCTGGACAGTGTTATCTCCTCCGGCTTCCGGGTAGGCAGAAGCACCGCCACCCAATATATCACCGCAGGAAAAGTAGCCATTGACGGCTTACCCTGTGAAAAGCCCGACAAGTCTGTCACTGAAGGAGCAAAAATCTCTGTCCGTGGTCTTGGAAAAATACAGTTAACCGCCGTCAACGGCCAGACGAAAAAAGGTCGAATATCCGTGGTGATTCACCGCTATGTATGAGGTAAAGTAATATGGAAATGAACGAGGTTATCAAACGCATTAACGAGCTGGCCGCCAAGGCAAAAGCCGATGGGCTGACACAGGAGGAGCTGGCTGAACGGGACAAGCTCCGCAGAATTTATATTGATTCTTACAAAGCAAGCCTTATCGGCCAATTGGACAACACCTATATTGTCAGTCCTGACGGTACCAAACGAAAATTACAAAAAAGGGAAGATAAATAGCAAAAACCGGAGGTGCAACGCACCTCCGGTTTTTTGTTTCAATTAGATGAGGCTCAGAGCAAGCGTCAGGATAATCCAAGCCAGTGCAATCCACTTGGTGTAGGATGCCAGCTTCTTATCAAGGCCGCCCATTTTGCTCTTGTTCATGTAGGAATTGCTGTTGCCTGCAATGGCACCGGACAGACCGGACTCCTTACCGGACTGCAGCAGAACCACCAAAACCAACGCAATGCTGGCAAGCACTTCCAAAACAGTAACAATAATCTTGATAACTTCCATTTTTGTACCTCCCTCCGCTTACCGCTTAACAGGCAGCGGGTCGTATGTGTATCCCGGTAATTCCGAGTTTATATCAATCCTGGTTAGTATAACACAACAAAATTAATATTGCAAGTATTTTCTTGATTTTTTTACTTAGTTACCCAATTGCCTGTGGCAAGGCAGTTCAAATAGGCATTGATAAAGGGGTCTAAAGCACCGTCCATCACGCCATTGACATTGGATGTTTCGCAACCGGTGCGGGTATCCTTCACCAAAGTATAGGGCATAAAGACATAATTACGGATTTGGCTACCCCACTCTATCTTCTTCTGCACACCCTTGATGTCGGAAATTTTCTCCAAGTGTTCGCGCTCCCGAATTTCAACCAGCTTACTGCGTAGCATCCGCAGACAGGTCTCCTTGTTTTGGAACTGGCTGCGTTCGGTCTGACAGGAGACAACAATGCCGGACTTGTGAATCAGCCGCACCGCAGAGGAGGTCTTAT
>JBGVPJ010000140.1:0-3196 GCA_045126955.1 Faecousia sp.
ATGACCCACCTGTGGTATGACGACGGCATCGACAAATTCGAGTGCCCCGGTGAACTGTAAAATTCATAAATTATTTTTCCTTTTTCGGTATATTTGTGGTATTCTACCGGAAGAAAGGTTGTGAGAAATGTATGCAGGCAAAATTGTGTACAAAATGTAAGAAAAATATGGCCGTGGTCTTTATTACGAAGATTGAAAACGGCGTGAGTATGAACGAAGGCTACTGCCTAAAGTGTGCCCGCAGCCTTGGTATTCCCCAAATTGATGCGGCTGTGAAGCAAATGGGTTTTTCTGATGAGGATTTGGACACACTTTCCGACGAGATGAGCAGTGTGTTCGGCCAGATGGACGGGGAAGACGAGGATGAAGCCGAGAGCCGCACTGCCACATTTCCTATGTTGAACCAACTCTTTGGCAGTATAGGCGGTGAGAAGGGGAATCTACCCTCTAAAAAACAGGAACCGGAGCAGGAGCAGCAGAATTCCAAAGAAAAGAACAAGAAACACAAATTCCTTGACAGCTACTGCATGAATCTTACCGGCAGAGCAAAAGAGGGGAAATTAGACAAGGTGATTGGCCGGGATGTGGAGACTGAGCGTGTCATCCAAATTCTCAACCGCCGCCAAAAGAATAACCCCTGTTTAATTGGTGAACCCGGTGTGGGTAAGACAGCCATTGCAGAGGGCTTGGCACAGAGGATTGTGGCAGGGGAGGTACCCTACAAGCTTCGGGATAAAGAGGTTTTCCTGCTGGATTTGACCGCTTTGGTTGCCGGCACCCAGTTCCGAGGCCAGTTTGAGAGCCGTATGAAGAGCCTGATTACGGAGATTAAAGCCTGCGGTAATATTATCCTGGTTATCGATGAAGTCCACAATTTGATGGGTGCAGGCGATGCGGAAGGCTCTATGAATGCGGCAAACATTCTAAAACCGGCCCTCTCCCGGGGAGAAATTCAAGTGATTGGCGCTACCACTTTTAATGAATACCGCAAGCACATCGAAAAGGATGCCGCTTTGGAGCGCCGCTTCCAGCCGGTGACGGTGAGTGAACCCACCATTGAGGAGGCCTGCCAGATCATGCAGGGCATTGCCAAAAGCTATGCCGACTTCCATGGCGTGTCTATCTCTCCGGAGATTGCGCGGCAGTGTGTGGTGCTGTCTGAGCGATATATTACTGACCGTTTTTTGCCGGATAAGGCCATCGACCTGCTGGATGAAGCCTGCTCCGATGTGAATCTGCGTTGCAAAGAAATTTCCCTGCGTGCGGAAAAGAAAAAGGAACGGGACGACTATGAGCTGGAGCTGCGCATGCTCACCGAGGACACGGAAAACGAGCATTATGAGCGTTTGGCTATGATTCGAAGCAAGCTGTGCCAGCTGGCGGCAGAAATTGAGGAGCTGGATAAGATCCCTGCACCGGCAGTGACCATTGAGAACCTGGCCAGAATTATTGAGCTTTGGACAAAAATTCCTGCCAGCAAAATTAAGGCGCAGGAGTACCAGCAGATTAAGGATTTGGCTGACCGCTTGAAGACCCATATTGTGGGTCAGGATGAGGCGGTGGAGGCGGTGGCAAAGGCCATCCGTAGAAATCGTGTGGGTATCAGCCCGAAGAAAAAACCGGTTTCCTTCATTTTTGTGGGCCCTACAGGTGTGGGCAAGACGGAGCTGGTAAAGTGTCTTGCAAGCGATATGTTTGACGCAGTGGATTCCCTTATCCGCTTGGATATGTCGGAGTTCATGGAAAAACATACGGTTTCCAAGCTGATCGGTTCGCCCCCAGGTTATGTGGGTTATGACGAGGCAGGTCAGCTGACCGAGAAGATTCGCAGAAGACCGTATTCCGTGGTACTGTTTGACGAGATTGAAAAGGCGCACCCGGATGTACTGAATGTACTTTTGCAGGTATTGGACGATGGGCGGATTACCGATGCCCAAGGCCGAGTGGTAAATTTCGAAAATACCATCATTGTGATGACCTCCAATGCCGGTTCCGAAGGGCGGGTTGGTGGATTGGGCTTTGGCAGAACCGATAACGATATGGTGAAGGAAAAGACCATGAAAGCGCTCAAGGAGTTCCTGCGTCCGGAATTTATCAACCGGGTGGATGAGATTATCACCTTTAACCACCTGACGGAGGAGAATTTTCTGGGAATTGCCGATATTATGCTCGGTGAGCTTCAAGACAGCTTGGAAGGCCGTGGGCTGAAGCTGACCTGGGATGATTCTGTCCGCAGTTATTTGGTGGAGAAGGCCTATTCCGTCACCTACGGTGCCCGTAATCTGCGCCGTGAAATTCAACGCAGTTTGGAGGATCCCATCAGCGAAAAAATTATTGATTCCTTTGAAAAGCCGATTTTCCGGATTCATATTTCCGCAGAAAACGACGAAATTCGGTTAAATACCCAATAAATTGCCCCTCACATGATATGCACCCCAAAAGTGTCTAACTTTTGGGGTGCATGTCATTTTTTCGGGTGTTTCGACTTTTTTCTGTTTTACAGGTCAAATTCATCGGTAATTTTGTTGGAAACTCTCCAGGCCATATCCTCCATCTTGTTAGCTGCTCTTGCAGCCAGCCGTCGGGTGGGATTATTCCGTGGCATTGCCAAAATTGCCACCGCACCGGCAGCAGCGCCTAAGCCTACGGCAATGGCCAGTCCTTTCATGTGCATACGATCGCCTCCTTTCAAAAATAGTATTCCCAATTGTCAAAAAATCACGATTGGAAAGGTTTCACACCTTTGCAGTGATGAAAAAGTGTGCTATAATATTAAAAATGGCAAAAATGGAGGGATTTAGCATGGCAATTGATAAGCTGCAAAATGCAATTCGTAAACTGAAGAATCCATCGGCAGTGATGTTTTCTTTGGATAAGCGACATATTCCATGTAAGATACTGGAAGAAAATACCGGTATTGCCAAGGCCTACAGCCGATATGCCAAGGAATTGCTTGATGCGCTCAAGGGCGTTGTACCTGCTGTGCGGTTTGGGTTTGGTTCCTTTGCACTGCAGGGTGGGGAAGGGCTGAACACCCTAACAGAACTACTGACCTATGCGAAAGAGCTTGGATTCTACGTGCTGTTGGATGCGCCGGAAATGCTTTCTGCCAATGAAGCTTCCCTTGCTGCAGGTGCTTTCTTGAACGAAGACAATATTTGGGCATACGACGGCTTGGTGATTTCTTCCTACATTG